>NZ_FNPV01000003.1:103579-417510 GCF_900107405.1 Tindallia californiensis | reverse complement strand
CAGCAGATAAAAATGAAAGGGTTGGACAGGACGAAGAAAGATAAAAAGAAAGAAAAGAAATACCAGACGCCGAAAAAAGTGGCATCTGGTATTTTGATTTATTCGGGGAGCCTGTCTACATTGTGTTAGAACGGGGTTTGTATGCTACTAGGTTAATAAGGGAGGGATGGTTGAAGATTACCGGTTTAATAGGAGCAGTCGTATTTTGTTGGAGGGTTTTGCATCGTAAAACTTTTTCAAAGTTTGTTCCACCCATTGGTAATGTTGTTCCGCTTCCAATCGGTTGTTCGTCTCCAGATACATTTTTATAAGCCTATAGTTCATACTTTCTTCAAAAGGTGCCAAACGCGTAATGTTCTTTAATGTTGTGATAACTTTTTCTGGACAGGAGTTTTCTTGATGGACAATAAGCATTTCTTTTAAGCTCATTATCAACTGATCTCGAAGTTGTTGATCTTTCTCTAACCTCCACAAATATCCTTCTTCAGCAAGAAATCCGTTTCCGAATAGAATGCTTGCTTGTTCAATAGTATCATAAGTAGAAGAATCGTGTTTCCGATAGCTGGATAATGCTTTTAAGAGTTGAAAGTAATCGCAGTACCCCTCGGTAATCGAAAGACAATAACCATTGTTGTTATAATCCAGCTGAAGAACATGAGTTGCTTGTGTAAAAAGATTTCTGATTTTATAGATGGATGTCTGCAATATGCTCAGTGCTTTTTTAGGCTCATAGTCTGGCCAAAGGTCCTCGATAATGGTTTCCTTATGCACATAGCAGCCATGGTTCATAAGGAGATAAGCAAAAACCTCTTTTGCTTTGCTTCGTTGCCATTTCACGGGTGTATCCCTAAAGCTGACAGTTAATGGACCAAACACTTTAATATCAAGAAATGAGGATGATGGTTGCTTTCTAGTGCTAACTACCTGTTTAACTTTTTCCACCATACGGATAAATCTTTCTTCTTTAATAGGCTTCAAAAGATAATCAATGGCGTTCAAGTCGAAAGCCTGAATAGCATATTGGTTGTAACTGGTGATAAAAACAATCATTATGTCAGCATGCAGTTCTAATAGTCTTTCGGATAAAGTAATACCATCCATTTCTGGTAGATCAATGTCAATAAAAGCCACTTGAGGAAGGATAGCCTTCACTTCCTCAAGTGCTTTTAATGGGTTCTGATACTTTCCTGCCACATGAAAATCTTTGGTTTTCATAAGAAAATCACTGATTTCTTCCAAAGTATACCATTCATCGTCAACTACAATGGCTTTTATCATAGGCTTTCAACTCCATTCGTCAACGTTCAATTAAATTTGCTTGTATCAGCAGATTCCGAAGAGCCGTGGCAGCCTCGGCATAGGTGAAAGTACCCAACGGATCAAGGGTGTCAGGCGTTCTTCCTGTGAAGATTCCTGCCCGAGTGGTTTCGTCAGCGTAGGCATAAGCCCAGTCAGCCATGGTGTGGACATCAGTATAAGCAGCGATACGGGAAGGTGTTGCACACTGGTAATCTGCCAGGTGCATGGCTTTGGCAAACATAACCATGGCTTCCTGACGTGTAATGGAGGCCTCTGGTCGAAAACGGCCGTCAGGATAACCGGAAATAATCCCATGGTGTGAGGCAATGGTAATGGCCTTAAATAAGGGGTGAGTGTGATCCACATCCATAAAACCACCTATCTCACTCATGTCAGAATGGGAAAGGCCCAAAGCCTTTGTGACATAGACGGCAAAGTCACCTCTGGTAATCAATTCATCGGGCATAAAGGTTTCTGGGGAAGGAATAATTAGCCTTGCAGCCAAATCTTCCACATGAGCTTTCGACCAGTGGTGCTTAACCGAAGGCACCGTAACCGTATGGTGGATGGCAGCATAGGTCGAATTGCTTAAAGAACGTAACTGGGCATACCATTTACCGTCTTTCTCAAAAATAGTGGTGGGGACATGAGAGAAAGAGCCATCAGGATGATAAACAACTCCCGTTGTCACTGTTTCGGGGTTTAGTCCTGAGGGCAGTGAAATGGTACGGGATACATAACGGTCAAACTGGGTGATGGTGATTTCTTTTTTTTCGCCTGTAACAGTAGAAGTGGCAACCACGCTGAAAGATGCTGGTGGAAAAACGATTTCATAGCCATTCTCCTCCGCTTTTTTCTTCATCTCCTTCACTTTTTCTTTACTTAAAAAGGTTATTTGCACTTCGATCTCCATATCTTCCAGGGAATCAGCATCGATTCCCAGTGCAGAGGCTGCATCTGCCACGTTAATGGCTTTGGCAGGAATCGTATAGGTCAGATTCTCTGTGACAATAGCCAGATCAAGATTCAGCTCTGCCATCTTCTGTAACATCTCCCCTGGCAAGAGGGCCGTTAATCGAGTAGTGTTGGGAGTGGCAGAAAGAAGTTCTAGCACGTTGTTTTTATCAGACTCCTGCACTTGATCCAATAATTGCAGAAATTTTTCGGTATCGACGGTTAACTGAACAAGTTGTTCTCCTTGTACGGTCGTTAATCGTTCAGTTCCTGCCACATAGGCTTCGCCGTTGATCCGCAACGCCATTGAATCGTCCGCTGGCGATACAGCTGGCTGAGCAGGATCGGTGGTAGTGCTAGAAGACCTTCCGCCAGAACCACCGCCAGAACCACCGCCAGAACCACCGCCAGAACCACCGCCAGAACCACCGCCAGAACCACCACCGTTGTCAGTGTCGGAAGGTGTTGCTGTCCACTGGGCGTAGAGAGTGAGATGAGATGGTCCCATGTAAAAAACCTCACCGGCAGTGTAGTGAATGCCCTGGCCATTGGCCTGGGTGTTCCAACCGGCAAAGCGGTGGCTCGCCTTATGAAGATTGCCAGTGTTATCAGAAACAGTGATGGAAGCACCGGTGGCACAAGAACGGCTCTCGGGCACAGTACCACTGGTGGCACCATTGGCATCGTAAGAAATGGTTAAAAGCGTCACTATTACCTCAGCATTGAGAGGCAGTGTACTGTTGGACAACCGATTTTCATGAATCCATATTTTCCCCACCCCTGCCTGATCCAGTTGGCCAGTAAGGGTAGCGGTGACAGTATCAGAAGTGTGGTTGACCTGGTCAACGGTAAGGTCGTTAAAGGCACCTGACAAGTTTATATCGGAAGCATAAACAGCGCCTGTCACCGTTTCATGTTCCAGGCTAAGGGTAAAAGTTTGTGTAAAATCCATATGACCTGTTACGCTGGCAGGGCTGACGGTGACACTGGTTGGTTGGCGTCGGAGCACCTCTAGGATATAGGTTTTGGTGGTGAAGCCATCCTGGGCGGTGACTACTACCTGGATGGTGGTGGTACCAACGGGCAGCGCAATAGCCCCACTGGCTGAACCGCTGGTCACCGGCGTGCCATTAACAGCGATTGTGGCCAGATGATCTTCAGCGGTGGGAGTGACGGTGATGCTGGTGACCGCATTACTCACACTGGCGGTATAGCTGGTGGTATTACTTTGAAACGCTGGATCCAAAGTGCCACTGGAGAGAGCGAGATCACTTAAGTTGGTATTGTTGGGTAAAGCGGCAATGCTTATGGTGATTTCTCCTGAGATAATCGAGTAATTAGAGGCATCCTTGCATTTCCATTCAAAAGTAGTAATGCCACTCCAATGGTCTTCTGGAAGAAACGTTAATAAAGGGATATCTTCCACCAATATTTCTTGATCTACTGTAATGCTATTATTATTGAGTAGCAGCTGTCCATTTACAGGCAGGGAAGTTATCCTTATCTTTTGTATAGGACTGCCATCCCCGTTGTCATATAAAAAGTCTTCTGCCTGAAAAACTAACAACTCATTGATATTCCCAGAGATAGTGTTGTTTTGATGTGGCACAGGTATGGATTTATATCTGATTGTATTAGAATAGGCTTCGCTGGTATTGCCTAATGCATCCTTCAATCGCATGTACACGGTTTTCATACCATAGCTGTCACTTACACTCCAATGATAGGTGTCGTCCACGGGCTTCCATTGGCTCCAGTCTGTACCATTGTTGGAGAACTGCATGGAAATGTTTCCTACACCTGTTCCATCATCCGCTGTTATGGAGAGTGTGACATTAGCTGATGTGGTTTCTGTATCGCCAGCATTGATTTCTATTGTGCCAACAGGTGCTGTGGTGTCTAAAATAATGCTGTCGCTTATTTCATCAACACTTAATATGTCTTCGTTATTCTTGTATTGAACATAAACATTTTTTTCTCCATCACCCGTTGACAATGTCCATGTCTTTGATGTTGAGTAGGATTCCCAATTGCTCCAATTTAGATTGTCGTTGGAAAATCTCATTTCTATTGGTTCTGCTCCTGAAGCATTGGCCGAAAGGGCCAATATGACACTGCTGTTTTTTGTGTAGGTGGCCCCTTCATTTATACTTACTGTTCCTGTTGGTGGGGCAAGCTCATATTCTATTATCAGATGGGTTTTATGGAACTGATTTTGATATCGAGGATCTATATTGCTTCTATCTGGAAAAGTAATATACCCAAATTCAGATTGGGGACCGCTGATGACAAAAGTTGCCTGATTACCAGCAGAGGCTTTCATGTTAATATAATTCGTTACATCGTATTGTACCTGATGATTGATTGAATAAGCGGTATCCCCTTCTACGATTAAAAAATCCTGATTAGGAATTATCGTGTCATATTCTGCCCATCCATCGACAAGGGACCCATAGATAGTAATAAAGCTATGGGGTTGGTTATTAATTACAAAAAAACGCAGCTTTGCACTTTTGATGGTCTTATTTCTGTTAATATCACTTAAATCAAATCCGATGACGCCTATATCCATACCAAAAGAAGGATCATAGCCAACGAAAATCTTGTTATTAGGTCCCGGCGATGCCGTATCAGGATCGACGCCATCTGGGTATGATAAGAAAAGTCCGTAGTTGTCAAGCTCTACAAACTTATCTCTTTCTACATCAATTATAAGTTCACTGGCAAAGGAGTTGCTATGTCCAGCTGTTATTAGCAATAATAACAATATACATAAAGCAACTCGAAATATTTTTTTATGCATGTCATGTTTCCTTTCTTACATAAAGTTCTATGTGTGATTATATTCAACAGGCTACGGCCTAATGGGATATATACCTTGTAGGGCTATGATGAAACTTAAACCTAAATAGGGCTGCATGTTTTCGTGGGGTTCTCCTTCACCGGCTATTTGTACAGTGTAGGATGCAAGTTTCGCATTTGCTACAGTGGTATAAGCAGCAGGATGTCTTCCTCTTATATTTGTAAAAACCGCATTTTCAGGACTGCTCACTGGTGTGCCCGATATGGTAGTACACTGAGGAATATGATGATGCCTAGGCAATTGTCTATTGCTTAATCTTACGGTAGAAGATCCTCCTGTAGACCCTAATTCTCTTTTAGTTAAGTTTTCTCCCTGTCCACAACCAACGGGTGCTTTTCCTGTTAGATTCGGTAATGCAAATGTTCTGTACCCATCTCCACCGTATCTAGGGCCTATGATAGAAAACAATGCAGGATTTTGTGAAACTTCAAGGATTTGACCATCGCAAAAAGCCCAACCTTCTGGAGGGTGATTTCCTGCAAAAATACGAATTTCTCCTATTAATGGGGTCATTTGTGAGCCTCCGTTTTAGTTTTTATTTGAATAAACACCTTCTAATGCAATACAAAAATTTGACACTGTATAAGGTTGCATATTATTGTGGACTTGAGCTTCTCCACTGTATGATAGAGCCACATTACTCATATTAACCGTTGAAATGGGGTTTTTCTTGTATGGCATTCTTTCATCGCTTGCCAACAGATTGCCTACGGCTTCTCTTTCATCTGAAAAGGTGGTGCTTGCATAAAAGGTGTGAGTATGTCTTGGGATTTGACTCACTGTAAGCCATTGCGTTTCTACTCCTCCGGTTTGACCTGCTTCTAAATGAATAGGTACGCGGCCTCTTAAGTCGGGCAGTGCAAAGGTAGTGATTCCATCTCCGCCATAGGCTGTACCTAATAATGAGTATAAAGCATAATGTTGGTTTATTTGTAGTAATTGACCATCGCAAAGCGCCCAGCCTTCTGGTGCAAAGGGGAAAGGAAATAGTTTGATTTCACCTAAAAAAAATTCCACTCTAATATACCTCCTTATTTCAAATGATTCATTCTCTAATTGGATATTAACGGGATAGGCCATGCTCTTTACCTTTTCTGCTCAAAAAAGGATTGTCGTTTCAAACCAGTAAGGGCAATGATATAATTAATTGACAAATAAGGCATCATATTATTATGAGGATCGTTCTCGCCTTCATAGGAAACTGACTCTGTACTCATATGGCTTAGCGCTTCGATTTCTTGTGTATACTGTGGTATCTTATTCGCAGGGGATGCTCCTTCTGGAGATATTTCTGTTCCTTCTGTTGATGTAGCTGTTATATGGTGATTATGAATTGGCAAATGTGCATAGGTTAAGGTTACTTCTTCTGTTCCGCCAGTTTCTCCGAGAGTATAGGTTTTTCCACTATTGCTTCTTCCTTGATGAATTGGAATTCGCCCTCTTAAGTCTGGTAATGCAAAGGTGGTTACTCCATCTCCGCCGTAGGCTTTGTTTATTAAGCTATAAAGAAAGTTGTGTTCATTAATATTCAACAATTGACCGTTGCACAGCGCCCAATCTTTTGGGGCATAATCACCTGCAAACATTCTGATCTCTCCAATATACTGATCCATATTCATTTTCCTTTCTCCGGGGGATATTTTATCTGTTTAGGTGGTTAGTCAGAGCATGAAATTCTTATACTAAAACAGGTGGTGTATTTACTGCTATTACTAGACAGAGGGGCTCATTTGATAAGAAACAAATTACTTTTGGATAGTTGGTTCACACTATACCTTTTCATGCAAGTAAATACTATGAATCGTAGGATACAATCTTACTTACAAATGTAGCATATGATTCTAACAGGATTCTGACACATGTCGGTTATTTTACGGCAGAAGGATTCTTTGGCTTTGAGGAATAGGGTACAGAAAAAGTAATAGATGTTCCCTGTTCTTCAGTGTTTTCAATGGTGAGCCCGTTTTTGTAATGACTCAGAAGTCTTTTGTGAATGTTGGGGATTCCGACTCCTTTCCCATTTTTTCCTGACAGTATTTTCTGGGATTCGCCGATACCCACACCATCATCTTTTACTTCGAAGAATACTTCGTCGTTTCTTTTGTTGATGAGTAACCATACATTACCGCCATCGGCTTTTTTTAGGATACCGTGCTGAATGGCGTTTTCCACTAAGGGTTGAAGGATTAACCTCGGGATATATACCTGAGGCACGTTAGTGCACACCACATGGAAATTGAGCCGGTTACCGAATCTGGCTTTTTCAATAGCAACATAGGTGTTCACGGCTTCCAGCTCTTCCTCTAGCGAAACCATAGGGTTGGTATGGTCGAAATAGCATCTATTAGTCAAGTATTCTCCGAGATTTCCAATAAGTTCCCTAGCTCCAACAGGATCTCGATTAATCATGGCGCCAATCACACTTAGAGTATTGTTCAGAAAATGGGGATTGATTTGGGCTTGCAGAAAAGAAAGTTCACTTGTTTCGGCTTTGTCCAATGCTGTAGTAGCAATGGATTCTAAAGCCTTTTGATTCTCAATAAAAAGAGTGATATCGGTAATGGTTACTATTTTACCAATTTCCAGATGACTTTCTCCGAAAATGCTGGTCACTTTGGCTGAGTAATAACCAATTCCTCCCTTTATGGGTAATGTAAACTGGGGCAGATAATGACTATCCTTAATCTTTCTTAATTCCGGATGATGATTTAGAAAAGAAGTAAAAGTATAATGCTGGGGCCTTGTCCTTAAGTCAGGGTAAAGTTGTAGCAGGGTATCATTTACATCGATGACATGATCGTTGACATCGATCAAAAGTATGCCTTCGTTGGACTGTTTATAGACAATTTCTGTTGCGAGGGGAATTGTATTGAAAACTCTAAAATAGAATATTCCGAATATGTAGAGAATGCCTGATAAGCCGGATACAATCGGGAAATAATCGATACCCAGGTAGCTTCTATTACTGGCATTTAAGTAGACTGTCATCCATGGTAGTAAGGAAGCGATAATCATAATGACATAGCCATTCTTATGATAGGCTGAAGCACGCAGTAATCCTTTGATATAAAAAAACATCGAGATAATGCCTAAAAAAGTTCCGGAGGCAACCAACACCATAAATAAGGGACCTTTAGTGGTAACTATAACTTCGAAATATCCGTTAGATTCAAATTGAAAAGAGGAAATATAGAGCTGGTGATAATTGTTTGTAAAAAAGATAAGTATATAGAAAATTGGATGATAAAGTCCTGCGTATTTAGCTAGTTGAACTATTTTTTTAGATGCTCCTGAATATTCTAAACTCATCAGCATCCACAGGTAATGTTGGATAGGGATGGGGATATGCTGAACATTAAACCAGAAAATGGCCGTAGAAAAGTCTTTTGCATTTATCTCTCCGACATAAGCCATACTATAGAAAGCGGCCATTATCAATAGCATCATAAAATACTTTGCGGCAGGCATTTTTCTTCTGTTATAAGCATATCGAAGCAAGAAAAATGAGCAAAGTATGGTAGATAATAATAATAGGGTGTACGTCAATTGAACTGTGTTCATTATGTTCATCGCATCCTTAGGTAATATCTAGTGATTGAAGAGGAGAGGAGGGGCAAAGATTTCCCGTGATCATAAAAATGGTCATGGGAAATCTTTGTAGCTAACGAAAAGCAAAACTGTCGGTAATAAGGTGAGTTTCGTCATACAAGGCAAAATACTCCTCTGTGACCCTTTGATTTTCATGAGGGAACTGAACATCGGAAGGGCCTATCTTTTTAAACAAAACCCCATGCTGTTCGGCAATGATTTCGGAAGGAGTAATGCCCTCTTTGATTTGTTCACGAATTTCTGGTGTATCCTCTGTTCTGTAGATAGTGAACAACCATCCGCCCCAGTGGAAGCCTTCTACATCCCGCACACTTTGGCTATAGAAGGAGACGGAATCCTCTGTTTCTTCGATAAGGTATCGACCTTCCCAGTGGGATGGAACGGTGAGATGAAATCCCATCTTTTCATGAATATATGCTTTGTCACGGATACTATCATCTGTCTTTTCCACTGATGATTCACGAATGACAACGGTATGACTGGCTTCATCCCAATCAACGGTAGCGCCAAGGCTTTCGGCAATAAATCTGGTTGGGACCATGGTTCTTCCATCAAGGATCATCGCTGCCACATCCAGTTCCACTACCTGCCCATTGACGGTAGGATGTTTACTTCCGATAGGAAGTGTTACCTGAATGTTTTCTGTTTGTGCCGTCACTGTTTGGGTTTTCTCATCCCATTGAGGACTTACGCCCAAAGATTCAAATATCCCTCGTAGGGGAACGAGGATTCTGCCTTCTAGGTTGATGGGATTGACATCGAAGTTAACTGGTACACCATTGACAAGGACGGATACCGGTGGTTGACTATACACGGAAAAGCCATGCAAAAATACCATTAAAACAACTAACAAGCATTTCGGTTTCGTATGCATCCTTTCACTTCCTTTCCATTCCTTCTTGTTAATAGAATTTTGCGAATATACTTTCGGCACTACCTACTCCTTATTTTCTTTGACAGAAAGAAACGGTGATCTGTCGTGAGGAGTATTTCCGGATAAGTTTATTATAGCATAATCTTTATCGAGATAATTGAACGATTCGGCTATTCGGCTATTTAGGCATATTGTCAGGCAATTCTTTGGAAAGAGGTGGGAGTGGGAAGAATTATATAGCCTCGAGATATGGGCTATAGGAAGTCTTGGGAATGATCGATAGATAAACCTTATAAATGTATCAATAATTCATATTAGACGGCGCTTTTGTGATCGTCTATAATGAGGAATATTAAAAATACTGCTTTGACAGGTTGGGAATAGAAAATGATTCAGATACACAATTTATACAAATCCTATCACCATAGTGACATACTGAAAAAAATTAACCTCTCTATCGAAAAAGGGGAAATATATGGCCTTATTGGACAAAGTGGCGCAGGTAAATCTACGCTATTACGATGTGTCAATGGATTGGAAAAATTTGATACGGGAGATTTGATTGTTGAGGGTGTTAATTTAGCTTCCATAACGGAAAAAGAACTGAGAAACTTTAGAAAAAAGATAGGCATGATTTTTCAGGATTTTGCGCTTCTTCATCGAAGAAATGTTGTTGAAAACGTATCGCTGCCTATGGAGTGCTGGAAGTATGATAAAAAAGAAATTGAAACCCGATCTGAAGCGTTGCTGGATCTAGTGGGACTGTTGGATAAAAAAAATTCCATGCCCAGCGAATTATCTGGAGGGCAAAAGCAAAGAGTAGCCATCGCAAGAGCCTTATCCCTAAATCCCAGCGTGCTTCTATGCGATGAAGCAACGTCTGCCCTTGATCCCAATACAACGGATTCGATCTTGAAGCTATTAGCTGATATCAATAAGGAGCTGGGAATTACCATTATGGTGGTAACCCATGAGATGTCCGTGGTGAAAAGCATCTGTGATAAGGTAGCTATTATTGCGAGAGGAAGTATCGTGGCTGAGGATACGGTAGAAAACATATTTCTAAAAGAATCTTTAGCGCTGAAGGACTTGGTAGGACAAGAGTTAATCAGTGTTCCGGAAAATCAAACGGTGATAAAGCTGGCGGTACGCAGTACAGATATTGATAAGAACTTCTTATGGAAACTGGCTTCTGAAAATCAAATCAAATTTTCCATTGTATCAGCCAATATTGAGCAATCGAAAAACAGCCGATTTGGGCACCTTTATATCAGCGTTCATAACCATGAGGTGGATGCGACACAGGCCTATTGTGAAGCAAATGGGATTCAATACACTTTGGTGAATACCTGTGGCAAAGGAGCTGAAATTGATGTTTCTTAACTTTGCAGACACAAGATTGATAGAGTATTTACCAAAAGTCATCTGGCCAGCTTTGTTAGCTACGCTAAGAATGCTTTTTTTCTCTATGATATTAGGACTTATTATTGGTAGCGTTGTTGCCGTTTTCTTGGTCTTAACATCTCCATATGGGCTTAAGCCAAACAAGAAAGTTTACAGAGTATTAGATTTTACGATCAATATGATCCGATCTTTTCCGGTAATTATATTAATCGTTGCAATTTCTCCTTTAACAAGGGTTATTGTAGGAACTTCTGTTGGAGAGAAAGCGGCCATTGTCCCCCTTACTATTGCCGCTTTTCCTGTGATTGCCAGGTATATCGAAATGAGTATGCTAGAAGTAGACAGAAACGTGGTTATAGCCGCAAAATCTTTTGGTGCTTCTGATTCACAGATTATTTTTAAGGTGTTACTCTCAGAAGCCTTACCTTCTATTGTCGCTGGACTGACCACCACTACCATCCTGTTTCTGGCCAGTACGACCCTAGCTGGAGCGGTAGGAGCCGGAGGTTTGGGGGCTGTTGCCCTGACTTATGGATACCAGCGGTTTGATGATGTAATGATGTACGCGATTGTCATTATTTTATTTGTCATGGTATTGATAATCCAAGGAATTGGAGAATTGATATATAGAAAAATTAAAAAGTAAAGGAGTTACAAGGATGAAAAAAATAGGAATGATGCTTGTTGTTTTATTATTAATGACTTTGGTGGCAGGCTGTTCAGGATCTTCGAATGAAGAGGCTTCTGTTGAAGAGGTTACCACTGAAGAGTCAGCAGTAGAAAAGGAACCGTTGGATCTTGTAATTGCATGTGCCGAAACAACCCAGGCCCTTGTGGATGCTGTCATACCGGTGATGGAAGAAAAAGGATACCAGATGACGTATCAGATGTTTGATAACAATGTGAATACAATGGTTGCCACAAATGATGAAAGCGTAGATGGATTGTTTCTTGTGCATAAGCCTTTTATGGAAAACTTCAATAAAGCTAATGATGCGGATCTGGTAATGATGGAACCTCATGTGTTTGCCGTGGGTATGGGAGTCTTTTCGGAACGGTATGAAAGCATAGAAGAAATGCCGGAAGGCGCATCTGTTGCGATCATGAACGATGCAATGAATATGGACAGAGGCTTGAGGATTTTTAGTGATGCTGGTTATATAAAATTGTCTGAAGATGTTGAACGAGCAACGTTGCTTGATATAGAAGAAAATCCGATGGGCTTGAACTTTGTAGAAATGGATCAGACTCAAACCGTTCGTTCGCTACAAGATATGGATGCGGTAGTTGCTTTTTTTAGTCATATGAAGAATGCCGGAAAAGATTTTGACAATTATATTATCAGAGACCAACGTCCTGAAAACTACCCTCAAGGAGTCATTGTCAAAGAAAAAAATGCAGATGCACAATGGGCTAAAGATTTGGTAGATGCTTTTAGAAGCGAGGAAATAAGAGCTTTTGCCGATGACTACTACGGTGGATTATACGAATACATTGATTAATAAAAGGAAGATACCTGTGGAAAATAAATCTTGTGTTTTAATTGAATCATTGTTATCCTTCAGCAGAAAGCCTGTAGGTGTAAAATTTTTACTCACAGAAAATGATTATGAAAAATCGACTTCTTTTGAACACAAAAATGGGATGCCTTACTGTACAGCTATCAAAAATGCATCAAAAGGTTCTCACTATAAAATGAATATGGAAAACTCAAGTTGTGTGGCTGCTTCAAGAGCCTTAGGATTTACGGAAATTAGCGAGGAATCCCTTTCGGGAAGCAGGCATGAACAGTTAGGTGTTTATAAAAACTTATGTATCAGCCGGTCGGTGGCAAAGGATATGGTGTATTGTCAACATCGTTGTGCCGGGGTTGAAATCAAGCCTCTTGATGCTTATCAGGAGGACGAGCCGGATGTGGTGGTTCTTGTAACATCCCCCTATAATGCCATGCGGATTGTTCAGAGTTATGCCTATCATTTTGGACAGCTGAAAAACATTAAAATGGCTGGGATGTGTGCTATATGTCAGGAATGCACCAGCTATCCCTATGAAACAAATTCTCTGAATATATCCATGTTATGTTCTGGTACCCGTTGTGTGGGGCAATGGTCTGAAAATGAACTAGGTATCGGATTTCCTTACCATTATTTTGAACCGATTGTAGACGGGCTGATTCAAACCACAAACCCAATGGAAGATAATAAAAACAAAAAAAAGATAGCCCGGAGACTGTCGGATAATGGACTGGTGAGCTCTTTAGAGATTAAACCGAATGATAATTACTATAGAGGAGCTTATGGAACACCTAAACAAAAGGAAAAAGAAAAACAACGGGATGTTGAATAGCAAAAACTGTCCTTTTTTCAAGACACTGTCCTTTTTCCAGGACGGTGCAAAAAAACCCCCTCTGAGAAACACTTTATCAGCAAAGATAAGGTGTTTCTTTTTATTTTTGTCCTGAAAACAGGACAGTATAAAGAGAAAAAAGGTGCGTGAAATTGCTATATATTCTGACGAATCATACGAATGGGCAAGCATAGCCACTGAGACAGGTTGGCACATAATTTGCATTTAATAAAGGAAAACCGCTTGCGGATAAAAAAAGAAGGAGTGAAAACCTATGGAAAACGCTTTATGGCTGAATGAAAGAGAGTTGACCAGTGTTGAAAAGATAAGTCGTGATGCAAGCAATGATGGAGTTATGTCAGATTATAATTTTCCTGGTTATGAAATTATATCGGAAATCATGGAAGCTGGGTTAAAGAGCCGAGACGGTAGAGGCGAATCGGTTGGTCATTATATGAAAACCTTATCAATGTACGAAGGAGCAAAAAGCATTACCACAAGCATTGTTCACTCGAAAATGGATGAAATGCTGGCTTTGCAAAATCCTTATTCCTTAATATTGGGCATGTATTTATCAGCAAAAGCAACTCTAGCAGAAGAGATAACTTTGTTTGTCAGTAAAGAGAATCAGTTTATTGCTCAGATGTTGAATATGCGAATACGACAACTGGAAAAGATGGGATACTTTAAAAGTTATCAGGTGTGTTTTTCCGTGCATGTATTATCTCATGATCAGATTCACTATACGCAAGATATTTCCTTGCTAACAAACTATAGGGAAAATCTGAGTCAGGCCCGTTCACCCTACAGGGATACGGAAGATATCTGGGAGACAAAAAAACATTTTATCAGCAACGTGGAAACTTTTTTGAATATTTCTCTAGTGATTCGTAATGGTAGCCAGTGGTATCGATCCAGCGGTAAAGAAGGAAATGCCGGGTCAAAAATATTTTATGTGGAACACAAAGGGGAAGGATTTTTGATGGAGGTCGATATGGGATCGACTTTAAGGGAAATGATGGAGAAAGTTTCAGAAAAAATGGATTTGCCTCATCGGTATGCCCTTCAGATAGGAGGAGATTTGGGAGGATTTATTTCACATAAGGAACTGGATCTTGTAATTGACGATGCATCTTTTCAAAAAGCGGGACTGTTGCTAGGCTCCGGTGTGGCAGAAGTCATTTCCGAGGAATCGGAAGCGAAAAAAACACTTAGGAGTGCTCTGAGGAACAATCATAAAAACTCCTGCGGACGATGTTCGGTTTGTCGTGAAGGAATTAAACGCTTAGGTGACTTATTAGAAACAGAAAATCAAAATGAAAACCCTCAAAACAGAGAAAAAATATCGTATCTAGGAAATTCCATCCGGCATTCAGCACTGTGCGGTTATGGGAAAACAGCTATCAATTTGATCGTAACAGCGGCAGATAATCATTCTTTTGATTACTCTTTTGGAAAAGAATAGGGGGAAAGTAGGTATGGAAACAATAAAACTGACCATTAATCAGAAGGAAATAACCGCAAATCAGGAGGAATCTATTTTAGAAATATGTCAAAACCATCAAATAGCAATTCCGACCTTATGCCACCATCCAGATCTGAGAAACGAAGGGAATTGTCGATTGTGCGTGGTAGAGGTTGACGGGGAAGAAAACTTAACCGCATCCTGTAATCGAAAAGCCTGTGATGGAATGGTGATTGAAACAGAAAGTGAAAAAGTGATAAACTCTAGGAGAGCTACTTTAGAATTATTAATTGCCAACCATCCTAACGACTGCCTGACCTGCGATCGAACTTCTGGTGAGTGTCAGTTGCAGGATTTATGCTATCAGTATGATATTTCTCGGGGAGAACAACTATTAAAAACCATAGAGCAGAAAAAAGCCTTGGATTTATCCAGCCCTTCCATCGAAAGAGATCTGAACAAATGTATTGTATGCGGAAAATGCCTTCGTGTTTGTGGGGAAACTCAGGATATTGGTATTTATCACTATCAGGAGAGGGGTTTCGATACCCTTGTCTCCACAAAAGAAAATCAGCCCTTAGCTGAAACCAAATGCATCAACTGTGGCCAATGCGTGAAAGTTTGCCCCGTAGGTGCGTTGGTGGAAAAACAGGAAATTCGGAAGGTGATGCAAGCCATAGTTGATCCGGAAGTTCATGTAGTGGTGCAGACAGCGCCGGCTGTTAAACACACCTTGGGGGAATCCTTTGGAATGAAACCGGGGACGGATATATCGGGAAAACTGAATGCAGCCCTGAAAAAATTAGGTGTCAATCAAGTCTTTAGCACAGATTTTGCAGCCGATGTTACTATTATGGAAGAGGGAACTGAATTTATTCAGCGAGTAAAAAATGGTGGGAAATTACCGATGTTTACCTCTTGTTCTCCCGGTTGGATCCGTTATGTGGAAACGGAATATCCGCAGTTTACAGAGAATCTTTCTACCTGCAAGTCACCGCAGCAAATGATGGGAGCGCTTTCAAAATCTTACTATGCCAGCTTGAAAGGCATAGATCCTAAAAAAATATTTATGGTATCGGTGATGCCCTGTACCGCAAAAAAATATGAAGCGCAACGGGAAGAGATGGTAGTGAAAGGGATACAGGATGTGGATGCGGTGTTAACAACCCGGGAACTGGCCAGATGGATTAAGTTAGAAAAAATAGATTTCAAAAAACTAGCCGATGCACCTTATGATGACTTTCTTGGTGAACACACCAGTGCCGGCCGTCTTTTTGGAACGACAGGTGGTGTGATGGAAGCTGCTTTGAGAACCGTAGCTTGGACCTTGACAGAGGGAGCTTTTGACCGCCTTGACTATGAAGCTGTCCGGGGTCTGGAAAATGCCAAAGAAGCGTCCCTGGAAATAGCTGGTATGGAAGTAAAGGTAGCTGTTGTTCATGGAACGGCCGCTGCGAAAAAACTGTTAGAAAAAATTGAATCTGGCGAAAAAGCCTATCATTTTGTAGAGGTGATGGGATGTCCGGGTGGCTGTATCAATGGTGGTGGAGCGCCCTTAAAAGACTCTATGGCAATGATAAAAGATCGGATGGAAGGCATGTATCAGATGGATAAAAATGCTGCGATTAGGCGGTCTCATGAAAACCCACTGATAATGCAAATATATAAAAACTATTTAGGTGAACCAGGTGGGCACAAAGCTCATGAATTGCTGCATACACATTGAAGGTAGATCGGAAGAAATTGATTTTGGGGCCTGTTTTCTGAAAAAGGAAAAGAAGGAGTGGGACAATGTCGACGATAACAGAACGAAGAACGGAAACAGCTTCGCTAGCTAAAACAGCTGTATTACTTGCTTTAACCCTTATGTTTCAAATTGGACTTGCGTCCTTTGCTCAACCGGTGGTAGGCCCTTTGGTTAATATGACACTAATGCTTTCGGTATTACTGGTAAGTCCTGGAGCAGCCATCACGATTGGATGCATCACACCTTTAGCCGCTTACCTGCTAGGGATTATGCCCTTATTTCCTTTATTGCCGGTGGTGATGTGTGGAAATATAACGCTGGTGTTGCTTTTTCAGGGGCTTTACCCCCAACATCAGTGGCTGGCCGTGCTGTCTGCCAGTGTTGGAAAGTTTTTTATGATGGCTGTATTGATTCGATTAATGGCCTTTACCTTTTTTTCTGGTATTCCAACGCCTTTGATTGCCGCTTTTTCCATGCCTCAGTTTTATACAGCAATGATTGGTGGAGGTATGGCATTAGTGGTTTATCGATACCTGCCTCAAAATATCAAAAGCTGAAAAAAGCAACTGAGCGCCTGCTACCCATGGGTAGCGGGCTTTTCTTGCAGGTAAGGAAATAACCAGGTATCAATGATAACAGATGTAAAGCGTCGTTTGTAAAGCGTCGTTGCTTCTGATAGAATTGCAAGAATTGTGGTAAAATATAATGAATAAGTTTTTCTGGAAGATACGCTGTACCGGAGGTGTTTTAATGCCGATTGTTTCTGACGTAAAAACAACTTGCAAAAAATGCTATTCCTGTGTCCGGGGATGTCCTGTGAATGCCATACGTTTTGAGGGGGATCAGGCGGAGTTAATGAAAGAAGAATGTGTTCAGTGTGGATTTTGTGTCAATGTCTGTTCTCAGAAAAATAAAGTCATTCGATCAGACAGGAGTGCCGTTGAAAAATCTTTGAGAAACCGAAGAAATATTACCATTGCCATTTTAGCACCATCTATCGTAGCTGCTTTTGAAGAAGAACCGAATCGATTGGTGGGAGCGTTAAAAAAATTGGGCTTTGATCAAGTTTATGAAGTGGCACAGGGTGCGTCAATGGTAGCAAGGGAATATGCGAAACTCTATCGGGAGCCCATCTCAAAACCGATGCTCACCTCGCCCTGTCCGGTTATTGTCAATATGGTGGAACGCCATTATCCATCATTGATTCATCATTTAGCGCCTATTGTTTCTCCGATGATTGCGGTGGCCGATTACATTAAGAAACAACAAAAAGTAAGTTCAGATATTGTCTTTTTTGGGCCTTGTGTTGCGAAAAAAACAGAAATTGATAAAGAATACGCCCAAAATACGGTAGACTATGTCCTCTTGTTTTCGGAATTGAAAGCGATGTTTGATGAAAATGAGATAGATCCGGGAAAAGTAAGGCCGGCTGCTTTTAATCACTTTTACGAAGAATGTCGTGGGCAGGTTTTTCCTGTGGCAGGAGGGTTGTTAAAGGCGGCTGAAATCAGCACGGATATACTGAATAATAAAATCACGGTGGTAGAAGGCAAAAAAGAGGTGCTGGAAACTTTTCGGGCTATTGAGGAAGGTAAGTTGGAACCAATGCTGATTGATATTCTTTACTGCAAAGGATGTATTGATGGGCCGGACTTTTTTCACGATAACAGCTCTCTTCAATACCGGAAAAGAAAAGTCATCGAATTTGCGAATGAAAGCATCGCCAAAAGAGCCGGCGATCCGGAGAGACCGGTAAAAAAGAATAAAGTTCAAATTTCCAGAAGGGTGTATTACAAAACCCTTCAGCAACAACGAACAATCCCAAGTGAAGAAGAAATACGAGACATACTGGCAAAAAGCCAGAAGTATAGCAAAGAAGATGAGTTGAATTGTGAAGCTTGTGGTTATGAAACCTGTCGTGAAAAAGCGATTGCTGTCTATCGGGGAATCGCAGAACTGCAGATGTGTTTGCCTTATTTGTTAGGCCAAAAGGAAAACGAAGTGTATTACTATAAAAAAAGAGTGGAAAACTTTATGGAAAGCGTTAAGGAGATTGACGATCGGATCATAGGGCATTCGGATGCGATCAGAGCCATTAAAAATTTTATTGTCAATGCGTCAAAAACAAATTCCAATGTCTTGCTGTTAGGAGAAAGTGGAACGGGAAAAACCTATATTGCCAATAACATTCACCTTTGTGGGGAACGACGCAATGAAGCCTTTGTTCATATTAACTGCAGTGCGATTCCAAAAGAGTTGATTGAAGCGGAACTCTTCGGTTATGAGGAAGGTGCCTTTACAGGAGCCAGAAAAGGTGGCAGCACGGGTAAATTTCAGCAGGCAGACCGAGGAACTATTTTTCTCGACGAAATTGCTGATATGAGTCCTGCCATGCAAGCCAAACTATTGCAGGTTATTCAGGATAAAGAAGTACAACGGGTAGGTGGGCAGCAGACCATTCCTTTGGATGTCAAAATTATTACGGCAACGAACAAAGATTTGCAGGAAGAAATCAAGAAAGGAAATTTTCGGGAGGATCTATACCATCGCATCAATGTCCTGACTTTTACGGTGCCTTCTTTAAGAGAAAGACCGGAGGATATTCCTTTGTTAGTAGAGTATCTGATGGATAAGCTGACGAAAAAGTACCAATTACCGCTTAAAACCGTTAGCAAAGAAGCGATGAAAGTTTTATGCGAATATAAATGGCCTGGCAACGTTCGGGAACTGGAAAATTTATTGGAAAGGCTGCTCAATATGGTGGAGGGGAGTCAGATCAGAGAGAAACATGTGCCGCTGCACTTATGGAAAAATGAAAATATTAATCCTTTGGCCAATGAAGTGCAGCCTCTGGAAAATTTGTTGGAAAAAGTAGAAAAGGAAACCATTCTCAATGCTTTGAAGAGCACTAATAATAATCGAACAAAAGCAGCCAATCTATTGAGGGTATCACGATCTAATTTCTATGAAAAACTTAGGAAATATGGAATCGATTAATCAGCCTAAGACCGTCCTGGGATCTGTCGCCTCGGGCACATCTTTCGAAAACAAAGAAACTGGCAAAAGGCTGGCTTGACGGTGGGTCCGCTTCATGATAAGATGGGAACAACTAAATAATACTTGTATGGTGACCATTTTTTCAAATGGTTGAAAAGGGAAGAGAGGTGTAATTCCTCCGCGGTCCCGCCACTGTAATGCTGAGTCTCTGTAATTACCACTGTTGTCACAGGCAATGGGAAGGATACAGAAGACGGAGAAGCAGAGCCAGGAGACCTGCCATGTAAGACTCCGAAGTTCCTACGGGAGATAGGAAGGGGATAAGTGATATGTGAAACAAACAAGCCGTTTTGTCTTGTTTGTGATGGTGAAATTAATTACTTAAATCTCTTCAGTGGGACTGGAGAGATTTTTTATGTTCAATATATTAGGCTCAAGAGTAAGGAAAGAAGTTATGTATCAATGTGACTAAACAGCGGATGGGTGCGTTATCTGATCAATTTTTTCGAGAAATCAAAAAAATTGGTTGAATAATGCTTTTTGTCGTGCTATAATCAAAAACAGTACAACGGCGTACGAACATAATAAGCGATGAAGCTTGTAGTTTCCTTTTTTCGTTACAAAGGGAGGACTGCGAGCTTTTTTAGTGTAGGGGGCGTCGTTATGCAGGATGAAAAGCAAAGAATGGTACAGGAATATGTGCCTGGCAAACAAGTGACATTAGCTCATTTAATTGCAAATCCAAGAGAAGATGTATGTCAGAAACTGGGTTTAGTGGAAAGTGAGACAGGTGCCGTGGGAATTCTGACCATTACACCGAGCGAGGGGGCGATCATTGCTGGTGATGTAGCTACCAAAGCGTCTGATGTACGCATAGGGTTTTTAGATCGATTTAGCGGATCTCTAGTGTTAGTGGGCGATGTAGGAAGCGTGGAAGAAGCGATTCAGGAGGTACTTCACATGTTGGGGCAAGTACTTCACTTCACAACCACCGTCATGACTCGCTCATGAAAAAATCAATGATACTGGTTGGAACTCAGGGATCAGGTAAAACCACTTTAATTCAACGACTTTCCAATGACGAAATGGTGTATCGAAAAACCCAAGCCGTAGAATATCACCCGAAAATTATCGACACTCCAGGTGAATACCTGGAAAATCCACGATATTATCATGCCATTGTTACCTTATCTTTTGATGCGAAAATAGTCGCTTTTGTGCATGATAGTACCTCCAGAGACAACTACTTTCCGCCACAGTTTGCCAGCATGTTTAATCAATCAGTAGTGGGAATTATCACCAAGACGGATCATTCGGAAGCAGATGTAGTTCGCTCTGAAGGTTGGCTGAGAAAAGCAGGAGTAACCACTGTTTATCAGGTAAGTGCCTATTCCGGTGCAGGGATAGGGCAGGTTGCCGAGATCCTTTAAAAACAATCACCCAACAAATCGGAGGTTAATATGAGTAAGAGGATAGTCATTGCTGACGATGAACCGATTACAAGAATGGATGTAGCAGAAATGCTGCAAGAAGCAGGCTACGATGTGGTAGGCAAAGCTTCGGATGGATTTGATGCTGTGGAAATATGTAAAAAGCAAAGACCGGATCTGGCAATTCTGGATGTGAAAATGCCTCTTCTGGATGGGATTACTGCGGCAAAAAAAATAACGCAGGAAAATTTAGCAGGAGCTGTATTGTTATTGACTGCTTACAGCAGCGAATCCTTCATAGAAAAGGCAAAGCAGGCGGGAGTCTTGTCCTATGTTGTAAAGCCAGTGACAAAAGAATCGCTCTTGCCGGCGGCAGAAATTGCGATGCATAGAGGAAGAGAAATTGAAGACATTAAGAAAGCTCATGAAAAGACGGCCAGACGTTTGGAAGCAAGAGTATTGGTGGATCGGGCAAAAAGTGCCTTAATGTCACAAAATGAGATGTCAGAAGAAGCCGCCTATAATTATATTCGAAAAATGAGCATGGACAAACGTTGCAGCATGCAAGAAATAGCAAGTACTATTTTAATGAGCATAGAAGGATGAATATGAAACTAAGACAATTATGTGAAACCCATACCTGTTTAAATGAAAACGATATCATACAACTGGAAAAAGTAGCGGAACAATTGCAACTGATGGCCGACTTGTCTGGTGGAGACATCTTTATCGATGTAATGACCAGGGAAGCCGGGGTGGCAGTGGTGGTGGCGGAAGCGAAACCAAGTCAGGGAAAATCCAACTACCAGAGGTCGGTAGTAGGTGAACTGGCATACCGACATCATGAACCGGCAGCGATCCGAACATTGGAAATAGGCATGCCCACCAGAGATTTAAGAGCGATCACACAAGAAGAACAACGGGTAAGACAACATGTGGTACCTATCTTTAATGAAGCAAAGGAGACCATTGGCTGCTTAATTATGGAAAATGACATTTCTCAGGCTGAAAAAGAAAATGCTCAGATGAAAATGTTGACGGAAACCACGGAACAGCTAACGGAGACCTTGGTGGACACCTTACAGGAAGATATTTTACTACAGCCTTATCTGAACGATGGAATTGTTGTCTTTAATGGCAAAGGCATTTCACAGAAAATGAACCCGGTGGCAACACGGATGTACCGCTATTTAGGGTATCAGGAAGAACTGGTAGGTATTCCTTTTGATAATCTGGCTCTGGATGGAAGTCGGTTTAAGGAGTTGGCGGAGACAATCCATCTGAAAACCTCGGAAATTAAGCGGGGAGATATGATGATGGAAGTGAAATATGCTCCCTTATCAGATGAGAAGGATCACTTCAGTGGCTTATTAATGATTGTGAAAGACATCACAGAAGAGAAAAACATTGAAAGAAAATTGATTACCAAGTCTGTGGCAATGAAAGAAATTCATCATCGTGTGAAAAATAATCTACAGACCATCGCCAGTCTGTTAAGGCTTCAGTCCAGACGAACAGACTCGCAAAAGGCAAAACAAGCCTTGGAAGACAGCATCAGCAGGGTGATAAGCATTTCAGCTACCCATGAAATTCTGGCTCAGAGCGGGGTAGACGAAGTAGATCTTCGTACCATCATCGAACGGGCCGTATCTAATACCTTTGGATCTCTGGAAGAGGACTGTGAGATATCCTTGAAGATTACAGGCAGTCGGTTTCAAGTAAGTTCTGACTTAGCAACAACGGTAGCGCTGATTGTCAATGAACTGGTTCAGAATAGCATGAAATATGCTTTTCGGGAACGTGAAAAAGGCCTTATAGAGATCAATATTGAAAAGGGTATTATGTATTCCAGCGTGGTGGTAAGAGATGATGGCTTTGGATTTGATGCCGAAACCAGTACTTCCGGCAGCTTAGGTCTAAGTATTGTTAAAAGCATGGTGGAAGAAAAGCTAAAAGGCCGATTTACCCTTGTTTCCACAGAAGGGGGAACAAAGGCAATGTTTGACTTTAAGATGACAAGTGAATAACAACAGCATACAATGATGTATACTGAATGTATTTTAACAAAGACGTTAAAAAACTCTTGAACAGCAAGAGAGTTTTTTAACGTTATTTTTTTGCAAAGGAGATTTTGCGGTGGCACAACAGCTAAAAAGTGTTGGGATCGATGTCGGTACCAGCACGACTCAATTGGTTTTTTCCAGGATAACCGTAGAAAATACAGCGGCTGCCTGGACCGTTCCTACCGTTCAAATTACCCATAAGGAAGTGATCTATCGTAGTGAAATATATTTTACTCCACTAATCAGTGCTGAGGTGATTGATGCAGCTGCATTGAAAGACATCGTTGCTAAGGAATATCAACAAGGAAAAATGAAACCGGAGGAAGTAGATACAGGAGCCATTATCATCACCGGAGAGACAGCAAGAAAAGAAAATGCGGAGCAGGTACTTACCATGCTCAGTGGCTTTGCCGGAGATTTTGTAGTAGCCACAGCCGGGCCAGATTTGGAAGGCGTGTTGGCCGGAAAGGGTTCTGGAGCCTGTGATTACTCAAAAGAACACAATGCAACGGTAATGAATCTTGATATTGGAGGAGGGACAACCAATGTAGCTGTATTTCAAAATGGAAAATTAATCGATACGGCTTGTTATGACATTGGTGGAAGGCTTATTCAATTTTCAGAAGATCAACACATTACCTATACTTCTCAAAAGGCGGAGGCTCTGATCAAACATTTAGGCTTAGAAATAGCTTTAGGAAAAAGACCTTCGATGACAGCCTTAAAGCAATTTTGTCAGGGAATGGCCGAAACCATCGTAGAAATTATGAATGCTGACACCCGTTCTCCTATACAAGAACTACTTATTACAGATCATGGTTTAAGAAAAAACCATTCCATTGACAAAGCTTTTTTATCTGGCGGCGTTGCTGATTGCGTAGCCTCTGCAAACCCTGAGGAAGACGACTGGTTGAGATACGGAGATATAGGCATCCTTTTGGGAAATGCCATTGCTCAGTCAGCATCCGAAACAAACCATCAGATCCTTTACGGCTCGGAAACCATAGGAGCAACGGTGGTGGGTGCCGGCAATCATAGTACAGATGTTAGTGGCAGTACGGTTCATTATGACGGAGAATTATTGCCCTTAAAGAATATACCGCTTATCAAACTGGATGAGGAAGAAGAAGCATTACCGTCGGCTGATCGACAGCAAAAAATGAGTGAAAAAATGGAGTGGATTCAAAAACAAGGCGATACCTCTTTGGTTGCATTAGGAATCAGAGGTCAACGAGGTTACGGCTTTAATGAAATCCAAGCCTTAGCCAAGGATATCGCCATGGTCAGTGAAAAAATTAATGGATCGGATCACCCCTTAGTAGTAATCCTGGAAAGTGACTTCGGTAAGTCGCTGGGGCTTTGCCTGCGAAGCATGATTCCCAAAGGGCAAGGGCTGATCTGTATCGATTCAATTAATGCGGACAATGGAGATTATATTGACATAGGAGTTCCCATTGCACAGGGGCAAGTAGTGCCGATTGTAATCAAAACCTTACTTTTTGGTTACTAGGCTAAGAAAAGAATAGGAGGTTAGGTTGAATGAGATTAGGAACATCTTTGTTTGGACAGCAGTACCTGTTCAAAAGTGTGAAAGAAGTGATGGCAAAAGCCAATGAAGAAAAATCAGGAGATGCACTGGCAGGAATTATAGCGGAAACGATGACCGAACGAGTGGCGGCGAAAGAAGTGTTAAGCCAGCTGACCTTAGAAACCCTGTATCATCACCCGTCCGTTCCCTACGACGAAGATGAAGTGACCCGTTTAATTTACGATGATCTCAGCATGCCCATTTATGAAGAGATTAAGGAGTGGACGGTGGCTGATCTGAGAGAATGGATTCTGGATGAAGACACGACCAATGATATGATACGACGTGTTTCTCGTGGCCTTACTTCCGAAATGATTGCAGCGGTAACCAAATTAATGAGCAATATGGATTTGGTGTTGGGAGCCCAAAAGATGATTGTAACGGCTCATTGCAATACCACCATCGGAGAACCGGGAACCCTCTCTTTCCGATTGCAGCCAAATCATACCACCGACAATTTAGATGGCATTATGGTGTCCTTGATGGAAGGTGTTTCCTACGGAGTGGGAGATGCTGTACTAGGACTGAATCCGGTGATTGACACCGTAGAAAGTGTTGGAAACATTTTGAAAATGTTCGATGAGTTTAAAAGAAAATGGGAGATACCGACACAAACCTGTGTATTGGCCCATGTGACCACGCAAATGGGAGCCATTGAAAAAGGTGCACCGGCAGACTTAATGTTTCAATCCATTGCTGGATCTCAAAAGGGAAATGAAGCTTTTGGATTTACGGTGGATACGCTTCGGCAGGCAGAATCCTTAATGAAAAAACATAGTACAGCCACCGGGCCAAACTATTTTTACTTTGAAACAGGGCAGGGATCTGAGCTGTCCAGTGAAGCGCATCATGATACCGATCAGGTAACCATGGAATCCAGATGCTATGGATTAGCCCGCCATTTCAAGCCTTTTCTGGTGAATACGGTGGTTGGGTTTATTGGACCGGAATATCTTTATGACAGCAAACAAGTAACACGAGCCGGTTTAGAAGATCACTTTATGGGAAAACTCCATGGATTGCCAATGGGAGTCGATGCATGCTACACCAACCATATGAAAACAGATCAGAACGACATTGAAAACTTAGCGGTATTACTGACGATGGCCGGATGCAACTACTTTATGGCCATACCCGCAGGGGATGATATTATGCTTAACTACCAATGTACCGGTTATCATGACGCGCACAGCTTAAGAAGTATCAGCGGGAAAAAGCCTATTAAAGCTTTTGGAGAATGGCTGGAACGAATGGAAATTGTTAAAGACGGTAAGTTGACTAAACGAGCTGGCGATGCATCTATTTTTATGAAATAGAAAGGTGGTGTTAACAATGAACGAAAATCAATTAAAATCCATTATTGAAGAAGTAATTCGGGAACATCAGTTAAGCAAAGAACCAGGTCGGGAAGAAAGTCATTCCTCAGCACCGGTTCAGCCAGTAATGACAGAAATTCCTGAAACCATTAAGGAAAAAGACAGCGTGACCGGTTACCGGATAGAAGACTATTTAGTGGTTCCTGATCCGGAAAACAAAGAAGCCTACGCCAATTATAAAAAGTCAACGCCAGCCAGAGTTGGTATTTGGCGGGCAGGTCCCCGTTATACAACGCCGACGTATTTAAGGTTTCGGGCAGATCATGCGGTGGCTCAGGACGCTGTTTTTACCGATGTTTGTGATGAATTAATCGAAGCCAATGGATGGCAAAAACTTCAAACCCTTGTAGCGGATAAAGATGAATATCTGACCAGACCAGACTTAGGAAGAAAACTGGATGAAGAATCGGTAGAAGCCTTACGAAAGCTTAATGCAACTCCACCTACCGTTCAGGTGTATGTAGCGGATGGATTGTCTTCAACAGCTATTGAAACAAACGCCGTAGATGCTCTGAAAACCATTGAAATGGGGCTGAAAAATCAAGGCATTCAAATGGGAGTACCCTTTTTCCTTAAATATGGACGGGTGCCATCCATGGATCAGGTGTCAGAACTTACGGGTGCACAGGTCACAGCTGTTTTAATAGGAGAAAGACCTGGGCTTGCCACAGGAGAATCCATGAGCTGCTATATGATTTACCAGGGCAAAGTGGGAAATCCAGAGTCCAGCAGAACAGTGATCAGTAATATTCATCAAAGTGGTACGCCTGCGGTGGAAGCAGGAGCACATATTGCCGAGATTATTCAAAAAATCCTTCATGAGAAAAAAAGTGGCGTGGATTTAAAATTATAGGAGGTTACCATGCGATACGATCCGATTAAAGTCAATGTTTTAAGTGTCAAAATGATTTCAAATGTCGATGAAGAAATGCGTAAAAATCTGGGGGTGAAAGATGCCCATCGAGCCATTGGTATGATTACAACGGATTGCGATGATGTAGGTTATACAGCACTGGATGAAGCAACCAAAAAAGCAGAAATCAATGTAGTCTATGCAAAATCA
Organism: Tindallia californiensis; assembly: GCF_900107405.1. Lineage (NCBI taxonomy): Bacteria > Bacillati > Bacillota > Clostridia > Peptostreptococcales > Tindalliaceae > Tindallia > Tindallia californiensis. The sequence continues at coordinate 390,432 of NZ_FNPV01000003.1, read as the reverse complement.
TTTTATGGCGGTGCGGCGAATGCCAGCACAAAATTGGCGGGTGAATTCATCGGAATTATTTCCGGTCCCAGTCCGGCAGAAGTGAAAAGTGGCTTAAATGCGGCCATCGACTTTATTGAAGGGGATGCATGCTTCTATAGTGCTAATGAAGATGATTCCATTGCCTATTATGCCCATTGTGTCTCCCGAACCGGCAGCTATCTTTCAGAAACGGCTAACATACAGGAAGGTGAGCCACTGGCTTACTTGATTGCTCCTCCCATCGAAGCTATGTATGCCATGGATGCGGCATTGAAAGCCGCCGATGTGAAGCTAGTTACTTTTTTCGGCCCTCCCTCAGAAACCAACTTTGGCGGTGGCCTTTTAACAGGTTCGCAATCAGCGTGTAAAGCGGCTTGTGAAGCCTTTGCGGACGCTGTTATACAGGTAGCCGATCAACCCTTGAAATATTAGGTGAAGGCAATGAGAACATCAATGGGATTATTGGAAACCTACGGAGCTCTTGGTGCTTACGTAGGAGCGGATGCGGCATTAAAAGCAGCATCGGTAACACTAGTTTCGAAAAATTGTCCTTCCGGAGGATTGGTGACTCTTTCTTTTGAAGGAGATGTAGGGGCTATAAAAGCCGCCATCGAAGCTGGCGAAGCAGCGGTGAAAAAACTGGGAATATCAGTTACCAGCCATGTGATTCCGAGAATCACGCCGGAAGTAGGAGCTATGTTAGTGATCGAAGAAAAGCAACCAGAAAAGGAAGAAGCGAAAAAGGAAGAAATAGAAAAGGAAGAAGTAGAAACGCCGGCGCCGGAAGACAGCAAAGAGCCCACCAAAGAGTCCGCCTATGTTTCATTGAAAGGCGAAAACTATGCTGTCTTTGAAAAAGGCGGTATTGATGAATTAAAGGTGGCATCTCTCCGGGAAATAGCCAGAAAGTTGGGGATTACACCGGCTGACGGTCGTCGGATACAAAATGCCAGTAAATATCAACTGGTGAATGCCATAAGGCATCATATGAAAGGAGGGGATCATGATGATTCTTGATAGGGATTTAGCTTCTATTCAAGAAGTGCGCAACTTAGTAGAACGTGCAAAAAAAGCTCAAAAGCAGTTGGCGGCTTTGGATCAGAATCAAATTGATCGGGTTACCGAACAGTTGTACCTGGCCGGCTATGATCATGCCGAAGCCTTAGGAAAGCTGGCCAATGAAGAGACTGGATTTGGAAAATGGGAAGATAAGATGGCTAAAAACATCTTAGCCAGTAAAGACTTATGGGAATCCATTAAATCCATGAAAACCATTGGAATTATGGAAAGCATTACTGAAAAAAAGGTAGTGAAAATAGGCGTTCCTATGGGGTTGATCGCCGGGTTAATTCCGTCTACCAATCCTACCTCTACGGTACTTTACAAGGCGTTGATTTCGATAAAAGCAGGAAATGCTTTAATTGTCAGTCCTCATCCGTCCGCGCTTAACTGCATTACTGAAACCGTTAGAGTTCTTCAGGATGCCTTGGAAAAAGCCGGTGTTTCCAGAGATTTGATAAGTTGCATTACAAAACCAACCATGGAAGCAACCGAAGCACTCATGAAGCACAAAGACATTAATATGATTCTGGCTACAGGAGGCACCGCTATGGTAAAGGCGGCTTACAGTTCCGGAACACCGGCTCTTGGTGTAGGCCCTGGAAATGTGCCAGCTTTTATTGAAAGAAGTGCGGATATCGAAGATGCGGTAGAAAAAATCTTTCGTTCCAAGAACTTCGATTATGGAACGGTTTGTGCCTCTGAACAAGCTATCGTAGTAGATGCTCCTATTGAGCAGGACGTCAGGAAAGCCGTAACTCAGCGTGGTGGATACTTTTTAACCGGAGAAGCCTTGGAAAAAGTAAAAAGAATTATGGAGCGACCTAACGGTGCTATGAATCCAGCCATTGTAGGCCGTTCGGCTGCCTATATTGCAAACTTGGTAGGCATTGAAATACCACAGGGCACAACGCTTTTACTGAGCGATGAGCCGGGCGTTGGAAAAGAATATCCTTTTTCGAAAGAAAAATTAACTCAATTGATGGGTTTTTATGTGGTGAAAGATTGGAAAGAAGGATGCTCTTTATCTTATCAACTTCTTGAAAATGGAGGGTTAGGCCATACCTTAGTCATACACTCCCGTGATGAGAAAGTGATCCAGGCTTTTGCGTTGGAAAAACCGGTTTCGCGGTTTTTAGTCAATACACCCTCTACTCATGGAGCCGTTGGTTTATCTACGGGACTGGCACCTTCACTGACTTTGGGTTGTGGAACGGTAGGCGGCAGTGCAACCAGTGATAATGTCACGCCACTCCATTTATTAAATGTCCGGTGGATGGCTTATGATTTAGAGATGAACCAGTCTTTGGGAACCAAAGCACAAAGGCAAGCAGATGCAACGGTAGATATTGATCAGATTTGTCAACAAGTGATGCAAGCATTACAAAATAAAAATATATCATTAGGAGGAAAATAAAAATGGCAACTTTAAATGCATTAGGAATGATTGAAACAAAAGGGTTGGTAGGAGCCGTAGAAGCAGCAGATGCAATGGTGAAAGCGGCAAATGTTCAATTACTTGGGAAGGAACAAGTAGGTGGTGGTTTAGTAACCGTAATGGTTCGAGGCGATGTAGGTGCTGTAAAAGCAGCGACAGATGCAGGCGCTGCAGCGGCTGAAAGAGTGGGAGAACTACTTTCTGTTCATGTTATTCCAAGACCTCATAGCGAAGTGGAAGTGATACTGCCTAAAAGCAAAATAACGGAATAACGAAAAGGCGGTAAAAAACAGAAGGCTGTTAAAAGTAGCCTGTCATTTGGAGGAGAAAAGGTTAAGGGAGCGAAAACTCCCTTAATCCCTTATAGGACCTTGTTTAATACATCTATTTTTTAAGAGAGGCGTCATATGATGAGCGTAATTACGGAAGCGTTATTAAGAGAACATGATAAAAAAAATCCTCATCAGCCACTGAAAATCAACAAATCAGATAAGCTGACACCATCGGCAAAAGAATACCTTCGAGAACAGAAACGCTATCAGTGTCATGAGGAAAGCACCCCTAAAAAGGAAGTGAAACAAGTTCGGGTTCAGGAAAATGAATACCGACCCTTTGAAGTCGTGGACACAGGATTTCAACCGAAATTTGTTTCTTACTACGATGGAGGCTATTATCAGGAAAAACCAGAATGGATGACACACTTATCAGGAAATCAGTTGGTTTACAAAGATGATTCTAGGATTGTTTTCCGGGGAAAACTAGACAGTATCCAAAGTCAGATTCTGGTAACAATGCATCAATTAAAAGATACAAAGTATCTTTGGTTGTTAGAAAATCTGGACGAAATGCTTCAGGTAATGCGGGAAATTTTAAAAGCAGAAGTAATGGAAACGCCCTATGAAATAAAAAATCTTTTTGGATTAGAGGACAAGGAGTTACGGGCCCATTCTCATCATCCACAAAAATATTATGGCATCAAACATTTTGTTCCGAATGTGGAAATGGGTCAGGAAATGGTATTGATCAATCAGTTGCGATCGTCCTTACGAGAATTGGAATTAGTGGGAATAAATGCGTTCAGAAATGGGTCGAAGATAGAAAGGGAAGACTTACTGCGAGTGCTGAATCGTATGAGCAGTGCCGCCTATATTCTGATGTGTCGGATGCGAGGTGAAAATCGTGGACAAACAAATGATTGATGATCTTGTGAATCAAGTGATTCGGGAACTGGAAAAAAAAGATAAATGCCTGCAAGTAGAAGCGTCAGGGAGGCATGTTCATTTAAGCAAAGAAGATGCCCAACAACTTTTCGGAACAGATACCCTTACGCCGGAAAGAGAATTGTCGCAACCGGGACAGTTTTTATCAAAAGAAAAAGTGAATTTGATAGGACCTAAAGGAAGCTTTAAGGATGTAGCCGTTCTGGGGCCTTTGCGAGAAAAAACACAAGTAGAAATATCCATGACCGATGCCAGGGCGTTAGGAATACCACCGGTGCTTAAAGAATCGGGAGATTTAACAAACTGTGCAGATCTTTGGATTCAGTATAAAAACAAGATGATTGAAGCGAAATCGTCAGCAATGGTAGCAAAAAGGCATATTCATATGACACCGGAGGATGCGACTCATCTACAGGTACAGGATGGAGAAACCGTGGCGGTGCGGGTATATGGCCAGCGACAAATCACCTTTGAAGATGTGTTGGTACGGGTAAATCCCCGTTATCAGCTAAGAATGCACATCGATTATGACGAAGCCAATGCTGTTGGCCTGGGAAAAAACACTTATGGAAAAATAATATCAACAGGTGAAAGAGAAAAAGCCTAACAAGGCTATGCTGAGTGATGAAGTGAGGTGGTTAAGTGACAAAGGAAAAGGGAAACAGCATGGATGAGATTGTTCAGGAAGTACTTTATCGCCTGGGAAAAATTCAAAAAGCATTTGTGATCGAAGAAGTGGAATATCCGTCAGAAATTTTGAAAAATGCCGGCTATCTTCAATGGCTAAGGGATATTGAAACCTTGGAAAAAGGAATGACTTTATGGCTCCCCGGTATGACACGCTATCAGATGATGAGCATTGCTAATGGATTGCCTGATGACAGGGTGAGTACCTGGTGTCTGGAAGCCCTGCTTAAAGGAGTTACGGTATGCCTTCGGCGTGAAGACCTGACCTTCCTTCCGGAAAATCATGAAGATTCACCTTTGCTTCGGAAACACACAGAGGCTTTGGAGCTACTAACTGGGAGCGGATTAAAACTGGTGGAAAATAACGCCTTTGAAGCGGAAAAAGACCAGTCGGAATCCTTTCTTTACTACCGAAAAAAATTACTGAACGAAAAAACAGCCCGCAACTGGAAGCAAAAAGCCGTCAAAGAAGTAATGATTGACCCCAAAACTATTGTGACACCTTTGGCAGCCGATGTTTTGCGGGAAGGTCAGATAAAGTGGTGCAAGGAGTGACAGCATGATTATTGGAAAGGTCATAGGAAATGTATGGGCAACAAAAAAGGAAACATCCTTAAATGGATTAAAATTATTGGTGGTGCAAGTTGTTGAAAATCAGATAGAGATCTCTGACCGGGAAGATTCTGATCTTCCTAAAAAGAAATCCCGGCGAATGGTTGCGGCAGATGCTGTAGGAGCCGGGATAGGAGATGATGTCCTGGTGGTATCAGGCAGTTCTGCCAGGAGAGCCATAGAAGGTGACGGCAAAGCTGTTGATGCAACTATTGTTGGCATTATTGATGCATGTGAAATAGTAGAAGAATGTTCGTGAAAGAGGCGGTTCCGATGACGTTTTTAGAAGGAATCAAAAAGGCCGGGGTGGTAGGTGCCGGTGGAGCTGGATTTCCGACCCATATCAAATTAGATACCCAGGCAAAAACCCTGATCATTAATGGGATTGAATGCGAACCTTTATTGAAGACTGACAAGTTTTTAATAAGACGGTTTTCGGAAGCACTTATCCAAGGAGCTTTGGCCATAGGAAAACATCTAAAGGCACAGGACATTGTAATTGCGATTAAAGAAAAAAACAAGAAAGAGATTGAACAGCTTCAACGCTGCCTAAAACCAGGAGAAGTTTCGCTTAAAATACATCCTGTAGGTGATTTTTATCCAGCCGGAGATGAGCAAATGCTGGTTCGGGAAGTGATGGCAGAGACGGTAGCTCCGGGAAAGATTCCCCTTTCAAAAGGGGTTGTCATAACCAATGTCGCAACCGTACTGGATATTGTTCATCAGCAGCCGGTAACGCATCGGGTAATGACCATAGGAGGCGAAGTGAACCAGCCCTGTCTGATCAAAGTGCCTATTGGAACAGATCTGCAGTCTTGCATTGAAGCGGCTGGTGGGCCCAAGATCTCTGATTATCATGCTTTAACCGGAGGTCCTATGATGGGACAACTTTGCCCAAGGTCTGAGTTGAGTCGTACCTATGTGACGAAAACCATGGGAGGCCTTATTCTACTTCCCAGTCATCATCCGATTATCCAGCATCACCATCTAAGCATTTCTCATTGCCTAAAACGGGCGGCAAGTGTGTGTATTCAGTGTCGTATGTGTACCGATTTATGTCCCCGATACTTAAACGGGCATCCATTGCATCCGCACCTGGTGATGCGGTCCGTTGCCTTTGGAAAGATAACCATGGAAAGCAGTAAATCAGCCCTTTTATGTTGCGCTTGTGGGATATGTGAACATTTTGCTTGTCCTATGGGTTTGTCGCCCAAAATGATTAATGAATCTGTCAAATCCACCCTGATGCAGGGAGGCGTTAAGTGGGTTAATACAGAGGAAGCTTTTCAGGAAGTTCATCCTCAGCGGTCTTACCGAAAAATTCCTACAGAAAGATTAATTCAACGGTTAGGGTTATCCATCTATGAAACAGATGTACCGGAAACCCTTCAAAGCCTCACGCCGGACAAGGTGGTCATTCCTTTAAAGCAACATATTGGTGTGCTTGCGAAGCCAGTGGTAGAAAATGGCGACAAAGTAGTGGTTGGTCAGCTGATTGCGTCTGTAGGGACAGACTTAGGATCGGAAATCCATAGCAGTCTTGATGGAACTGTAAAAAAAGTAGAGAAAGATTATATTATGGTAGAGAGAAGTTGATGCATACGATGACGATTCGAACCTTAGGTGTGATAGAACTCAATAGTATTGCCAAAGGCTATTTAGTTACCGATACAATGCTGAAAGCCGGCAATGTGGATCTGGTGAAAGCACATTCTATTTGTCCCGGGAAATACCTTGTTTTAATCAGTGGAGATGTAGGCGGCGTGAAAGCGGCTATGAGCGCTGGTTTGGAAACAGGTGCCGGATGGGTGGTAGATCATTTAACGATTGCTAACATTCATCCTGGAATTATTCCGGCCATTACTGGCACCGGTCAGATGGAAATGGGCGAATCTCTGGGCGTCTTAGAATTTTTCGGAGTTGTCAGCGGGATTGCCGCCGCCGATCAAGCAGCGAAAGCAGCTCAGGTAGAATTGATTGAACTAAGGCTTGGTTTTGCGGTAGGTGGAAAATCATTTGTGACGCTAACAGGCGACATCAGCGCTGTAACAGCAGCTGTTGAAGTGGGAACTGATGCAGCCGAGACAGCAGGCCTTCTGGTAAATCAAGTGATTATCCCGCGTCCTCATCAAGGTGTGATGGATTCTTTGGTGTAGGGAGAAGAAAAAGGAGGAAGTCGAATGGCAAAAAAGCTGATTACCATTCATAATATTCATTCGTATTTAGAACCGGAAAGCAAAAGTTTTATGATGGACAAAGAGATGCTTCTCACCTCCGGTGCGAAAGATTACCTGCGTCAAAAAGGATATACCATTGATCTGAAACAAGGAATCTGTTCAACAAAAGAAGAAGCAGAGAAAGAGTGCTTAGTAGAACAAGTAAAGAAACTAGTGATTCAAGATTTTCAGATAAAAGATCCACAGTTACAACAACAAGTAATCAAGGCTGTAATGAAAAAAATCCACAGCCAATAAAAATGAAAAGACTGAGGGAGGCTGAAAAATGAGTATTAACGATATTATTTTGTATATTATGGTAGGGTTTATGGTGTTAGGAGCCATTGACCGAATTATTGGCAATAAATTTGGCTTAGGAGAAAAGTTTGAAGAAGGTATCATGGCTATGGGTGCATTAGCGGTGGCTATGGTCGGAGTTATTTCTATGGCTCCTGTACTGGCAAGATGGTTATCGCCGGTAGTGGTACCGCTATATACGGCACTAGGGGCCGATCCGGCAATGTTTGCCACGACATTACTGGCAAATGATATGGGTGGATATCCCTTAGCCATGAGTTTAGCCTTAACACCGGAAGCAGGTCAGTTTGCAGGGATTATATTAGGTGCTATGCTAGGCCCGACCATTGTTTTTACCATTCCTGTAGCCTTAGGAATTATTTCGAAAGATGATCATAAAGCCTTAGCAAAAGGCGTGTTAGCAGGACTTATAACTATTCCAATAGGTTGTTTTGCAGGAGGGGTGGCAGCAGGCTTTTCTCTTGGAATGATTATGGCGAACTTAGTACCCATTATTATTGTTTCCGGACTGTTAGCCGTAGGATTAGCCATTATTCCTCAAAAAATGATCAATGGGTTTGTCATCTTTGGAAAAGGGGTGGTGATTGTCATTACCATTGGTTTGGCAGCCATCATTATCGAAACCCTGACAGGCATTGTAGTGATTCAGGGGATGGATCCGATTTCCGAAGGATTTGCTGTTGTAGGTGAAATTGCCATTGTGTTAGCCGGAGCATTTCCAATGGTTCATGTGATCACAAAAGTACTGAATCGACCGCTGATGCGGATGGGAAAAATGTTAGGAATGAACGATGCAGCGGCAGCAGGAATGGTTGCTACCCTTGCGAATAATATCCCTATGTTTGGTTTGATGAAAGATATGGACGAGAGAGGTAAAGTAATCAACGTCGCTTTTGCCGTTAGTGCTTCCTTTATTTTGGGAGATCATCTGGGGTATACCGCCGGTGTTGAAAGAGAAATGATTTTTTCAATGATTGTCGGGAAATTTGTTGGTGGAGTGACCGCTGTTATGGTAGCTATCTTTTTCCTGAAACTGATGGAGAAAAAAGGGGCAAAAGCATAACAGGGAAAGGAGATCAATATGCAGGAAATATCAACGCAAGTAATTGAAGAAATTGTCCGCAAAGTCATCGAAGAGCAAATGGGAAAGGCAGCTCAAGATCATAATCGGCAGGTAGATCCAAGTGGTATCATCAGTATTCAGGCAAAAAAAGTGCAACCAGCTCCTTTTGATACAGGAAAACCTGGTGACCAGGTTGCGATTACGGACATTCTTTCTCTGGAAGAGAGTCCGCGATTAGGGGCAGGAATTATGGAACTGAAAGATACAAGCTTTGAATGGCTGCTGACCTATGATGAAGTGACTTATATTATTGAAGGTACTTTAGAAATTTTGATTGAAGGTCGAAAAGTAGTAGGAAATGCAGGTGATGTGATTTTTATTCCCAAAGGCAGCAAGATACACTTTTCCACTCCTCACCATACACGATTCTTATATGTAGCCTATCCGGCAAACTGGTCAGAAAACGCTTAAATAGGAGATGAAACAGCATGAAGGCTTTTGGAATGAAAACAGAAATAGTGTCTGGAATTAATGCACTGGCTCATGTAAATAAATGGCCATCAAAAAAAGTGTTTCTGGTAACCGATGAGACAATGGTTTCCATTGGAGTGGCCAGACAATTGGAAGATTACTTGAAGTCCGCTGGTACTCCTTATCATCTCTTTCGGGAAGTGGAAGCCAATCCTAAGGTAGAAACGGTAAAAAAAGGTTTGAAACTGATGGTTGAAAACAGAGTAGACACGTTGATAGCTTTAGGTGGTGGGTCGGTTATTGATGCGGCAAAAGCTATGATGTACTTTTGCATCAAATCAAAAGAAATGCTGGTAGATAAGGATGCGATTCATAAGCCACGATTCATTGCCATTCCCACTACGAGTGGAACGGGTTCGGAAGTTACCTCCTTTTCTGTTATTACAGATGAGGAAACTCAGACAAAAGTAGCGTTAACAGATCCACTGATGCTACCAGATATAGCAATCCTAGATGCCACACTGACCCTCAGTGTTCCGCCGGCCGTAACAGCCGACACTGGCATGGATGTGATCACCCATGCCTTGGAAGCTTGTCTGGCAAAAAGAGCCAGCGAGTTCTCTCAGGTATATGCGGAAAAATCCCTTCAGGTAGCTTTTGACTACTTATTGAAGGCATATCAGGATGGAAGTGACAGGGAAGCCCGGCAAAAAATGCATGAAGCTTCTTGCATGGCTGGTCTGGCGTTTACGAATGCTGGACTGGGAATTAATCACAGCCTGGCTCATGCCATTGGCGGCAGGTTTAAAATTAGCCATGGACGGGCCAATGCCATTCTGTTACCTCACATTATTGCTTATAATGCCGGTTTGACAGATAAAGAACTTACACCGGAAGGGGAAGCCTACGGAAAACTGGCGACTCACTTAGGTATACCGGATATTGGTACAAAAAACAAAGTAAAAGCATTAGTAAGAATTGTTGAGAGGTATCGAAAAGAACTGAGAATTGAAGATTCTTTTCAACACTATGGGATTAATGAGAGTGAATATAAAGCAGCCGTAGCATCAATGGCGACATTAGCCCTCAAAGATGTGTGTACCAAGGACAATCCAAGAGAAGTGACACAAAAAGAATTAGAAACGTTGTTGCTCCAGAGTTACTCAGGAGAGCTGAAAACTTAAAAAACAGCTAAAACTGTCCGGAGGATGGTTTTAGCTGTTTTTTTGGTAGAACAAGAAGGAATATGATATAATTTCAGATGAAAGCATAACACTAAAACGATCATTAAAGATCAATACAAACGGGAGGGAAAGGAATGGCAGATTTTTTTAAGAAACTAAGAAAAGAAATGGATGAGGGCGTGACCATCGCCAGTGTAAAATCAAAAAATTTGATAGAAACAACCAAAATACGGAACCGGATTTCGACATTACAAGGACAAAAAGAATCTCGGTTAAATGAGCTAGGCGTTCAATACTACCGAGGATGGTCCATGGAGGAAATTCAGACAGAAGATGTTCAAAACCGTCTGCAAACCATCTGTGAAAACATTAAGGCCATTGACCAGGAGATTCAATTAAAAGAGGATGAAATCGAAAAGATACATAAAGAAGAGCAGGATCTGATGAATCGAAAGAAACCTCAAACCTGTAAGTGTGGAAAAAATATAAATCCGGAAGCTCTTTTTTGCAATCATTGTGGTGCTAAGGTGGAAGAAGTTCTAAAGCAAAATGAGACTAGAGAAGAAAGCAGTAGTGCATCGATGAAATGTAGTTGCGGAAAAATGATCAATGAAGGAACTAAGTTTTGTGGTGGTTGCGGGAATAATGTAGAACATTTTTTTAACTCCTCAGACCAAAAGGAGGATTAAAATGAATCAGTATAAAAAGATATCTCCATCCTTATTTGGCCTTGTGTTGATTTGTTTTTTACTACCCTTTATCACTGTCTCCTGCGAAGGAGAAACCATTGCTCGATTATCGGGTGTTGAATTAATGACTGGATCTCAGGTGGGAACCGGATTTGCGGCAGAAAGAGTAGATCCAAGTCCGGAAATAGTAGTAACGGTGATCGTAGTAGTGGTAGGGTTGATTGCGGCGATTTCAAAAAAATACCTATTTGCTGGAATTGCTGGCGCCATAGGGGTTATTTCATTACTAATGTTTCGTTCTCGCGTCAATGAAAGTGCCATGCAATTTTATCCAGCCATTGTTAGGCTGAGAATCGGATATTGGCTTGCTTTATTGTTATTAATAGGAGCTGGCGGTATTTTTCTGTATTATCATTTTGCAGACAAGAATCAAAGCAGGAAGATTGAGGAGAAGAAAGAAGTGAACCCTATCGATACATCAAAGGTATTCTGCACCCAATGCGGAAGTCAGCAAGAAGCAACAGATATTTTCTGCACCAGTTGTGGAGCCAAAAAAGAAGCGTAAACATATGAATCCATAAAAAAGCCCTGCCTTTGGAATGATCCAATGGCAGGGCTTCTACTTTGCTGCAATCAATACAGCTTAATAAACCGTAAGCATCTTGTGTTACTGAGCAAGTGCATCTTCCACAGCATCTAAAAGACCTTGGCTTGATCCGGTAGCTCCGGAAACTACGTCAACATCTTCTGTGCCTTGGTTTTCGATGATTTTACCGATAACCGCATCAAAAGCTCCGTCGGCAATACCTGGAGTGTCTGAAGACTCAGTTACTTCGATGCTTTGAATCTCGTCTTCCAGCATTTCAACTTCAACGGTGATGGTACCGGCATAACCTTCGCCAGAACCAGTTAAGGTATGAGGCTCAGCAGCAGGTGCTTCTTCTTCTGTGCTTGTATCCCCACAACCGGTTACGGTAAAAGCAAGAAGCAATGCAAACAAGATAGCCATGCCTGATTTGAATGATTTACTTTGAATGAATGACATCATTTTCGTAGTACCTCCTAAAAAATACCTGTAAAATTATTTTTACTGTGCAGCGGACTGTCCAGCAATTCGACCAAATACCATAAGATCTGTTAATGCGTTTCCACCCAGACGGTTGCCGCCGTGGATTCCACCAGTGATTTCGCCAGCTGCAAATAATCCTGGAATTGCTTCACCATTTTCGTTTAATACTTCTGCATTAGCTGAAATGTGTAAGCCGCCCATGGTATGATGTACCGCTGGACCAACTTCGATCACATAGAAAGATGGACTTTCAAGACTAACAGGCATGTCGCTTCTTCCGAAAGCTTCGTCAGATCCAGAAGCAACCGCTTCGTTGTAACTGTCTACAGTTGCCTGTAATACATCGATATCCATTTCCATCTTTTCAGCCAAGGCTTCTAAGCTTTCTGCTTCGATTACTAAATCTCTTTCAATATAGCCTTCGATGGCACTCAGACTTTCACGAACTTCTTCGTCAAAGAATAAGAAACCGGTTTGTCCTTCTTGCTCTAAAGTAGCCGTTGATACAACGTCTCTGGTACCCATTTCATCAACAAATCGTTCACCGGAACGGTTGATTAAAATAGCTCCATTACCACGAACGGCTTCTGTAATCATATAACCAATCTCTGGAACAACCGTTGGATGTGTTTGGATTTCCACCATATCCACTAAAGCAGCTCCGATTTCTTGAGCCATCGTGATTCCTTCGCCAGTAGCTCCCGGATGATTAGTGGTTCCGAAACCTTCTAGGCCTTCATCTAAATCAGCGATCATGGTTGCGTTAGCACCAAATCCGCCAGTTGCTAAAATAACAGCGTCTGCGAAAATAGAATAAGTCTCACCGTTTTCTGCTTCTACAAGCACTCCGTTGACAGCCTCATCTTCCATCAGTAATTCGATAGCGGTAGTGTTTAGTAAAATTTCAACACCTCGTTCTTGGCTTGCTTCTTGTAATACTTGAACTAAATGACCACCTACAGGGGCACCGCCAGTTGGTCGGTGAGTACGGTTATTAGAAGAACCGCCTAATCGTCCAACATCTGAAAGGTCAGCACCTAATTCAATAAGCCACTCTACAGCTGGTGCTGCTTGGCTAGTAAGGATTTCTACCAGTTCAGGGTCGTTTAACTCATGACCACCAGTCATTGTATCTTCGTAATGAATAGAAGCGTCATCTTCAATGTCTAAAGCTTCTTGTGAAGAAGTTCCGGCTGCATTTAACCCACCAGTAGCTCGAAGGGTGTTTCCGCCAGCCATTGGCATTTTTTCAATAACGATTACTTCTTTGCCTGCATCGCTTGCTTCGATGGCGGCGGCTAAACCAGCACCACCAGCTCCAACAACTAATACATCCGTAGTAAGATCAGTAAAGTCTTCCGCAACGGCTTCTTCTGCAGCTTCTTCAGCTACTTCCTCTGCCTCATCGTCTGCTGTACTTCCGCATCCAGTGAAGATGCTTAATGTAAGCAGAAGGGTTAGTAAAAGGGAAAACCATTTTTTGTGTTTCTTTATCATCGTTCAATTCCTCCTCTTTCTTTCTTGTTGTTTGTTAATAGATGGTCAGAGATATTATATAGAGCAAAGTAAGCCTTGTCAATTTTTTTTAATATTGGTATTATTGGGTATCTTCAACCTTTGACAGGTGTGTCTGGATAGACTGAAGACAAAAATGCCCACCAGAAAGGTGGGCAATCCGTAGCATTCGGTAGCAATTGGTAGTGGATAGAAACCTTACTTCAAATACTCATTATTGACTAACAATGGCTTTAAGATATCCGTAGGGATTTGAAATTCAGCTACTCCCATGTAGCCGGGAGCTACTTCATATTTATCAAAAGAAATGACCAGAGTGGCGTCTTCGCTAATATAGAAGTTCTGCGAAGGATCAATTTTCTGGAAAAGATCAACAAGATCCGGATCCTCCACCATTCCTTCCAGCCAATATATTTGATCAGGGTCTTGACGATGTTGGTTCATCATTTGCTCTTTGATGGACTGAGAGATCACTTCGATGTAAGCATCGTCCTTAAACAGGCTCGGTAAGGTAAGAAACAGTTCGTTTTCTTTGTCAATGGTATCATATTGATAAGTTGTGGAAGAAGATCCCACGGTATTAACCACATAACGTCGGATAGAAAGAATCTGCTCATTATCCGTAACAACCTCGTAACCACTATGAAGGCCCAGATGACCGCCGCCGGAATCTTCCATCTCCTCCATTTCTTTTAAGAAATCCTGGTAAAGTTCTTTGCTTTCCTTTAAATAGGTTTTATTTAATAAGGTTTCAAGATTTTTATTTTCAAGCCCTTCAATAGCTGGAGTAGTGACATTGGCAGTATATCCATCCTGCTCAAATTGATAATCTTTCACTGTAAGTACCTGCACCACACGATTGATGAGAGGTATCTCTGAAAAAGAAGAAGCAAAGGCAGGGCTGCTGTTAAGGGCAACGGTGAAAAGAATAGATGCAGCAGCGGCAATACTAGCTGTTTTTTTGATTCCACGTTGAAATCGATGACGCTGTTTTTCTCTTTGTGCCTGTGCCACTCCTTTTCGGATGCTACTTTCTATATCCTTAGGGAGAGGTGGATTCATATAGTCTTTTTTTATAGAGTGAAGATGATTTTTCTTCATTGGATAACCTCCTGATCTTCTTTGATTTCAAGGCGAAGCATTTTTAAGGAACGATAAAGCCTGCTTTTGATGGTACTGATGTTTTCGTTTAAGATGTCTGCAATTTCTTCAATTTTTAAGTCTTCGAAAAAACGCAAGATAAGGATACTGCGATACTGATCCGGCATTTCTCTTAGTGCCTGGTGAAGATCAATGTCTTCATAACGGTCTTCGGATCCTTTGTCGAAAGCCTCCATTGTCTCTTCGTCCATTACAAGAAGTCGTTTTCGTTTACGCAGAAAGTCCAGGGCTGTATTAATGAGGATTCGACAAAACCAAGGTTTCATTTGGTGGATGCTTTTTAAGGAATCTATGTGTACAATAGCTTTATACGAAGCTTCCTGAATAATGTCCAGGGCATCTTCCTGATTGCGAACATAACTATAAGCTAAGCGATAGTGCATTAATTGGTTTTCTATCAAATAAGCTTCTACTTCTTTTTCAGATGCAAGTTCTTTTTTCTTCATTTGTTGCTCCTTTCAGAGAAATTGGTGCGCACCAATAATGTCAGACATAGGTAAAACGTATGAAAGAGGAAAAAAGTTTCAAAAAGAATATCATACTTTTGAGTCAAAAAGGGTAAGGAAAGAAAAAGAAAATGGTAATAGAGGGATAATATAAAGAAATTAATGGGAGGAATACCAATGAACTATCAATGCATCTTATTTGATTTAGATGGAACTTTGACAGACCCGGGGATGGGGATTACCAATGCCCTGATGCATGCTCTGGAAAAATATGGGATTAAAGTGGAGGACAGAGAAACCTTGTATCCATTTATAGGACCGCCACTTATGGAATCCTTTGAGAGCTTTTACGGGTTTTCTAAAGAAGAAGCGAAACAAGCGGTAGAGTATTATCGTGAGTATTATAGAGAGAAAGGTTTGTTTGAAAACAAAGTCTATGAAGGAATCCCGGCTTTGCTGGAAAAGTTGGCCAGTCGAAAAAAGACGCTTTTGGTAGCCACTTCAAAGCCGGAAATCTTTGCTAACCAGATACTGAAACATTTTGGAATCCATCACTACTTTTCCTTTGTGGCAGGAAGTCATTTTGATGGCAGCAGGGTACAGAAGAATGAAGTGATAGCATATGTGCTGGAAAGGGCTGGTGTGAAAGATCTTTCCAAAGCGGTGATGGTAGGGGATCGAAAACATGATATGATAGGGGCGAAAAAGGTAGGAGTAGATTCTATTGGTGTGTTATATGGGTATGGAGATAGGGATGAATTGGAAAAAGCTGGTGCAAAAATGATTGTTCGCCAAGTAGAAGAGCTGGAGACGATTTTGCGATAATCTTGAAAAAGAGTAGGACAAAAAGGTATAAAGTGGATAGAAGAGATAAAAAGGATAAAAAAGATAACGAAGATGAATACCAATAGGGAAGAGGCCTTAAGACTTCATCACTATTGGTATTTGTAGTTTTAAGACAATTAATCCGTTAAGGTGCTGCCTATATGTTGATGGAGATGATCGTCTTCGACCTTATCTTTAGGATTGTTTTCATTAAAAGGGTTTGGAACAGAGATACAAAGCAACTTTACATTTTTGTTCGTGTCGTTCGCCCAGTTGTGAGGAATGTCCGAAGCGTATTGAGCAGAATCGCCAGGATAAAGATGATGCTTTTCATCCTTATATAAAAGTGTAAGAATACCTTCCAGAATGTAAATGAACTCTTCACCCTTGTGAGGATAGGTTTGAAGGCGTTCTTCTTTTTTTAGGGAAGGTAGGATCTCGATGAGTCTTGGATATAAAATATGCTTTGAGTTGTTGGTACCAAGAGAAGTAACGATGTAGTGTTCGCCAATAACATCTAATACTTCCTGTTCATAGCTTTTTAAGACAATGGCATTTTCTCCCATCTGACTAGGTAAAAAATAGTTTAAGTGGACCTGGTAAACATCAGCGATTTTAGCAAGTGTATCGATAGCAATGGTATTAATTCCTCGCTCAAACTGGGATAGATATCCAACAGACAGGTTTGTTTTTTCGCTGAGTTCCTTCAGCGTTATTTTTTTTTCTTGCCGCAATTGCTTTGCTTTTGCGCCGATCTGAGTTTCGATTTTAAGCATCTAACCTCTCCTTGCCGAAAAATTAGGCTCCAAAGCCTCTATTATCCGATGACTAGTGCCGCTAAGGCTTTTGTCAACAATCCATTGAATGGAAAAAACCTGTAGTTGTCATTATACTATACCATAATCACGGAAAAGTCATACAAAAAAGAGAAGGGATTATTAAAAAGCTTAAGAAGTTCTGAAAATAAATAGGGCGCTTAAAGACTGCTTTTAAAAGAAGAAACATCAATGTAAATGAATTTATATGAATAAATTTCACGATAAAAACATTATTAGAAAAATAATTTCATAAAAAAGGCAAAAAGGATTGACTTTTTCATATAACTAAGAGATACTGAAAATGACAAATAATTAACAAGTTATTATTGGAGCAAAGCAGGAGATCGCCTTCCAAAAGGTCGCCACAAAGAAGCTAAGGAGAAAGGTTGTGAGTTTCGATGAAAGAGGCCTTGGTTTTTAATATACAACGGTTTTCGATCCATGATGGTGAAGGGATTAGAAGTACCGTATTCTTTAAAGGTTGCGGACTGCATTGTAAATGGTGCCACAATCCAGAAAGTCAAAGTTATCAAAAACAAATAATACGCTATGAAGAAAGATGTAAAAATTGTAAAGCCTGTATGAACTTTTGTCCCCATCAAGGGATTAAAGAGGTAAAAGGAAAGATCGAATTGGATCGGAAAAACTGCCATACTTGTGGAACTTGTCTGGACTATTGTGTTTATAATGCATTGGAAATAGCGGGGAAACCATATACAGCAAATCAACTGGTTGAGATTGTGAAAAGGGACAGAATGCTTTATGAAGAATCAGGAGGTGGCGTTACTCTGTCTGGTGGTGAAGTTATGTCTCAGTCGATAGGGTTTTTATTGGAACTATGTAAAAAGCTAAAAAGGTTGGGCATCCATATTACCATAGATACCTGTGGTCTTGCGCCGAGAGAATCCTATCAACAGTTGGTTCCCTACGTGGACGCTTTTTTGTATGATATAAAAACCATCGACCAACAAAAACATGAACTATTTGTGGGAGATGGGTTAGAGACTATTCTCGATAATTTAATAGAAATCAATAAGATGGATGCGATTATTACCATTCGGGTGGCTGTTATTGGCGGGTTTAATGATAGGGAAAAGGAAATACAAGAAATGATTCAATGGTTGGTGATGAATCAAATCAAAGTAAAAAAAATAGATTTGCTACCGTATCATGAAGCAGGGTCTATAAAATATCAGCGGTTAGGTCGTTCTTACGAGAAGAAAAAGATGAGTGTTCCTTCTCCTGAAAAAATGGAGGCAATAAAAAACATTTTTATAGAACATGGGTTTCAAAATATTAGTATAGGAGGCTGATGAAATGGAGCTTAGAGGAATCAATGAAAGAGTAAGGAAGCTTAGGCAGCAAAGTGTGACAACGGAACCGAGGATTTACATGGAACGAGCTGATTTGATGACAGATGCCTATCAACAATATGATGGATCTGTTTCTATTCCCGAGATGAGAGCCATTGCCTTTAAGTATTTTATGGAAAACAAAACCCTGTGCATTAATGATGGGGAGCTTATTGTGGGCGAAAAAGGTGATGGACCCCAAAAAACACCAACCTTTCCGGAGCTATGCTGTCATACGATAGAAGACATGCAGGTCATGAATGAGAGAGAACTTATTGGATTCAAAGTTAGCGAAGAAGACTTTACGCTGCAGGAAGAAAAAATAATTCCTTACTGGAAAGATCGCTCCATTCGAAAAAAAATACTGGATGCGATGACTGATGAATGGAAAGATTGTTATGAACTGGGAATATTTACTGAGTTTATGGAGCAAAGAGGTCCGGGACATACCGTAGGTTCTGGTGCCATCTATGAAAAAGGGTTCAAAGATTACAAAAAAATCATAAAGGAGCGAATCGCTTCCTTAGATTATATGAATGATTCGGAAGCCTACAGCAAGTTAGAAAACTTAAAAGCAATGGACATTGCCTGCGATGCTATCATGATTTTGGGAGAAAGATACGCTCAATATGCCAGAGAACTAGCTGAAAAGGAAACGGATCCTTCTCGAAAAAAAGAACTTCTGCAAATCGCTGAAAACTGTGAGGTAGTTCCGGCTAACAAGCCAGAAACCTATTGGCAAGCAATCCAGATGTATTGGTTTGTCCATCTGGGCGTTTGCACAGAGTTGAATCCATGGGATGCTTTTAGTCCCGGAAGGTTAGATCAACACTTAAATCCTTTTTATCAAAAGGAAATGGAAGCAGGAAGTTTGAAGGAAGAGGAAGCCTTAGAATTGTTGCAATGCCTATGGGTTAAATTTAATAACCAACCAGCGCCGCCCAAAGTAGGAATAACCTTAAAAGAAAGTGGGACCTATACAGATTTTGCAAACATTAATACGGGTGGGATCACGGCTGATGGTCAGGATGGTGTTAATGATGTCAGCTATTTGATACTGGATTGCATGGACGAAATGAAACTTTTACAACCAAGCTCCAATGTTCAGATTAGCCGAAAAACACCACAGCACTTTCTGAAGAGAGCTTGTGAAGTGTCAAGAAAAGGGTGGGGACAGCCAGCTTTTTACAATACCGAAGCCATCATGCAAGAGCTGTTAAATGCAGGCAAAACCATCGAAGATGCACGACTGGGAGGAACTAGTGGTTGTGTAGAAACGGGAGCTTTTGGCAACGAAGCCTATATTCTGACAGGGTACTTCAATTTGCCTAAAATATTGGAAATCACCCTGCATAATGGCTATGATCCTGTAGGAAAAAAGCAGCTGGGATTAGCCCTGGGAAAAGCGGAAGATTTCAAGAGTTATGAAGAGTTATTAGAAGCATACAAGAAACAGATAGAGCATTTTATCAATATCAAAATACAGGGTTCTAATGTAATAGAGACCATCTACGCAAAATACATGCCTTCTCCTTTTCTATCGGTCATTACTAATGATTGCATAGCGAAAGGCAAAGACTATAATGCCGGTGGTGCCAGATATAATACTAACTATATTCAGGGCGTCGGGATTGGCACGATTACGGATTCACTGACAGCCATCAAATATAATATTTACGATCATCAGAAATGCACGATGGAAGAACTGATGGCGGCGATAAGCGATGATTTTGAAGGCCATGATCTGGTTAAGCATCTCGTGAAAAACAAAACACCTAAATATGGAAATGATGATGATTATGCGGACGAAGTGATGAAACAAATATTTACTATTTATAAAGAAACCGTTAATGGACGGTCTAATATGAAAGGGGGAGAATATCGAATTAATATGCTTCCAACCACTTGCCATGTATACTTTGGTGAAGTTATGCTAGCCAGCCCTAATGGACGTTTAGCGCACAAACCACTTTCAGAAGGTATTTCGCCAGAAAAAGGAGCGGACACCCTTGGACCTGCCGCGGTTATTCGTTCAGCAGCGAAAATGGATCACCTTAGTACGGGAGGCACCTTGCTAAACCAGAAGTTCACCCCGTCCGTCGTTAAGGGTGAAGAGGGGCTGGACAATATGGCAAGTTTGGTTCGTGCTTATTTTAATATGGAAGGGCATCATATTCAATTTAATATAACCGATAGAGAAACTTTAATTAAAGCGCAAAAAAACCCGGAGGAATATCAGGATCTGATTGTTCGTGTTGCAGGTTATAGTGATCATTTTAGAAACTTAAGCAAAGTGTTGCAAGATGAAATTATTGGCCGGACAGAGCAATCTTTTGACGGAATATAAAAGGCTAGTCATTGATAAAATGAGTGATATAAAAGGATATCATTAAGAAAAGAATAGGATAAGGAAAGAAGGGTTTTTAGAATGAAATTAGGATTTATTGGTTGTGGAAATATGGCACAGGCGATGATTGCTGGAGTGATCAAAGCTAAGATTGTGTCGGAAAAAGAGATCATCGCTTCTGATAAGCATCGTCCGAACCTGGAAAAAGCAGGTGAGCAGTTAGGGATAAAGATTACCGACGATAATAAAGAGATTGCATCAAGCAGTAAAATACTCATATTATCCGTAAAACCAGTTTTTTATGATGAAGTTATTCAAGAGATCACTTCGGTTATTGGGGAAGAAACCGTTGTTGTTACAATTGCTCCTGGAAAAACGCTGGAAGAGGTAGAGCGGGCATTTGGAAAAAAAGTGAAAATCATACGAACAATGCCAAACACTCCGGCAATGGTAGGTGCAGGAATGACAGCGATGTGTGCCAACGATCAGGTGTCCGAGAAAGAGATTCATAAAGTCAAAGAAACCTTAGAAGGATTTGGACGTGTGGAAATGGTATCTGAATATATGATGGATGCTGTAGTGGCCGTAAGTGGTAGTGCGCCAGCCTATGTATTTATGTTAATAGATGCACTGGCAGATGGAGCTGTCCTAAAAGGAATGGGCCGCAGAGAAGCACGGATCTTTGCCGCACAAACCGTGATGGGCAGCGGGAAAATGGTCCTTGAAACAGGACTTCATCCGGCGGAATTAAAAGATATGGTTTGCTCGCCAGGTGGAACAACGATAGAAGCGGTTAGAAAACTGGAAGCTGAAGGTTTTCGAAGTGGCATTATAGAAGCAATGGCAGCATGCGCTGAAAAATCTCAGAACATGGAAAAAGATTAGGATCGCTTATCTCGAGATAAAGCACTGCGAAACTCTCTTTTGTAAAAGAAGAGGATTAGTGGTGCTTTGGTATTTATCGAAATATTAAATATTTTCCAACATTTATGTTTAGAACTTTCAACGCCGGGTATATTATAATCAAAGGCAAACTATTTGAAAAGATAGGACGCAAAGTTACGGCCTAAGCAACGGAAAGTAATAGTTGTAAGGTGGACGGACTACCTGAAAACCTTTCGGTACAATAGCAAACTATTCGAAAGAATAGGACGCAAAACTAAAGGGTCTAAGTACAGAAACATCTCAAAAAAGAAAGAAAAGTATTTCTCAAAAGAGAAAGAAAAAGTATTTCTCAAAAGAGAAAGAAAAAGTATTTCTCAAAAGAGAAAGAAAAGTATTTCTCGAGAAAAGATGGATCTGTATAGGATAGCCAGCAACCGAGAAGGGTTTTTTGTTTGCTCAAAAATAAAGGAAGCTTAAAGAAAAGCAATGGTTAGAATAGGGAAGAATGGGTAAAGGATTAAGGAAACTTTAAGAAAAAACGTTGTTTATCCGTTGATGAGTACCGCTAAGACTTTCTCTTCTGCAAGAGGTAAATAAAGATCCTGTTTGCTGGGTGGGGATGCATCTAAAAGGAAGTGAAGTCATGAAAAATGAACCTGGGAGAAGGTTGTCAATATGGATGGTGGGTGTACTTGTTTTACTAATGAGTATGCCTGTTTATGCTGAAAATATAAAGACGAATGACGCCGACACATCTGATCAGGAGAGAATGATTGAAACCATTCTTCAGACAGCACCAACAGGCATAGGGATGGTGGAGGATCGGGTGATGGTGATGGTAAATGATTATATTATTGAACTAATGGAATATGAGGAAGCCGAGTTATTAGGAAAAGATGCTCGCATTCTTTATCCTGACGACGAAACTCATATGTTTGTTGGTGAAGAAAAATATCGTCAGATAGGTATTAAAGGAACGGGTAGTGTGGAAACCCAATGGCTGACGAAAGATGGAAGAAAACTAGATATCATTCTTTCCTCCACTCCTCTTAATCAGGAAGATTTGTCACAAGGGGTTATTTTTACGGTTCAGGATATTACAGCAAGCAAGCGAGCGGCTGCATTACTACAATGGCGGACAAGAGGAATGTTAATAGGAGCTGTTATTTTTGCTGTTATCTTGTCGCTTTTACTTATGAAGCTGGAAAAAAGCAGAAGAAGATTGAAAGAATCCGAAATAAAGTTACGTGAAAGCGAAGAACGGTATCGTCAGGCCAACCAACAAAGCAGAACCATAACTTGGGAAACAGATCAAAATGGTGTCATTCGGTATGTTAATGAAATATTTGAACAGGTTTTAGGATACTCAGAAAAAGAAGTTGTTGGACAGAAAAGTCTTTTGGAATTGATGGAAAAAGAAAATGGTATGGAAGAACAACAGATAAACCAATTTTTTCTTCAACAGAAAAGTTTCCGTTCTCTGGAAATACCATTGCAAACAAAGGAAGGAAAAACGTTATGGGTAATGGCGAGTGGTGTTCCTGTCTTTGATACAGAGGGAGAAATGGTTGCTTGCCGAGGTAGCTGTGTGGATATTTCAGAACGGAAAAAAATGGAAGAAGAACTTAGGCTTTATATGACGGCTTTGCAACAATCGGTAGATGGTCTTTGCTTTGCTGATATGGATGGGCATGTCGTTTTTATTAATCCTTCCTGGCAGAAAATGCATGGATATGATTCGGAAGAGCTGACAGGGCGCCATGTTTCTTTATTTCATACTCGAGCCCAACTGGAAAAACAGGTAATGCCTTCTGTTAAAAAAGTAAAAAAAGAAGGTTTTTATAGTGATGAAGTGTGGCATGTTACCAAAGAAGGTTATGAATTTCCGACTTGGATGATAATGACTCAGATCACCAACTCGGATGACAAACCAATCGGAGTCTTTGCACAAATGAGGGATATTACCGACTTGAAGAAAGCAGAGCAAGAGCTGGTGGAAGCAAAAATAAAAGCAGAAGAAGCGAATCGTGCGAAAAGTCAATTTGTTGCAAACATGAGTCATGAGATCAGGACGCCATTAAATGGTCTTTTTGGATTTATTCAGCTTTTAGAAATGACAGAACTGGATCAGGAACAAGGAGAATACTTGGAGCATATGCGTTCAGCATCAGAAGTTCTGACCAGTGTTATTAATGATGTATTGACGATTTCCAAAGCTGAATCCGGAAAAATGGAACTGAATGAAACGGTTTTTAACTTGCATCAGTGTATTGATACGGCGGTTAAATCCTATAGCGCTCAGGCAAAGTTGAAAGGGATTAAGCTGGAGCAATCCTATAAAACCGGTCTGTGTCATCGGGAAGTGGTGGGAGATGCGATTAAAATCCGACAGATAATCAGCAATTTAATCAGCAATGCTATAAAGTTTACAGAAACGGGAAAAGTAGAGGTTTTCATCAGTTGCAGAGAGGTTAGCAGGAATATGTTAAGGCTGAACATTGACGTTTTAGACACAGGCATTGGAATGCCTCCAGAGCATCTGCAAGCTATTATGGAACCGTTTGTTCAAAGCAGTTCGAGAATTGAAAAAAAATATGGAGGTACAGGTCTGGGGCTGCCAATATCCAAAAATTTTGTAGAAATGATGGGTGGAAAAATGGAAATTAGTAGTAAGGAAGGAGAAGGCACCCGTGTTTCCTTTGCAATAGACCTGTCAAAGCCGTTAGAAGGCAATGACAAAAGGGATGTTTAACTTCTGGTAATAACTGCTGTTGCATTTGGAGATAGCTTTCATTGATTACTACTCTTAGATGAAGTATAATCAAAGGATAGGCTAGTGAAGCATTACCGGAAAGAAGCTATATTGATAAGAAAGGGTGAGGACAGTGAAAGGTACGGTTGTTAATGTTTGGATCAATACAATGAAGAAGCTTTATGGTGAAGATACAAAAGATAGAATACTAACAGAACAAGGGTGGAATCCGCAAAAGGTGATTACCCCGATGGAAGAAATAGAAGATCGGGAAATATTTGATTTGATTGCGGCCTTTGCAAAAAATGAAGGGATATCCCCGGAAGAACAGTGGCGGAAGTTAGGGCAAAATAATATCCCGGCTTTTTATGACTGGTTTCCTTCCTACTTTGGCACCAGTAGCGCAATGAATTTCCTACTTTTAATGGATAAAGTACATATTCAACTGACAAAAATGATTCCTGGGGCAAATCCGCCCCGACTGATTCCAGAAATGATTGATGACCATACGATGGAGATGACTTATCGGTCAAAAAGGGGATTGCATCATTACTTGTTGGGACTTTTAGAAGGAGTAGCTGAGCATTTTGGTGAAAGGCTGTCTGCAGAAGTAGTCAGCGAAGACCGGGCACAGGACGGAACCTATGAAGCAAAACTTCATATTGAATTCGAAAAATCATCGATACAGCGCAAAAACTATCCTTTTTCTCAGTTATTGTCCTTTGGGATTTTCAAGAATCTTTCCTTTAAGATTGTTTTAATTCCAACAGTAGTATCAGTGCTTTTTGTGCTTCTGTTTAATGGGATGCAAAGCATTCCCTTACTGGTAGGAGTGCCTGGAATTATCTTATTATCCGGCTTGTGGACCGGCACAGTGGTAACAAAACCAATGCTGGAAATGCAGCAAGAATTAGAATCGATGAAAGCCATGAATTTTTCTAACAGCCTTAAAGTAAAGACTGGTGATGAAATTGAAACCCTTTATCAGAAAACAACAGATGTGAAAGAAGCTTTAAGAGAAGAGTTCACCTACTATAAAGGTGGAATGGATGACTTATATTCGTTTATTGACAAATTTAGCGGCGTGGCTAATAATATGGGCGATATGGCCAATACCATTGCCGATGCGGTTCAGGAAGTAGCAGAAGGTGCTGTGCATCAGGCTACGGAAACCGAAAGTTCCGTTGCTCTTTTATCCGAGAACATTCAAACTCTTAACGAAATTAGCCAACAGGAGCTAGAGGGGAAAGACAGCTTAGAAGCTGCTGTGAATCAAATAGAAGTATCCTTTACAGATCTGGAAGCTGTCTCAGAAAACCTGAACCAGGTGAAAGACCAGTTTGCCCATGTTAATGAGCAGGGAACCGCTTTAGGGCATAAAGTAAAAGATATTATCACGATTGTTAGTACCGTGGAAAGCATTGCTGAACAAACCAATTTACTGGCATTAAATGCTTCTATCGAAGCGGCTAGGGCTGGTGAAATGGGGAGAGGATTCAGCGTGGTTGCTGAAGAGATCCGCAAACTGGCAGAAGATTCCAAGGGAGCGGTTAGCACAATTAATCATAGTCTGAATCAGTTTATTGAAGAAGTGAATCAGATGGTGAATCAGGTAAACCAACAGTTTATTCAATTAGATGAAGGTACGAAAACCATGATTCATGTCACGGATGAAAGTCGTAAAGCCTCTACCCGTATCGAAGAAGTATCCGATATTATCGTGGATATTTCTAATCGTCTTTCTAATGAGACAAACCGAATCAATAAAGTATTTGATAATATGAACACCTTAGCAGCTATTGCCGAAGAAAATTCGGCTACCTCTGAGGAAATGAGTGCTAATGTTACCAGTTTTTCTTCGGAAATAAGGGTGCTGACTGATAACATAGAAGACTTGGAAAAAGTAGTACTGTTTCTGAAAAAAGAGTTGGAGCGATATCAAATATAATACGGAGCCATAAATAAAGGCTAAGCATTAGAGAAACCCGAAGAAGTCAGCAATCTTTTTCGGGCTTTTTTATGGCCTTTTGCTTCTAATGTTGCGATGCATTAAAGCGAACTGTTATAATAAAGAATACTTAACTCTGGAAAGAGAAAAGGAAATATGGGTTTAGGAGATTATTACCATGAAAAGCATGATGGAACAAGGGATAGCCTTTAGCAGAAATCAAAGCCTTTTATTTATTAAAGGGCTTATTTTAGGTATGGGTATTATTGTGCCGGGAATTAGCGGAGGCACTATTTTAATTGCTTTTGGAATTTACGAGAAAATATTAGAAGATATATGGAAACGGCATTTTAAGCCGTATTTTGTGATGTTTGCAGGCACGACGGTAGGAGTGTTTCTTGGCAGTTTTTTGTTTACCTATCTTTTTGCTTTTTATGCAAATCCTACCAAGGCGTTTGTGCTAGGATGTTTATGGATGTCGATTCCTTTTATCTTAAAAAGAAGTAGTGGTTGCACCAAAAAAAACATGCTTTTATTAGGTATGGGAATGCTGCTGGCCTATGGACTGACTAAAATGCCTACACTGGTGGATGGCGAGAATTTGTCGCTGGGCGAAACATTTTTTGGTGGTGTGATTGCTAGTGGAACGATGATGATCCCAGGAATCTCCGGCAGTTCGGTTCTTATTGTTTTAGGAATGTACGAATCCATGTTGAAAATAGTGAATGAAATGAATGTTCCTTATTTAATGATCTTTCTTTTGGGAGCGTTGATTGGTGCTGTTCTACTGGCTAAACTCTTGAAAACCGTATTTGAAAAGCATCAGTCAGAAGTATTGTTCTTTTTCTCTGGCCTTATTATTGGATCTTCTACAATGATTTTTCCGGAAACAATAAACCTTTCATCAGCAATGCTCTTCTTAATGGGTGTGGGCATTGTGTATCGGTGGGGAAATTATAAATACAGACAAAATAGCCCCCTAATGGCCAGAACCATCAAAGGAATAAAAAGTACAATCAAAAAGAATGCTAAGGATGAGTAACTTTTGCAAAAATTTCATTTTGAGATAATTTGAAGGCTAATTGATTTCCGTCTTTTGTCAAAAAGGAGCCTTGTCTGCCTTTGCCGGACTGTATCAAACCTTGATTTTCGAGATCTTTTAAATGGTTGCGAATGATTCTTTCTGTGATCAAAAAACCACAATCGTTTAAAGTGTGAAGGATTTTTTTACGACCAGTTCGAAGGCCTTGCTCCTCGCGTTTTAGAAGAAGTACTAGTATGCAGTGACTAATATTAAGGCTTTCTTTTTGCTTCGTTGGTTCGAGAATAAAGCCGCCAAAGTCTGGTGGTAAATCGTCAACTTGAATGGAATTTTCGCTCATTTGCGATAAGTACTCGGTGATGTTCCGTAGTTCTCTGATATTGCCAGGCCAGTCATAGTCGAAAAAAACTTTTAACAAAGAGGGAGCAATAGACTTATGACAATGAAAGTTGTGTAAAAGATGGTGAAATAACAATTTGATATCTTCTTTGCGTTCTCTTAAAGGTGGGATGCGAAGCGGAAACACGTTTAATCGATAGTAAAAATCCCATCGCATATCACCTTGCTCAGCTAAAAGACGTAAATCTTTATTAGTGGCGGCGATAATTCGAACATCAACATTTCTGATTTTATTACTGCCTAAACGGATGACTTCTTGAGACTCTAATACTCTTAATAATTTTGATTGGAGGGGAAGGCTTAAGTCACCAATCTCATCAAGGAATAAGGTGCCTAAATGGGCATCTTCGAATAAGCCGGACCTGCCTGTTTTGGAAGCACCGGTAAAAGCGCCACTGTCATATCCGAATAGCTCACTTTCGATTAAACTTTCTGGCAGAGCGGCACAGTTAATAGCAATAAATGGAAATTTGCTTCGATGGCTTTGTTTATGAATAGCCTGGGCGAAAAGCTCTTTTCCTGTTCCGCTTTCACCTATAATTACAATGGTCGAATTGATAACGGCCATTTTTTGTGCCTGTTTTTTGGCCTGAAGAATTGGTGGGCTGGATCCTAAGATATGGTCAAAAGTATATTTTGCCGTATGGCCCCTTCTAGCGTTATTTTGACGGACTTGTTCTTCTAGTTTACGCAATTCAGTTACTTTTTTTAAGGTAATAATACTACCAACTCGATTGTCAAAAATATGAGTAGGTTGAGAAGAAACAATCAATTGTTCGTTACCAATACTTAAAAAATAATTATGAATAGGAGCTTCTGATATTTTGAAAGGCAATGGAAGAATATCCGCTAAAGGTTTCTGATATAGAAATTCTTTCGGCCTATTTAGGATTTGTTGCGCCTTATTATTAATCATTGTGATTTTGTCTTGGGTATTGATGCGAATAACCCCTTCTTCAATTAAGTCTAGAACGGCCTGTAACTCATATTGACTAGCGACATTTTTGCCTAAAAGTTTATAGACACCTGTTTCATTTGAAACGACTTGCTTTTCATATCGATAAAGTATTTTGTTTTTTACTGATTGTTCGATGTCTAAGTTTTCTAGCACTTCGTTGATAGTTGATAAAGAATAAACCATATGTCCGATATTGTAGCTTTGAGAGATGGAATCTGGCACCAGGTGCGTTTCATTTGTCGTAATGGCTACTTGGATGTCTAAGGGCTTAGTTGCATCGGGATAATGAGGATATAGCTTGAAATTAAATCCTAAAGCATAGATTAATGAAATAGTTTCGAAGGTAACGTCGATACCGTTGTTGACAACGAGTATGTCTTTATCAGAAGGAATTGTTTTTAGTAAACGATAGCTCTCTCTAGAAAAAGTACGATTAATAGCGATTACTTTTGTTTTAGGATGAATAAGTGGCTTCATTTCGTTAGCGATAAAAGGTGTGGATATTAGGAAAATATCTGGGTGAATAATATGATTTTGTGGTTCTGACAAGTTGTAAGAAGAAATATTGAAATCTGGACCTAATATATCTTTTAGTAGATGTTCGTAGAAATATCTAGAATAGTCGTATTTGGCTCCGATGGCAATTTCCTGCTTCATGATGATCCTCCTTTTGGGTTCTCTTCTTAGGCTTAGTGTGTTTTAGGGTAATGCTAGCAGCACGGTATCAAAGGATTGCTAACTAAAAGACCATAGTTAAACTAGAATACTCAAAAATGGACGAAATGGGACAATATGGAATAAAAGACCTATTAAAGCCACTTTATCACAAATAGTTCATTCGTGCACCTATTAAAGATGATGGTAAGAATGTTCTAAAATGAAGACTTTTACGCTTATGGGATGAAATGTATAAAAAGTAAGAAAATTCATTTTTGGATGGCATGTGATTTGCATTTAATAATGATGATTCGGAAAATATATCATTAAAACAGTGAAGGAGGTAGAAGATGGAAAAAGTAGAACTGTTAGAAGCTGTTCAAAAAGAGGAGGAAAATATTATTAGGTGGAGAAGACACTTTCACCGGTATCCTGAAGTAGGATTTGAAGTTGAAAATACGGCGAACTATATCGCTGAGCATCTGGAAGAATGGGGTCTGGAAGTTGCGAAAAATGTAGGTAGAACAGGGGTGGTAGGTTTTCTCAAAGGTGGAGAAGGGAAAACAATTGCCTTAAGAGCGGATATGGATGCATTGCCAATAACGGAAACGAAAGAAACGGACTATCAATCAGAAAACATTGGAAAAATGCATGCTTGTGCTCATGATGGACATATGGCTATTTTGTTGGGAGTGGCCAAGGTAATGGCGTTTCATCGCAAATTTTTGAAAGGAAGCATCAAGTTTATCTTTCAACCAGCGGAAGAAGGTCCATCACCAGGGGGCGCAGCTCCGATGATTGATGAAAGTGTTTTGGAAGGGGTCGATTATATTTTTGGAGCGCATTTACACAGCCTATATCCAGTGGGGACCGCTGGCATCAATCTGACAAATATGATGGCCTCGACGGATAATTTTTCAATAGAAATGATTGGAAAAGGAGGTCATGCAGGCTTGCCTCATGAATCCATTGATGCAATTGCTCTGGTTTTTAGAATGTATCAGGAAATTCAGTTGATGGTTAGTAGGAATAATGATCCGTTAGAACCTTTGGTCATTAGCGTAGGGACGGTTAATGGTGGAGTTGCAACTAATGTGATAGCAGATAAAGCGGTGTTAACAGGAACGGTAAGAACACAGTCGAAAAATATTCGTGAAAAAATTATTCAGCAATTGGAAGATAAAGCGAATTTCATCTCAGAAAGCGAAGGAGGGCGCTGCAATGTCCAAATTGAAAGAGGGTTACCACCACTGGTAAATCATGAATCCTCTTCCTTGATGGTGAAAAATGCAGCAACAAAAGTGCTGGGAAAAGAGAAGGTTTTTATTCTGGAAAAACCTAATATGGGAGCGGAAGACTTTGCCTATTACTTAGAAGAAGTACCTGGTGCTTTTTATTGGATAGGCGCTGGAAACAAAGAAAAAGGAATGGACTATGTGATGCATCATCCGCAGTTTGATTTTGATGAAAAAGCTTTGATTAATGGAACGAAAATTTTTATACAAACACTGATGGATGTGTGGAATTAAAGTGTAGATCACGGGAAATATAGAAAAGGAGTGGAACTGATGGTATTGCAAGAAAAAGAGAAGAAAGAAAAGAGAAGTTTTCCACATTTGTTTGTGATTTTGATGAGTGTGATCATTATTGCTACGGTATTAACCTATATTGTACCTGCGGGAAACTATGAAAGGATAGTTGATGAAGCGACAGGGCAAACGATTATAGATCCATTATCCTTTGAATATGTTGAAAAGACGCCGGTGGGACCTTTTGCTATGCTACTAAGCGTACAAGAAGGTTTGATCCAAGCAGCTCCTATAACGTTTTTGGTGTTTATGGCTTTTGCATCTTTATATTTGGTTCAAGAAACAGGCGCTGTCGATGCGAGTATTGCTTTGATGGTTAGGAAAACAAAAAAGAATGAAAAGCTTTCGAGCATAACCATTGCTTTCATTATATACGTATTAGCAGCCTGGGGATCTACAGGAACAATTTCTTACGAACAAATAATAGCCTTTATTCCGATCTTTTGTACACTTGCTATTGCTTTGGGTTATGATCCTTTGGTTGGATTAGGAATGTCTTTTTTGCCTGTAGGGATGGGGTTCGCATCCTCTACTGTAAATCCATTCACTATCGGTGTGGCTCAAGGGATTGCCGAACTCCCGCTGTTTTCGGGAATTGCTCTTAGACTGATCATTTTAGCTGTGATGAGTACATTGACTGTTGTTTATGTACTGTGGTATGCGAATCGTGTCAAAAAAGATCCATCGAAAAGTATTGTTGCTGGAATCGATTTTGGTGAATTGGAAATTGATGAAGCGAGACTTTCTACAGAATTTACAACAGCCAGAAAAATGACATTGCTAACGCTGCTACTTGGTGTTGGAATCATGGCATATGGCCTTAGTACTCAGGGATGGTATATCAATGAAGTGGCGGCTATTTTTGTGGCTGTATCCATTGTTTCGGGTTTGATTAACAGATGGAGTCCTAATAAAATAGCTGAAGTTTTTGTAGAAGGACTTTCTAAAGGGGTATTGTCAGCTTTAGTGGTTGGAGTGGCCCGAGGTATATTGGTTGTTATCAGCAAAGGAAATATATTGGACACCATCATTTACTCAGCTTCCAGTGTATTAACCAATTTTGGGCTATATCTTAGCGGGATAGGAATGTTAATTGTCCAAAGTTTATTAAACTTTCTAATTCCTTCTGGAAGTGGTCAGGCGGCAACATCTATGCCGATTATGGCGCCTTTGGCCGATTTGATTGGAATGAACCGCCAAATTTCTGTACTAATATTTCAGTTTGGTGATGGTTTTTCGAATCTAATCTGGCCAACAAGTTTTATTTTAATTGCCTGTTCTCTGAGTAAAATTCCATTGAACAAATACTACAAATTTGTATTACCCTTTTTAGGTATTGCATTTGTTTTTCAAATTTTATTCATTATTTTAGCGATTAATATCAATTATGGACCCTTCTAAGTGTTGATATCTTTGAGAATTTCTTCTTTTCTTTTGAGAGCAGAAAGGTGCTTGCGTATTTGCTCTTCCTATATCATAATGGTAATGTGAAATAAAATGATTCGTGCTTCGGAAATGGATGCGAACAAAACATGACTAACTGATTAAAAATAAACGGATTTTATGGCTTTTCGTGGAGTGTTAACACTATCAAAAGATTAGTTGTGTTATCGAGACGAAGAGATGGTCCGAAGGTATCGTTTGGTGACTGGTGGTTAGTTTGTTCACCTAGGAAGAACTCAAAAATAGGAAGAACTCAAAAACAGAAAGAGAGAAGGGCTTCGGATGAAACGAATACAGCGGTTTATGGTGGGCAGACATGGGGCAGATCAACTTTCGGCCTTTTTATTAATAATGTCAATCCTTGCTATGTGGATAGGACGGATGACAGGCGTCAGCTTATTTATGTTGATAGGCTATCTTTTGATGGGGATAGGGTTTTATCGAATTTTTTCCAAAGATATGATGAGTCGTCGGCGAGAAAACAGTGAATTCCTTCGGAGGAGTATCCCTGTTAAAAACAAACTGAAGCACTGGGTGGAGAGCATAGGAGGAAATACAAAACAAGCACATAGTCACCGCTACTATGTTTGTACGAAATGTCATAAACAGTTACGAGTTCCACAAAACAAGGGCAAAAAGGTGATAAAAGTTGTTTGTCCTGCCTGTCGGAATCAAATGAAAAAGTAAATAGCAGAGAACTGGTTAAAAACCGTCATTGTTTCGTTTAAGGAAAAGTGGCGGTTTTTTGTATTGATTTAAATAAGGAAAGCTTGACAAAATGCAATATATATATTACATTGAATTGTAACATATATATTGCATTAGGGGGTGGGTCTGATAATAAAAAATTCGGTTAAAAAAAGTCGAATAGAGATTCAGATAACACAAGAAGAGTTGGCGGAAAAAATTGGAGTGACAAGACAAACGATTGGATTAATTGAAAAGGAGAAATACAACCCAACCATTGCATTGTGCCTTAGCCTTAGTAAAGTTTTGGGGAAGTCTTTAGAGGAGTTATTTTGGATAGAGGAGGATTAGAATGAAAAATGATGAACGGATTACAAGTGATGTGAAGCAAGCTAATAGTTTAGGGTATTCGGTTTTCTGGTTTGGAATTTTTGGTGCCTTGCTAGTTCGGTGGTTTTATCTGGGACAGAGTTTAATAGAGGTTTTGGACGTTTTTGCAATTTGGTTAATCGCATCAATGGCACAGTTTTTTTCATTGGCAACAAGAGGGATTCCCATCACCTATCCTTTTGTTTCAAACCAAAAGGAACAAAGATACTTTGTGGTGATTTTTCCTCTTGCAACTGGTTTTATGACAGCTATGATATTGATGTTTTTAAAGGAAGATGTTGGATACAAGCGAGTAATCGGTGGCTTTGCAGGTGCGTTTATGGCAACCTTCATCCTTTTTGTCATTTATAACACTATTGTTCATTATTGGGAAAAAAAGATGGAGGAATAATTTTTTCCTCGCCTGCTTACTCATCGGCGGCGATCACCCGGTTTCCTCCTTTTCGCTTGGCAATATAAAGCCGCTTGTCGGCAGTAGAGAGAAGTTCGTTAGGCTGGGAAGGATCTAACTGAGCAATGCCACAACTAAAAGTAATTTTAAGCTGATGGACACTGAAACAAGAGGACGCCACTCTTTCTCTGACTCGTTCGAAAACAAGGGTTCCTTCCTGGAGGCGGGTTTCGGGCAGAATCACGGCAAATTCATCTCCACCATAACGACCGACAATATCAGTTTCTCGACAGCTTTGTTTGATTAAGTCAGCTAGTTCTATAAGCACTTGATCGCCAACGCCGTGACCATAAGTGTCGTTGATTTCCTTAAAAAGATCCAGATCAAACATTCCCACGCAAAGGCTACGCTGGTATCGGAGGGCTGCTTTGGTTTCCCATTCCAGAGCTTGGTGAAAATGCTTATGATTATAAAGCCTGGTGAGCCCGTCGATCTTAAGCAGTTGAGAAAGCAGGTAATTTTGTTCTTCTAACTGTTGTTTGCTCTCCTCCAGTTCGGCGGTGACAGCTTCCGCTAAGTTAGTGAGGGCTTTGACAATGCGGATATACTGGCGATCGGTCGGTATGTTTAAAGACGAGGTATCGGTTGCAGGTAAGTTAGAAGAAACATTTTTTTCAGATAGTAAGGTTACGGTCATACTTATATTAAGCAAATGGTTCTGCTGATTAAGATGAAAAAATTCTCCATAGGTAAAAAAACCACTTAAAGTAGCGAGTCGTGCAAAAGGAATAAGTTCTGTTGCTGCGTTTTTCTGGAGAAGTGATTTTCTGGCAACGCAGGAGAATACCAAAATGCCTTGTGGGTCAAAAGTTGCTGCCTGTTGACAATCTTCTTCAAGGCTTTCGAAGATTAAAGGAATATGACCATAACTAAACTGAACCCGTTCACCAAGCCTAATATCACCGGCATAATGGACACTTCCGTCTTCGCCTTGCCCGATAACGCTACGGGTGATGACCATTCCGTTACGTTTTAGCAAAAGGGGGAATTCGGAGCCGCCATGTTCTGTCAGTTTAGCCGAAGCATCATGTCCTAAATAGCGACGGTATACTTCGATGGCAGGTTCATGATCAATGGTCTTAACGATGTTTTCTGAAGCATCTGTAATTGTCATGGTCTTTCCAATTTTTTTCCAGTTCAAACGGTAAAATTGATGAATTCTAAGAGAATCACCATTGAGAGCAATGGCAACAGCGCCCTGTTGGAATGCTTTGTTTTCAAAAAACACGCTGGTATGTTTGAAACGAAGCCCATCACCGGCTTTGCCACCTGCAATTGGCACATGGGGAGCTAAACGTGACAATTCATCCAGCAACAAATGAGCATCTGTATGGTAGCCATCGGTGAAAAGGATCAATAATTTTGTTTCAGGGACAATAAGGTCCTTTTTGATCTGACGAGCCATGTGGGTGGGATGGAATTTTTCCAAGGGATAACTGCTACCTATAGGTTGCATAGCGTCGAATTCAAGGAAGGAAATGACGATTCGTTCATCTTCAATATTGGCATGATTAAAAGCACCGGCCGTGGTAGCGCCGGCGATAACGGCTTTTGGCAAAAGTGCTGATAGTTGGTGGATGAGTTGAGTAACTTCAGCTTGTTCACTCTGAAGAGAAGCTTTTTTCTTTAACTCAAAATCAGCAAAAATCAGAATGGCTAAATGATTGTCCGTAATGTGATGCTTGCGAAGCAAGTCGGCAAGGTGATCGCCAGGGCGATAAATGATATTGAACATCTTCATTATTTCCAGCTCCCGAAAACAAAATAGGTCTTTATTACCAAGTATAGCATAAAAAGTTTTTCTTTGACTATGCAGAAGAACAAATTACTTCGGATCTTGCCGAAGGGGAATACGACGAATTCTTCGTTGTTTTTTTTCTTCATACATCCGTTTATCAGCAGCGGAAATCAAACCATCGCCATCCTTGCTATCTTCCGGAAAAACTGCAATTCCAAGGCTTGCAGGAACTGTTAATGTTTGACCTTTCCACCAGTAAGAAGGCTGCAAAGATTTTCGGATGTTGTTCTCCAATTCAACCCAGGAACAGTGAAGACTGTCCGTTGCTAATATAAGAAATTCATCACCTCCTACCCGAGCGGCTTCACCACAATCTTTTAAGACCGACAGCAGTCTGTTGGCAACTTCTTGAAGCACATAGTCTCCGGCTTCATGACCATGAAGGTCATTTACTTCTTTAAAAAGATCTAAATCCAAATAGTAAATAATAAACCGTTGATGAGACTGATTACTAAGATGGCGGATTCGATCATAAATGTACTTCCTGTTAAAAAGACCCGTTAGGCTGTCGGTGTTTAATAGACGGTTCATCTCCCTCAATGCAGCTTCTTCTACTCGTATGTCCCGATACATGGCAAAAAAACCATAAGACTCTCCATCAATAATGACCGGACTACCAACGGCCTCAACTTCCAATAATGTTCCGTCTTTATGCCTTCTCATTGTTTTATCTCGCATCGTATGATGATTAAGAACAACGGCTTTAAAACGACCGGCTTCTAGCTCGTATCTTGATGGGACGATGAGATCGTTAATATAAGCGCCAAGAGCTTCCTCTCTCGTATAACCAAATAATTCAGTAAAACGGATATTGATGTCTAAAACGACTTCCTGTCGATTCAATATGGCGGTGGCAAAAAGCGACCGTTGAAACAATTGTTCCAAAAATATTTCTTTTCGATGACGGTACCATTCTGTGCTCACGGGATCACCTCTTTGTAAGTTGGTTTTCTATCAACAGGATTTTCGCGTATTATCTTATTTATACCACATTAAAAAGCAGAAACCCAAAAATTCCATATATTCGGAAAATACCTCTGGATCTCAAACTGAATAAAATGAAAAGTGCGAATAAATAAGTCTGGGGTGGTGTTTCTTTATAATTCTACTATCATAGTGCTCAAATGTAATGAATTCTGATATAATATCAATTATCTGTGTTTACATAATGAGTGGAAAGCAAGTCTGGAAATAATGATAGGAAGAGTTTTTCGATGAGACCAGACAAAACAAAAAAATGGAGGATACAAATGAAATCGATTAAAGTAAGACTATTAGCCGTATTTACAGCACTTATTATCGTACTGATTGCGGCAACAGGATTTTACGCTTTAAGGATTGCAGAGAATGCGCTGATGGAAAATGCCTTTGAAGAAATTGAAACAGTAGCAACTTCGGAGGCCAAGTATGTACAGGCTTTAATAGAAGGTCAGTTGGCTTATATGGAAGGTTTGGCAGAAAACCCGATCGTTATGGATGAAACCTTATCCTGGGAAGAACGCAGTCAGTTTATGGTGAGGGAAGCTCAGCGAGCTGGCTATGATGCGTTTGTTTATGTTGAACCGGACGGCAGTGCTCGGTCAATGGATCATGTGGACCAGCGTGGAAATGTAGGGGAGAGGGAGTATTTCCAAGAGGCAATGGCTGGAAATTCGGTAGTCTCTGATGTTTTGGCAAGCGTAGAGAGTGGCGAGATTATTTTTAACTATGCTGTGCCGGTGAAAGATAATGGACGGGTTGTGGGAGTCCTATACGGAAGAAGGACAGCGCAAGTAATGTCAGAGGTTGTAAGCAATATGCAGTATAAAGAGACCGGTTTTTCTTATATTGTCAATCAGGAAGGTAGAATTGTAGCCGACAGAAACATTGATCTTGTACTTCAACAGGTAAATCTTTTAGAGGAAGCGGCTCAGGACGAAACGCAAAGTCAACGAAGAGCTGTGTTACAAGAAATGGTTCAAGGAAAGACGGGTTCTGGTGCTTATCCATATCAAGGAGTGGATCAAATACTTGGGTTTTCTCCCATCGAAGGCACGCCATGGACCATAGCTGTGGGGATTCATACGGAAGAAATACTGGAAGGAATAGGGAGTTTGAGAAATGGTTTGATGATGGCGGTGCTTATTTCGCTACTTCTTGGATTCGTTATTACTTATTTTGTGAGCAATTCTATTTCAAAACCGATAGTGGCTACGACAGCAGCCATTGAAAAATTTGCAAGACTGGACTTTGCGAAGGATGAAAACCAGGCAGGTTATCGGTACCTACAAAGAAAAGATGAAATTGGCATTATGCTTAATGCACTAGTAAAAATGCGAATTAGTGTCAGTGAGTTCCTGGTAAAAACCAGCAGTCACGTAGAACAGGTGGCGGCTGCTTCGGAAGAGTTGACGGCTACTAGTCAGCAATCTTCCATGGCAGCCAATGAAGTGGCCAAAACCATCGAAGAAATTGCGAAAGGAGCGACAGACCAGGCGAAGGATACAGAATCAGGAGCCGGGTATGTAGAGGCATTGGGACGTCAGATAGAGATGAATACTTCTCAAATGAATGAACTAAACGAATCGGCATCTAATGTCATTCTTTCAAAAGATAAAGGGATTGAAACGCTGAAAGGCGTATTGGAAGAAACGGAGTCAATGAAAACGGCGATCAAAAGCATTGAAACCATGATTCGGGAAACAGAAGAAAGCAGTCAAAAAATTCATGAGGCCAGTAAAATGATTAATAGCATTGCGGAACAAACGAATTTACTGGCACTTAATGCGGCTATTGAATCTGCCCGTGCGGGTGAAGCAGGCAGAGGGTTTGCCGTAGTTGCGGAAGAAATTCGAAAATTAGCGGAGCAATCAAGCCAGTTTTCTCAGAATATTGGAAGTGTCGTTGATGAACTGACAATGAATACAAAAGATGCGGTTCATACCATGGAAAAAGTGGAAGTTGCAGCAGAAAGGCAGGATTCTGCTATTGAAAACACCAGTCAGACCTTCAACGAAATAAATGGAGCCATTCATAGAACCATGGAATCTATCCAAGCCCTCGACGAGTCCACAAAGACAATCGAAAAACAAAAAGACTCTATTATTTCTGTCATCGAAAACCTGTCGGCAATTGCAGAGGAAAATGCGGCAAGCACGGAAGAAGCGTCGGCTTCTGTAGAAGAGCAAACGGCTTCCATGGACGAGATTGCCAATTCCAGTAGTGAACTGGCAACCATTGCCCAAGAATTGCAGGAAGAAATATATAAATTCAAAGCATAAAAGCAATTGATAGAAAAACATTGCGAATCAAAAAGGGCTTAAAGAAATGAAAAGGGGATACAAAAAAACTAATCATCAAAAGTAAACTTCGAAAGGGCGTCGGCCAAAGCAGTGTTAATTGGCTCGTCCTTTTTCTTTTCCTGTTCTTTTAAGTATCGGTTGACTTCCTTTTTAGAGACTTTCTGATGCCCCTGCTTTTTCTTTCTGGCCTCAAAA
Organism: Tindallia californiensis; assembly: GCF_900107405.1. Lineage (NCBI taxonomy): Bacteria > Bacillati > Bacillota > Clostridia > Peptostreptococcales > Tindalliaceae > Tindallia > Tindallia californiensis. The sequence goes on along the minus strand of NZ_FNPV01000003.1, from coordinate 351,446 downwards.
ACACTTAGTTTTTCCCGGTAACCACAGCGACAAACAAAGATACGCCCGTCTCCTTCGCCACGTAGTTCCAATTTCTTTCGACATTCCGGACAACGGGCATTGGTAACCAACGCTACAGATTTTCGGTGACCGCATTCCCGATCTTGACATACCAACATTTTTCCTTTTTTTCCCTGAACTTCAAGAAGGTATTTCCCACACTCTGGACATTTTTCTCGGGATACATTATCATGCTTAAAAACAGTTGTACTATGGCCAATTTCCCTTACAATGGTTTTTGCGTATTCCCTCATATCACTGACAAAGCTGGTTTTTGTCAATTTCCCGCTGGCAATGGCACTTAGGCGCTGTTCCCACTGAGCTGTCAACAATGGTGATTTCATTTTTTCCGGCACCAGCTCCAATAATTGCCTTCCTTTGGAGGTAAGGTGAAGCGCATTTCCTCGTTTTTCCATCAGGAAGCTTTTTTGGAGTTTTTCAATAATATCTCCTCGAGTAGCGACTGTACCTAAACCACCTGTTTCCTGCAAGGTTTTCTTTAGATCCTTATCGCTGGAAACCATATATTTACCTGGATTTTCCATGGCAGCCAATAAGGTTCCTTCTGTAAAGAAAGGTGGTGGCTTGGTTTTTCCGGTGGTTAACTTAAGCTGTTTGACCAATAATTCCTGTCCCTTTTCAAGGACTGGTAATACCTGCTCTGGATAAAAGTGGCTGGAGGAATCAGCCGTTTCAAGGGATTCTTCCTCTAGATCATCTGAGTCATAGGAGTTTCCAGATTTGTTTTTTTCCATTACAGACTTCCAACCAAGGTCTTTGATTACCTTGCCTCGGGCAATAAAGGTTTCGTCTCCGATAGAAGCTTCTACTAAAGTTTCATCATAAACAAAAGGCGGGTAAAAGACGGATAAAAACCGGCGTAAGACCATATCGTATATCTTTCGTTCTCCGTCTCTAAGTTCAGACAGAAAAGGGCTTTCTTCTGTGGGGATAATGGCATGATGGTCCGTTACCTTGCGATCGTCAACGAAAGACTTATTGGTTTTGATTCCTTGGCGAAGAATAGTGCCGGCAAAGGTGGCATAAGGACCGATACTACAAGCTTTAATCCGCTCTTTTAAGGTTCCGATCATATCGGAAGACAGATGCTTTGAATCGGTTCTGGGATAAGTGAGTACTTTATGTTCTTCGTAAAGCTTCTGCAAATAGGAGAGCGTTTCTTTGGCCGAGAAGCCGAAGCGGCTATTGGCCTCTCGTTGTAAAAGGGTTAAATCGTAAAGTCCTGGTGCTAAGGTTGTTTTAGCTGTTTTTTTGACAGAAGTGATGCGGGCCTTTTTACCAAGCAGAGACTGTTGTTTTTGTTCCATTCCTTGCTGATCAAAGCTTCTGGTGGAGTTAGTCTTAGGATCTCGCCAGAGGAGTTTTAGGTTCTGTGCATCGGCAGAAAGCCCATAATAGGTTTTGGGTTGAAACTGTTGAATTTCCTTTTGTCGATCAGCCAGGATCGCCAAAGTTGGTGTTTGTACCCGGCCACAGGAAAGCTGAGCATTATGTTTACAGGTGAGGGCTCGAGTTGCATTGATTCCGACTACCCAATCGGCTTCAGAACGAGCAACGGCAGAAGCATAGAGGTTTTCATAGGCTTTTCCTTCTTTTAACTGCTGAAAACCTTGACGAATGGCCTGGTCTGTAACGGAAGAAATCCATAAACGTTTGATAGGTTTTCGGTTTCCTGCTTTTTCAAGAATCCATCGAGCTACTAATTCGCCTTCTCTTCCGGCGTCCGTAGCGATAATAATTTCCTTGATATCTTTACGTTTCAATTGATTGCTAACAGCGTTATACTGCTGCCGGCTTTGACGAATCACTTCTAATTTAAGGTCTTTAGGAAGAATCGGCAAATCCTCTAAACGCCATTGTTGGTATTTTTTGTCGTAGCCTTCCGGATCCATTAACGTTACCAAATGCCCTAAGGCCCAGCTAACAACGTATTTATCGCCTTCTAGAAATCCATTTCCCTTTCGAGTACACGTTAGTACCCGAGCAATGTCTCTGGCGACAGAAGGTTTTTCGGCTAGTACAAATGATTTACTCATTAAAAAACAGTCCTTTCTTGATTCTTAGTGATGCTTTTGGATTTTTTTGATTTCGCTTTCTGAACCGAACCCATACAATTTTAGATATGAAAAAAATGTATCTAAAGTGTATTGATAAGTCGTATGGTTTATAGTATCTTTAAAAGAGAATCATACGAAACAATTCTATCATAAAAAGAAATGGGAGGAACAGAAAATGAAAAAAATCATTGCGATAGGACTATTGATAGCGTTACTGATAGCCTTACCAGCCTGTGGAAACGAGGAAGAGGAAGTAATTACCATGGGATTTGTTCCTATGAGGGATGGCGATGCGCTGATAGAATCCGTGGAGCCTCTAACGGCTATGCTCTCTGAAGAACTGGGAGTAACGGTTAAAGGGTTTACAGCGACCAATTACGTAGGTGTAGTGGAAGGGCTGGGATCCGGCCAGGTAGACTTTGGGTTTATTCCCCCTTTAGCCTATGTGCTGGCAAATCAGGAGAGCGATGCTGAGGTAATACTGACGTCTCTGAATCGAAGTGGAGAGGCTTTCTACAAGTCTCAGTTTTTGGTAAGAGAAGATAGTGAGATAGAAGATTTTCAGGATATAAAAGGAAAAATAGTAGCATTTGTTGATCCATCCTCTACTTCCGGTTATCTGTTTCCAGGAGCTTTTCTTGTGACAGAAGGGATTGACCTGGAAAGGGATATTCAGTATAGTTACAGCGGGGGCCATGATCAATCCTTGCAGCTATTATTGAATGGAGATGTGGATGTGGCCGCAACCTTTGTAGATGCCCGGGAACGGTATAGCCAGGATTTTCCTGAGGCTATGGATAAAAGCCGCATTTTAGGATACACAGATAAAATACCAAATATCAGCGTCACTGTCAGTGGTTCTATGGAAGCAAAGCGAAGCGAAGAAATTCAGCAAGCGCTTTTAAGAATTGCTGAAAAAGAAGAAGGAAAAGAGCTGTTACAGGAATTATTTAATATGCACGGCTTTGCGATGGCTACAGATGCTGACTATCAAGTGATCCGGGATACAGCGGAAATTATGAATATTGATTTAAGGGCAGGAAACTAACGAAGCAGGAGTGAAGGCATGCTTAAGGCAGAGAATCTGAAAGTGATATACGATAATAAAACATTGGCACTTCAGGATATAAACCTGAAGGTGGGGCATGGAGAATTTGTAGGGATTATTGGTTCCAGCGGCAGTGGAAAGTCTACGCTGCTAAAATGCATGAATCTCTTAGTACGCCCTACCGGAGGGAAAATCTGCCTTGATGACCGGGATCTGATGAGTTTGACGAGTAAAGGATTGAGGGAAATCCGAAGAGAGATAGGCTTTATCTTTCAAGATTATAATTTGATCGATCGGTCGACGGTTATTGATAATGTTTTAATAGGAAGACTTTCCTATAAAACTCCTTTTCAGTCCTTATTTCGGATTTTTAGCCAAGATGATTATGAGAGAGCTCAAAAAGCGTTGTCTTATGTGGCTCTAGAGGAAAAAATGTATGAACGGGCGGATCAGTTAAGTGGTGGACAGAAACAGCGAGTAGCCATTGCAAAAACCTTATGCCAGCGCCCTAAAGTAATGCTGGCTGATGAGCCGGTAGCAAGCTTGGATCAAGCCACTGCTCATTTGATTATGGAATATTTCCGTCGAGCCAATCAAAAGAAAAACATTACGATTCTTATTAATTTACACGATGTGAAGCTGGCAAAAACGTACTGTTCCAGGATTATCGGGCTTAAAAAAGGAAGCTTGGTTTTTGACGGGAAAGCAGGTGAGTTAACAGATGATATCCTTAAAAGAATATATGCATAAGAGGAGCCGGAATCGGCTCCTTTCGTTGCTGATAGCGTTTTTAATCATGATGTTGGTGGGGCATCAGGTAGAGTTCAGTTTTGCTAAGGTAGTTGCTGGCCTGCCAGGGATGGCAGATCTTTTTCGGCGAATGGCTCATCCGAACTTTTCCTATATGGGAGAAGTGTTAGAAAAAATCAGTGAAACCGTAGAAATTGCCGTTTTATCTTCTCTGGCAGGTGTGATGATGGCCATTCCTTTTTCTCTGCTAACGTCAGAAAATATTAGTCCTAGCCTAGTTTTAAGCAAAGGATTAAATGCCATTTTTGCTTTTTTTAGAACGATCCCTAGTTTAATATGGGCAGCTCTTTTAGTATCTGTCTTTAGTATTGGCAAATTTTCAGGCATCATTGCGCTTACCATTATTGCGTTTTTAATGTCCTTGAAGCTTTTTCGGGAATATATTGAATCTATTAATGAAAACCAGATCAACTCTACTAGATCCGTAGGTGCTGGTTCGCTGGAAGTTCTCCGGTATTGTATATTGCCTAATATGGTGGGAATGGCGGTATCGGTGTTTTTTATTGTTTTTGAAACTAATATCAGAAGTGCGACTGTCTTGGGGCTGGTAGGGGCTGGTGGTATTGGACAGATTATGTGGCGGGACTTAAATCATCTTCGATATGATAATTTGGCAACTATTATTTTGGCCTTGTTTGCTACCATTCTATTCATTGATACCCTTAGTTTTTTAGTGAGAAAGTTTTTAGTCCGGCATACACCAAAGGATCAAAGTCTTGAGCATTATCGGAAAAGAAAAATTCTAAAATCCATGGCGATTCCTTTAGGATTTTTAGGGTTGATCGCAGTAATTATTAATCAGCTCAATATTACTCAGGAACGATTAATGATCGGATATCGGCAAGGCAGTCACATTGTTTTTCGGATGCTGCAGGTAGACTTTTCCTATTATCCCCGATTGTTTGAAGGGTTGCTGGAAAGTTTTATGATTGCTGTTTTTGCCACCATAGTGGGTGGTTTTTTGGCAATGGTGCTGTCTTTTTTTGCCGCCTCTTCCATAGCTCCCAACAGGTTAGCGTCGTTGCTGACAAAAGGACTCATTAATATAATGCGCACTTTTCCACCTATTATCATGGCCATTATTTTTTTTCGTGGAGTGGGGCCAGGACCGCTGGCAGGTGCCTTAGCTCTTAGTATTTATACGACTGGCGTGCTGACAAAAATGTACAGCGAGGTGCTAGAAAACATGCCAATCAATGTACGGGACAGCGTTTTGGTTACAGGAGCCAGTCGGTTGGAAGCCTATCGGCACGGTGTTTTTCCACAGACATTTTCTAATTTTATTAGCCTGCTATTGTATCGAATGGAGTCTAACATACGGAATTCAACCATTCTGGGGATCATTGGAGCCGGTGGTATAGGAACAGCCCTTACGACCAATATTAGTTGGAGAAACTGGGAAAGGGTAGGCCTTCTGCTGCTGGGGGTATCAATAATGATTATTTTCATTGATCGACTTTCCAATTACCTTCGTCAAAAGGTAAAATAATCATTAATAGAAAAAATTTACTTCCATTCTTATTTTATGGTATTATGTGGCTATGGAATAAGAGAAGCAAAGGCTCATCATGAGGAAACGTTTATTGTTCTTAGGTGGTTCGTGGAGGTCTGGAGTGGAAAGATATGAGGTGGACTCAGTATGGGTAATCCCCTTACGTTAGCAAACCTTTTTTCGACAGGGTTACTTTTTTCAGCAGCGTTGTACATGATTTTTGGAACCTATACCTTGACCCTAAGTCCAAAGGGGCGTCTAAATCAGCTGTTTCTTGTGGTATGCAGCCTGTTGTCCCTATGGTCTTTTTCGTATGCCTTGGCTTTTTCGGCACCAAATGAACAAACGGCCTATTTCTGGTTTCGCATAGGGGTTTTTGGTTGGGCCTTTGTCTATAGTGTGTTACTGCACTTTTTTTTCGAGTTGACAGAACATAAAGAATGGTTGAAAAAAAGATGGGTGATGGTGGCGCTGTATCTTCCGGCATTGGTCAATATTGGGATTTTTGGGATTTTCAGTCCCTGGGCACAGCGTTATTATAACCTAATATATTCAAAATATGGATGGATAAACATATCAGAACCTGGTACAGCGGATCTCTTTTTTCATTCCCATTATCTGATTTTTTCGCTGACGGGAATTTGGGTTCTTTGGAAATGGAAAAAAACAAAACAAAATCCAGATGCACGAAAAACAGTAATGGTCATCATTTTTTCTTTTGGAATCACGATATTAATGGGTACAGTAATAGATGTATTATTTAGTCGATACTACGGTTATGAAATTCCTCAATTGGGGACAGTGGTTGCACTGCTCATGACGGTAGCGTTTTTTTATGCGGTGAAAAAGCATGGGCTGATGGTAAATCGGCCCAAATCAAGTATCGCAGAAGAAGGTGAAATACTGAGTGAAAAAAGACGGGTACAGTTTTATACCATGATGGGTACGGCTTTTATCATAGGGAGTTTTTTGAATTATGGTGATTATCTATTCAAAGGAGAATCTTTTCTATCGGTGAATTTTTTTAGCGGGATTTTATTTCTTTTTGGAATTGCGATCCTTCTCTTGCCTCATACAGAGCTGGCGAATCATCGCAAAGACATTGTTATGATGACATTAGTGACCTGTTCCATCCCGTTGATGATGCTGTATTATCTGCATTCTTCGTCCAGTAATATTATATGGCCGGCACCGCTGATATTTATGATGATCTCAGCGGTGTTTACCAAAAGAATGATGCTGGTCATGATTACGATTTCGGCGCTGATCAGTCAACTCTATTTCTGGACGAAAGTTCCTTCTCATTTAGTGATGGTGAACACAGGTGACCATCTATCGCGGGTAACGATTTATCTGCTAGGTGCTGTGGTAGCCTTATATGTTAATCGTGTCTATGCTCAGCGCTTAAAAGAAAACGAAGAAAAAACACGCCTGCAGCGTATGATCGCGGAGCTATCTCTGGATTTTGTTAGTGTCCATCCGGAAAATTTAGATAAAAGAATTAATAGGTTGCTGGAAAAAGCAGGGATTTTCTTTCAGGTAGACCGCTGTTATCTGTTCTGTTTTTCAGAAGATGGATGTACCGTTACTTATACCCACGAATGGTGTGCTGAAGGAATTGAGCCAGCAATCCAGCAGATAGGAACCCTTCCGGTTTCTTATGTACCCTGGTGGATAAACCAATTGGAAAGAAACCGGTCTGTTTATATACCGGACACAAGCAAAATGCCTCCGGAAGCTCAGGCCGAAAAAGAAATTCTGGAGATGCAACATATTAAATCCTTACTGTCTTTACCGGTCAGTAGCCATGGGAAAACAACCGGGTTTTTGGGTTTTGACTCTGTGAAAGAGCATAAAGAATGGGAACCAGGCCATCAGGAAGCACTTCAAATATTGGCGAATTTAATATCCGATGCACTGATTAAGGTGAAAGCGGTGAAAGAAATTAGCCAAATGGCATATTATGACAGCCTTACGGGCCTTTGTAATCGAAGAATGTTCAAGCAACGTCTGACGGAAGCTATTTCAATGGCCGCCCGCAGTCAAAAAATGATTGGGGTATTGTTCCTGGATTTAGATGCATTTAAAGCCGTTAACGACACCATGGGCCACGATAAAGGAGATCAGTTGCTAAAAAAGATAGCTAAGAGAATTTCCGAAAGAGTCAGAGAGCATGACACGGTGTGTCGTTTTGGAGGCGATGAATTTCTGATTATGTTTCCACAGATTGATCATGCTACTCAGGTGATGCAAGCGGCAGAAAAAATAATCAATGATTTGAAACAACCTGTCATATTAGAAGGGCATCCCTTTTATGTAACCGCCAGTGGTGGAATTTCGATTTACCCTCTCGATGGAAAAGAGGCAGATACCCTCATTAAAAATGCAGACTTATCTATGTACACGTCAAAAGAACAAGGAAAGAATCAAATTCATTTTTGCACCCCGGAAATGAAGGAAAAGATTAATGAAAGAGCCGAATTAATTCAAGACCTGCACCATGCTTTAGATCGCAAGGAATTTGTGCTGCACTATCAACCTCAAGTGAGTGTGGCTACCAAAGAAATTGTTGGATTGGAAGCCTTGATTAGGTGGCGGCATCCCACCAAGGGACTTATAGCGCCAGGGCGGTTTATTCCTTTAGCGGAACAGACAGGCCTTATTAAACCGATTGGGCGTTGGGTGTTAGAGACAGCTTGTTTTCAGAGTAAACAGTGGCAGAAAATGGGTAATGGCAAGATGTTTATGAGTGTTAATCTTTCTGTAGAGCAGCTTCGTAAAGATAATATGGTGGAAGTAGTGAAAAAAACCTTGGAAAAAACAGAACTGGATCCATCTTTATTAGAGCTGGAAATCACCGAAACAACAGCGATTAAAGAGCCGGAGTATATTGTCAAAACCTTGCATGACCTGAAAGAGTTGGGAGTTGCGATTTCTATTGATGATTTTGGGACGGAATATTCTTCTTTGAGCCGACTCCGGGAACTGCCTATCGATCGGATTAAAATGGCAATGCAATTTGTTCATGCGGTCACAAAAGGACCAAAAGATGAAGCCATTGCCGTAGGAGTAATTAATCTGGCTAAAAGCATTGGATTAAAAGTTATTGCAGAGGGTGTGGAGATTGAAGAACAGTTAGCCTTTTTAGCGGATAGAATTTGTGATGAAGCTCAGGGTCATTACCTGTATCAGCCCATGTCGGCAGAAGAAATAGAAGGTATGTTTAGGAATCAGTTAAACACCGGATAAAAAGGGGAACAGATTGAAGCTTTTCTTTGGTGATCAGAGGTTAATCTGGTAATGATCCTCTCGTTTGAAGATCGAAATTAAGGATATATATAGTAGCAGTAGGATATAAGTGAAGTGTAAAACTAGAAGGCGAGGTGGAAACGTGAAAAACCAGCAAATGGAAAGAATGCGAAACGGGAAAGGGTTTATTGCAGCCTTGGATCAGAGTGGAGGCAGTACTCCGAAAGCATTGGCTGAATATGGCGTTCAGAAAGATGCCTACAGAAATGAAGAAGAAATGTTTGATTTGGTCCATGAGATGCGAACCCGTGTGATGACCAGCCCATCCTTTACCGGCGATAAAGTGGTAGGAGTGATCTTGTTTGAGCAAACCATGGAGCGGGAAGTTGAGAATATGCCAACGCCGGATTACTTATGGCAGAAAAAAGGAATTCTCCCCTTCTTAAAAGTAGATAAAGGACTGGAACCATTAAGCGAAGGGGTTCAGTTAATGAAACCGATCCCTGAACTGGAAAAGCAACTGAAACGGGCAAGAGAAAAAAATATTTTTGGAACAAAAATGCGTTCCGTCATTAAGGAAGCAAATCCAGAAGGCATTCAAAAGGTGATCAGTCAACAGTTTGAATACGGTCAACAAATAATCGATGCTGGGTTGATGCCTATTTTAGAACCGGAGGTAGATATTCACAGCCCGGATAAGGAAGAATCAGAAAAAATCATGATGACCCAAATCCTGAAACATCTTAATATGCTGGAAGAGGAACAAGAAATTATGTTGAAACTGTCTATACCCAGCCAGAACGCATTCTACAGTGAACTGGTAAACCATCCAAAGGTTTTACGTGTGGTTGCTCTTTCGGGCGGATATAGCCGTGACGAAGCGGTAGAACTTTTGGAAAAAAACCCGGGTGTGATTGCCAGTTTCTCACGGGCATTGTTGGGAGGATTGGCAGCACAGCAAAGCGATGAAGCCTTTGACCAAGTCCTCCATACATCGATAGAAAAAATATATCAAGCATCGATCACATAAAAAATAACCCAAACCAATACGTCTTAATCCCTTTGATTTCAGAAGGGATTTTTTTTGCGGACAAAGCATCCTCTTTTGGGACCGAATTGAAAAAGGATGAAATAGAGAGGAATAAAGAGGATAGAAGAGAATTATCCATATAAATCCTCAAGAATGATGATAAGAATAAATAGTAGGAATTATTCCCAGATCGCAAACTTTGACTATCTTTGACCTTTGGCGCTATAATAAAATCAAACAAAAAAGAAAAATAAAACAAAGGAGGAGATCTTTTATGATGAACCATTTGGTACCATTCAGAAATCAAAGAAGAGGACGGGATTTGGATACTCTGTTTGAACGGTTTTTCAATGATCCTATATTTGGAGATCATCGAATGGCACCGGCGATTCAGTCCGGCATTAAGGTGGATATTCAAGAAGAGGACGATCAATACTTGATGGAAGCGGAAATTCCAGGATTTGACAAAGAACAGATTAATGTTCATTACGACAATGATCATCTCATTATTTCTGCTGAAAAAGAAGATGAAGTGAACGAAGAAAGAGACAACTATATTTGCCGGGAACGGAAAATGGGAAGGGTTAGCCGAAGTTTTCATGTCAAAGATATTGATCCGGGAAAAATTGAAGCAAAGTATGAAAATGGTATTCTGAAAGTGACAATCCCTAAAGATCCGCAAAAGGAAACAAGAAAACAAATTGAAATTAAATAACAAGTACTACCCTGTTACCTTTTTTCTCTCGATGAAAATCATTACTGGGAACTTGGTTAGAGTAGTAAGCCTTTGGTTTGATAAGGCATAGACGCTGACAAGATGCTTCTTGTGATTGGTGGGGCTCCTGTGGTAAAATAGGATGAAATTAAAATATAAATGAAAAGGAGCCCAAGAATGCCATATTTTATTGCATTTCTAGAAACTGTTGATAAAAAGAAGGATGCAGAACTACTTGATGAGCATAAAGCTTATTTGAAAAAATACTTGGACAATGGGAAAATATATGCCAAAGGACCTTTTTTAGATCATAGTGGTGGGCTGATTATTTACAAAGTACAAGATGAAGAAGAAGCTTATGCCATTGCTAAAGAAGATCCGGTGATCAAATATCAATCGAGAAAAATGATATTAAAAGAATGGAAAAGCACGTTTCCAGAGTGATGATTAGTCAGTAAGAAGAAAAGACAATTCTTAGGAGAGCTTAGTTTCAATATCCTGTTGAAACCAAGCTCTTTTTTTGTGCTTGTTTCTTTCGGGATAAATGTCCTTGTGGAAGAGATGAAAATCACTTTTTTTATGATTTTACAAATTAATAAAATTTTATAAGAATATTCTCAGCGTTATGTGGTATAATAATAGTACTATTAAGCTTATGAATAGCCGTACGCAAGTTTGATAAGGTTTTAACGAAAACATATTACCAGCGTTGGATTGCGTACAGACTTATCGATGGCAGGAAAGCTTTAGCGCTACCATAAGCTTTTTCTAAAAGATCAACAGAGGAAGGATGGGGAAGAATGGACAAAAAACAAATGTCGGGAGCTTTGGTTCTTGTTGTTCTGACAGTTGGAATTCTTTTTGGATTCAGTGTAATGGGGGATGATGCTTTAGCCGATGCGACAAAACATGAAGTGACAGCCGATGGGTATGGCGGACCGATTCATTTGGAAGTATACCTTCAAGGTGATGAGGTGGTTGATATTCGGGTGATGGAGCAAAATGAAACGGAAGGCATTGGCGATGTAGCGATTGAAGAAATGGTTGCAAAAATAATGGAAGCTCAATCGACGGAAGTTGACGTGCACAGTGGTGCTACCGTTTCCTCTAATGCGGTGATCGCCGCGGTAAATAAGGCCCTGGGGAAGGATAGTGCCAGCGAAGATTCAGAAGAACCATCAGCCAGCGACTATCAAGCAGAAGGGGTTCTTGCCATGGCACCTGGCTATGGTGGGGATATTGTTCTTGATGTGATCATGGATGGTGATGATATTCTGGACATTAAGGTATTAGATCATAAAGAAACAGAAGGCATTGGCGATGTAGCCATCGAATCGATGGTTGATAAAATTCTTCAGGCTCAAAGCGCCGATGTGGATGTCGAAACAGGTGCAACGGTTTCTTCGGAAGCTGTGATAAAAGCGGTGGCAGAAGCTGCTGGTCAAAATGTGTCTAAGAGCGAAGCGCCGGCAGATCCTGCGGCAGAATATGATCTGGAAACCTATGAACCAGAAGGTGTTTTAGTATCTGGAAAAGGTTTTCAGGATCGGTATGATATGTATCTGGACGTTATTTTTGAAGGAAGCGAATTGGTAGAAATTAGAGTGATCCAGCATAATGAGACCAAAGGCTTTGGAGATGGTGCTTTGCGGGTAGTGCCGGAAAGAATTGTCAATCAGCAGACCACAGAAGTTGATGTGCAAACAGGAGCCACATGGACTTCGACGGCGATTATAGAACTTGTACAACAAGCGATTGATGAAGCCGGTATTGATCTTACAGAACAGGAAGTTGAGGAAGAGGAAGGCCCGGCTCCTGCAGCGGGTGGCTGAGGTTAATCCACTTAAAATCTACGGTCGTAGATATTGAAAACAAATGGAAACATGAGGAATCTAAGAAATATAAGCAGGATTAATCGTTTGTTGTTTCTGACGGATAACGGGAGAATCGGATCGGATAAAGATGATGCTTTGGGAAAAGGAGGATGAAAAATGAGTGCTGAAATGAATCATATAACGCGTAAAGATTTTTTGAAAAAAATGGGGACTACATTGGCAAGTGTTTCAATTTTGGGTGGTGTAGGTGGTATTCTTACAGCCTGTGGTGAAACCAGTGCAGCGGAAGTGACAGAGGCGAAAGAATCAGCGGGAGTGGATATGGAACCGGTAGTGCATCCATTACCTTATAAACGGATTGACCCAGATGCGGCGGCAGAGAGAGCTTATAAATACTACAAAGAGCAGGGCGGCTGAGGTGTTGGTACAGCCGAAGGTCTTTTCGGCTATTTAGCAGAAGCAGAAGGCTATCCCTATAATAAGATTCCGACAAGGATGTATCGTTCCTTTGCTGGAGGGTTTGCTTTGGAAGCCTCTCTTTGTGGAACTTTGGCAGTAGCTTCTGGATTTATTGGACTCTTTACAGAAGACAGACAAAATGAGTTGGTAAAAGAACTGTTTAACTGGTATAAGCAAGCTGAATTACCGGTATACAACCCTGAATTTCCGGATCATGAGGTAACGGTGGCAGAGTCAACTTCTTGTTATGAATCGGTTTCTAAATTTATTCAAAAAGAAGGAGTTGCTTTTAACTCTCCAGAAAGATCCAGTCGCTGTGCAGGAGTATCAGCAGAAGTAGTAAGGCAAACCGCTATGATTCTTAACCGGGAATTTGCATAAAACAGAGCAAAAAAACCGCTTAGGCTTTCACCGTAGGGTGAGAAGTTAAGCGGTTATTCTTTTTTTGAAGGAGAATCTTCTGACTTGCTTTTTCCATATCCAAAAAGTAATTTTTTGAATCGTTTATAGCGAAAATATTGTGGGTTTGCCATTTTAGCAATCATTGGCAACCGTTCAATGTTTCGGAATACTTTTGTAAAGGTATTGACAAATCGGCCGATTCGGCTGGCTCTTGTAATTTTGGCAACGCGGACAATGCGAACAATCCGAAAAGCTCGAAAAACCACGTCAAAAGGAATAATAGCAAGAATCTCAATCCAAGATTTTTTGAAAAAAGATTTTTTAGAAGTGCTTGCCCGATACCTCAAAGAAAGGTCGATGGCAAAAATAGCGCAGACGGCCAGATCGAAGGTTTCGACATAAAGACTGAAACGGCGATTGTCTATGACAAAAATATCCAGAAAAGACAAACCTAACACCAGCACGATCAATAGCGCCATCACTGTTTCGTAGATTGCTGTTTTATCTGAAATATCGGTAATGATGGTGAGCAATGTTTTGTACGCACGAAAAATATCTTTGATTTTTTGATGAAGAAACTTCCATATTTTTTCCATGAAAGCACCTTTCTGTATCGAAAATTTAGATAAGGAAAAGATAGATCTGATAAAACCCTGATCCCATTGAAATAATTTATTCGTCACGAAAGAGTATGCTATTCGATTGGAATCTGGAGGTCGGTCTATATGATGATAACACATACCCTTTCAAGGATCAAATAGTCGCAAGACAGGGATTCTATAGGCAGCAACTCCTAATTAATGAACATTTCAGTGAAATTGTGTTGTTTTTACATACTTTGCAAAGCGAATTTGGTTTATAATTTTAGATGGAAAAATTTGATTAATCTAATTGGTGGACAGCTTGTCTTAAAAGGAAAGTTGTGTGACGGAAAGTGGAGTGGGTAAAAATAAGAAACAAGATTGTGTTGGGGTAAGATCTTAGTGACGGATAAGTGTATTGAATAAAGGGGGACGAGAGGGATGAAAAGCTTAAAAACAAAAATGATGCTTACTTTTTTAGCCACCAGCATTACCTTGCTTCTGGGGGCCGGGTTTATCCTTTATTATCTGGCATCGAGTATGGTCAGTGATGTGGCTGGTGAACTGAATGAAGAAATGATGGGAAGTTTTTCTCAGAATATTGAATCCTTGTTGGAGAGAAAAATTTCTGAAGGGATGATTGTTTCAGAAAATGAAGATGTGAAAAACATGGACCCGGAAGGGGCACAAAGATTTATTGAAACCGTACTTGAAAGGTCGGATTATGGAACTCTTTCGATGGTTTTTCCTGATGGGACGGCCTATGACAGCGACTTAAATGTTTACGATTTTAGTAGCAGTGCCTATATGGAACCGATTTTTCAGCAAGGGATGGATCATTACATAACAGACCCTTTTCCAAGCTCTATTGATGGAAGAATGTTGACGGTTATTGCTCATGGAATTGATGATCATGCCGGGAATCGGGTAGGAGCTGTTTCCGGATCCATTTACCTTTCTTATATAACGGATATGGTGGAGGCAATTAATATAGGGGATGCCGGTTTTGGATGGATTCTTTCGGAAAATGGAAATATTCTGGCTCATCCAAAGGAGGAATATGTAGGACAAGCCCTGTCTTCTCTTGATGCTTACGGAAATATGGATTTATCCGGTATCGAACAGGGAGTGGCAGCATCTCAGGAAATCCAGGTAGATGGACAGACGACGATTCTGCTTCATTCACCCATTGAAGGAACTCCGGGATGGCATTTGATGGTTGAGGTTTCTAGAGCTCAACTGTTTTCTGGACTGGCGGCTTTTAGAAATACGGTGATGGGAATCATGGTAGTAGCCGTTATTTTAAGCGTCATGGCAGGCCTGTGGATTAGTGGAAATACGATTAAACCGGTAAAAGCCGTTGCTGAAAAACTGGAGAAAATGGCGGATTATGATTTAAGAAGTCTGGAAGAGGATTCGGTAAACAAACACCAAAACCGTTCAGATGAAATTGGTGACATGATCAGGTCGAGTACTAGGATGCAGACAAATATTGTAGAATTATTGCAGCAAGTGCTAACCGCATCAAAAAACGTGTCATCTTCAGCAGAACATTTGAATACCACCAGCGATCAGTCTTCTCAGGCGGCGGATGAAGTGGCTAAAACCATAGAAGAAATGGCGAAAAGTGCTACAGAGCAGGCCAGTGATACCGCAACAGGTGCTCAGGCAGTCAGCGAACTGGGAGATGTGATCGGTGACAATCAGCTTTGCTTGAAATCCTTGAATCAAGAGTTGGTTAAAGTGGAAGAATACCAGTCAAAGGGCCATGAATCGATGAATGGACTGTTAAGCACTACTTCAGAAAATAGAGCTGCTACACAGAGTGTGCAAGGTGTTATTAATGAAACTCAGGCCAGTGCTGAAAAAATTGATACGGCCAGTGGGATGATCCGAAGCATTGCTGAGCAGACGAATTTGCTAGCCCTTAATGCTGCTATTGAAGCGGCTAGAGCCGGTGAATCCGGTCGTGGTTTTGCGGTGGTAGCGGAAGAAATCCGAAAACTGGCGGAACAGTCCAATAATTTTACGGACGAAATAGCAACGGTTATTGCTGAGTTGATGGAACGAGTGCAGGATGCTGTAAGAACAATGAATCAGGTAAACGAAGTGGGGATCAAGCAGGAAGAGCAAGTTAAAGTGACCAGTGAGCACTTCCGAGGAATTGCAGATTCTTTGGAAGAAATGAAATCATCCCTGAAGGATCTTAACCTTTCGGGTGATACCATGAAAAATAAGCGAGATGAGATGCTTGGTATTATTGAAAAAATATCTGTTATTGCAGAAGAAAATGCAGCAGGAACGGAAGAAGCATCGGCGGCAGTGGAAGAGCAGACAGCATCAATGACGGAAATTGCCAACGCTAGTCATCAATTATCTACTTTAGCAGAAGAAATGAATCAGGCGATCCAACGATTTAAGCTATAACAAACTAGAAACAGAAGCTTTAGTTTCTCATGAAGCATTACCAAGTGATAAAAGCCCTTAGGGAATGAATATGCCCTGGGGGCTTTAATGGGTACTGGATTGGGTATAAGTAGTGAGTAAGGAAAGAAGAAAAGAGACAGAAGGAGGCTATTTTGATGGAATTAAAAGAGGGGATTAAGCAGAGACGCAGTGCTAGAACTTTCAACAAGGAAGCTGTTGAAAAAGAAAAACTGGAAGAAATGCTGAGAGCAGCAATGCAAGCTCCTTCAGCTCATAATCAACAGCCCTGGGAATTTCTGGTAATTCAACAACCGGAAACATTAGTGAAATTGTCGCAGGTTCACAAGTATACAGCCCCTCTGGCTGGTGCACCAGCTTGCGTAGTGGCTTTGATGAACCGTAACCGATTAAAAGTAGAGGCATTCTGGCAGCAGGATCTTTCGGCAGCTGTTCAAAATATGATGTTACAGGCCGTAGATTTAGGTCTTAGCACTCTTTGGATGGGAATCACGCCAATCGAGGAATATCAGAAAAAGGTAAAAGAAATATGCACACTGCCGGAAGAAGTGGAAGCTTTTGGGTTGTTTGCTGTTGGCTACTCGGATAAAAATCGATTTAAGGATCGATTTGACGATGCCAGAATTCATTGGGAGACTTATTCTTAAGATATCTTTTTTTAGGCAGGGGCCTATCTCGGAATGGAGGAATGACAGTGTCTATTGAATTGGGTTATGCCTGTTTGAATACCAGTATTCCGATGAAAATGAAATCTTTACGCCTAAAAACATACCAGGAAAGAGGAGCGTCTTATCTAAAAGAACTTATTCTTCACAATCTGAACTATGTGATGACCTGTCTGGAATGGAATCAGGCGCATCAGATTTTCTTTTTTCGGGTTTCCAGTGACTTGGTTCCCTTAGCAACCCATGAGGCGATGACCTATACCTGGCAGGAGGACGAAGAAATCAGAAAGGCCTGCAAAAAAATCAAGGAATATGCAAAGCTTCATTCCATGCGGCTTTCGATGCATCCTGGTCAGTATACGCTTTTAAACTCTCCCAAAGAAGAGGTGGTGAAAAGGTCTGTCGAAGACTTGGAATATCATCATCAGATGGCAGAAATGCTGGGAGTAAGGGATTTAATCATTCATGTTGGTGGCGTTTACGGCGATAAAAAACAAGCTCTTCATCGATGGGTAAAAACCTATGAGAAACTGCCGGAAGGCATTAAGAGTAAGCTTCGTTTAGAAAATGATGAAAAGAGCTATTCCATTCAAGAAGTGCTGGGAATATGGGAAACAACAGGCATTCCCCTTGTGTTGGATTTTCACCATCATCGAATCTTATCCTCCATGGAGACAGGGGTCGCTCTCGAGAGAGTGGTTAAAACCTGGGAAGGGATTGATGATCCTAAAATACATTTATCTTCTGGTCGTAAGGACGAAAAAGACCCAAAACATGATGATTTGATTCGACAAATTGATTATGAATGGGTTTGTGGGTATGTGGATCAATGCTTTCGAAAGGATCAGAAAATATACCTTATGTTGGAGGCGAAACAAAAGGAACAAGCGATTCTTCACCTGCGCAAAAGAACGTAGTAAGTTGCTGTCATAGACATGCTGCAGTAGGATATGAATCGTTGGTTAAGGGCTTCGTGGGTAACGATGCCCTTTTTTTGTCACAAAACCCTTTTGCAAAGCTTGTTGCTTGATAGAAGTCAACATAAAGGATTTGCCGCTGCCGTAAGGACCGCACAGAAATTTGACATAACTTTCATCCCGTTTCATGCCGTTAAGACACCGATAAAATTCTTCGAGAATATCAGCTCTTCCAACGGATAAAAAAGACAGATCCTAATCAGGAAGCACGCCGTTTTTCAGGGCATGAAGATAGCGTTGACACTGCTCTGCCGAAAGATTCATAAGAGGATCCTTCCTTTCTGGAGGGTATATTTAGACCATGATACTGGTTAAGAGGGGAAGGCGCCGACTTTTAAGACAGTTTCCACTCTTGTTCCTTTTCCTGGAGTACTGAAGACTTGAATGGTACCATCCATTAGCTCGACCAATTCTTTGGTGATCGGTAATCCCAGGCCAGTACCACTGGTTTGGCGAAATGAACCGTCATCTCCTTGGTAGAAGGGTTGGAATAACTTGTTTAAAGCTTCTTCTGTCATGCCAGGACCGGTGTCTTCGACCACCAGCTGGAAAAGATGATGATCCTCAGAGGACTCCAGACAGCTTATTGAGAGAGAGACCTTACCTTTACGGGTGAACTTGATAGCGTTTCCGCCGATGTTAAGAATGATTTGTCGCAAACGTTGCGGATCTCCCCACACTTGTCGAGGAAGGTTGTTGGGCAGGTCGGAATGAAGAAGAAGGGATTTTTCCTGTGCAAGGGCAATCAGTGGAGCGATAGCCATTCTGATTTCTTCTGCTGGATAGAAGGGCTGCTTTTCCAAGTGTATTTCCCTTGCTTCTATTCTGGCATAATCCAATACATTGCTGATAATGCTTAACATATGACTAGCGGAATGTTTCATATGACCCATAAATTCTTTTTGTTCTTCGGTCATATCGGTTTTTTCCATCAGTTGTAAAAACCCGATAAAGCCGTTTAAGGGAGTACGCATTTCATGGTTCATATGGGCTAAATAACGGCTTTTGGCTTCGTTGGCAGTATGAGCCAATTGCATGGCCTGCTCCAACTCCAGATTTTTTAACTCCAGTAAGGAATTGAATTCCAATAGGTTCTCTTCTGTTTTTTTAAGGCCTGTAATGTCTCTGGCAATGCCCAAGATACCAATGATGGTGCCTTGATGATCTTTGTACGGTGTTTTTAATACGTCGACCAGTGTTTTTCGGCCATCTGGATAAGTGATCCATTCTTCGTTACGATGGCCTGTCGAGCTTCTTAATGCCTTCGCATCATATGTCCGGTGAAGGTCTGCTTGTTTTTTAGGATAAAGATCATAATCTGTTTTTCCGATGATGGACTCCAGAGGCATCCCCATATAGGTGGCATAGGTGGTATTACCGCCCAAGTATATGCCATGTAAATCTTTGTAAAAAATAGGATCTGGTATGGAATTGATCAGAGCCCTAATCAACGCATTTTGATTTCGTATAGATTCCTCCTGCTGGATACGCTGAGAGATATCGCGGGAACTAAAAAGAAGTTCCCTAACTTCGCCTGCCTCGTCATAGATGATTTTCCCCATGGTTTCCAGCCATAAGAAATTTCCGTTTTTGCATCGGCATCGATATTTCACAGGTTGACTATTTTTTCCACTCTGTAGAAAACGGTTAAGTTCCCTTGTTACCAAAGGGATATCATCGGGGTGAACGAGGACTGTTACGGGTTCGCCAATTAATTCTTCTGGCTGATATCCGAGGCATTCATGGGATTTACTCATAAACGTGAAATTTCCATTAGGATCAGCTAGTGCTACCAGGTCAAACATATGATCTGTAATATGCTGGAGTCGAGTAGCTTTTTCTAGCAGAGCCTGTAGGTTTCTCATCATACTCATCCTTTCTTCGTGAAGGCGAACAATGGGTTTTTAGGGCTTCAACCATTGACGGCTCAGAATCAGAGCCTCTTTTGAAAAAATGCGTTATCCCCCTAAGCTGATTTCTGATAATATTTTAATACCCTCTTGTCTTCGTTTTATTGAAGGTAAATTTCATCGTTGATTCGAAAATACCCGAAAAAGCTATTCGGTTCCCTTTCTTTTCACTTCCGGATTCATCACATCCCGTCGTCAGTTTCATGATAATCCTTTGAAATACGGTTCCTTAGCAAATCTTGATGTTGAACTATAATTCAATATCTTCAGAATATCATTGATACAGGTGCATTTCAATTGATATGTGATAGAATAATAAACCGGGTAAGTTAGATCTTTTGCATAGATGGTAATGATTAGAGAAAGGGTTAGGGTGTTCGTGATGAAAATTGTTTTGCTGGCCGGAACGGATCAAACGAAAGTAAGGCTTCATCAACAAATGGAAGAATTATTTCAAGGGTTATTTCCAATCCTGTCCTATGCCATTGATACCGGATTGCCTGAAGCGATAGAGGCAGATCTAGTTGTTTTTTCCAGCAAACAGGTAGCGGATGAAATAAGAGAAAAAAATTTACTTTCGGAAAGTCAGCAAAGTGTAACGGCTGTGCGGACGATACCGATGGATCACTTGGATCAAGTGATGAAACTGGCTAAAGGGGAACGGGTATTACTGGTGAATGACAGAATGGAAACGGCATTAGAAAGCATAGAAGCTTTACGGCGTATTGGTGTTGATCATATAGAAATGATCCCCTGGGCGCCAAGGGAAGCCTTGCCACTTTCTTTACCGGAGATAGCCATTACACCGGGAGAAGGATACTTGGTGCCTGCTGATATTTCGAAAGTGGTAGATATTGGTCCTCGTGTTCTTGATTTTTCAACGATTGCAGCGATTCTTTACCATACAGGTTACTATCAAAACTATTCTACCGCTTTTTCGGAAGGATATCTGAAGAAAATCATCCATATGGCTTCTAAATTAGCGGATTCACATCGAGAAATTGAAACCTTGAACCAGCATCTGAGTGAAGTGATAGATGGACTCAATGATGGGCTTATGGTATTTAATCAGGAGGGCTGGGTGAGCGTCCTGAATGAAAAAGCCAGGCAGTTGTTGAAAGTGCCGAATCCTGGAAAAAGCCCCATCGCTTTGGCCCGATTGCTTTCCTCTGCTGAATTAAAACATTTTTTGTTATATGAAGAGGTTCAGGAAAAAATACTGATGCTTTTTCAACAGGAAATATTGGTGAAAAAGCTGGTAGATCCCAAATCCTTAACAACGACCGTTATTCTTAAAAATGTTCAGGAAACCATTGCCTCTGGTAATCAAATAAAACGAGATCTGATGCGTCGGGGCTTTTATGCACGATATACCTTTGATGACTTGATTGGCAGTTCTGTAGCTATGGAAAAAGTAAAAAAAACATCCCGTAAGCTGGCGGCCAGCGAGTTGACGGTTTTATTGGTTGGAGAAAGTGGAACTGGAAAAGAAATTGTTGCCAGCTCTATTCATAATGCATCGCCTCGGAGGGAAGGACCTTTTTTAGCCGTTAACTTTAGTGCTTTATCCGATGAACTGATTGAAAGTGAGCTGTTTGGTTATGAAGAAGGCGCTTTTACGGGTGCTCGCAAAGGTGGGAAAATAGGTCTTTTTGAGCAAGCAGACGGAGGTACTATTTTTTTAGATGAAATTGGTGATATTTCTGGAAAAGTTCAGTCCAGACTATTGCGGGTGTTGCAGGAAAAAGAAATTATGCCGGTAGGTGGCCATGAGATACGAAGCATTAATGTTAGAGTGGTGGCGGCAACCAATCAAAACCTGGAAACGCTTGTATCGAAAGGTGTCTTTCGGGAAGATTTATACTATCGGCTGAAAACCGGCTTTATTCATTTGCCACCTCTAAGGCAACGTCAAGAAGATATCCTTCCACTTGTCACTCATTTTATTGCAATGGAAACAAAGCGTCGCATTCTGCTAGAAGAGAAGGTCAGCCAAGTAATGAAAAGATATCATTGGCCGGGAAATGTACGAGAATTACAAAACCTGGTTGCTTATATGTTAGCTGTAACAGATGAAGACCGTTTGACATTAGAAGATTTTCCGGACTCTCATTTTTTCAGTCAAGAACTACCTTTCTCTGTGAATAAAATGACCTTTTCTCAAGCTTTGAAACCGGAAGAAGAAAAAGTACTTCATTTGATGGCGGTTTTTCAGCAACAAGGGAAAAAAACCGGAAGGGAAAGTTTATGCAAAGCATTACAGTTAGAAGAAAATGAAAGTAATAAGGATTCAGACTTACGGTATGTACAATGGACGTTTCACCAAGTGAGAGTAGTGATGGAAAGTTTAGTGGAAAAAGGGATGATTCAGGCCGGTACAGGACGACAAGGAAGCCGATTGACGGAGAAAGGCTTCCGATATGTGGAAAAGCAGAAAAAGCAAAGCATCATTTAACTGGTGAAGATAAGGTGAAAAAAAGATTTATCTGGCGGAACAGGTGGTTTTTTCGCCAGTTTTTTATGCCGCTGCGAATAAAAGATCATACACTTACCTGAGTATCAGAAAGAAAACAACGGATCAACATATTGAAAAAACAAGCAATATCATCGACTGGATAAATGGTTGCAAAAAAAATGCTGAAAAAGGATCCTTGGCATGATTCCTGCAATCCTATCCAAGGCGGAGGAATGGCAGGTAGGGAATATCTGTCAGATGACATTAGAAAACTGGGAGGTCGTTAGGATGAAAAATGAAGAACAGCAACATGAGAAAAATAGCAAGAAAGCAAGATCTTTTCGAGACTGGCAAATGCCGGATACCTATGTAATTATTTTCTTTGTTGTTGCAATGGCAGCATTATTAACGTATCTGGTACCTGTGGGACAGTTTGATGTAACCGAAGTCACTTATATACAGGACGGTACAGAGAATTCCAGAGAAGTACTTGATCCGGACACATTTCAATTGATTAAAAATGAAGAAGGGGAAGCAGTCCGGGAAGGTATTCGGTTGTTTGAGCCCTTTGGTGGCGTAGGATTCCTTAATTATGCCTTTGAAGGACTGGTTAGTGGTAGCAAGTGGGGGACGGCTGTTGGTATCATTGCTTTTATTTTAGTAATTGGTGGTGCTTTTGGCATCATTTTAAGGACAGGAGCCGTAGAAAATGCTATTTTAGCCATGATTAAGCGAACAAAAGGGATGGAATCTTTATCCATACCTATTATCTTCTTTTTCTTTTCGCTGGGAGGAGCTGTTTTTGGGATGGGGGAAGAAGCCATTCCCTTCGCCATGATTCTGGTGCCATTAATGATTGCCATGGGCTACGACGCTATTACAGGCATATGCATTACCTATGTAGCGACACAAATAGGCTTTGCTACTTCTTGGATGAATCCATTTAGTTTAGCGGTGGCTCAAGGTGTTTCTGGTATTCCGGTGCTTTCCGGTGCTGGTTTTCGAATTGCTTTATGGGCGTTTTTTACGGCTTTAGGAATTGCCTATACCTATCGATACGCTCAAAGTATCCGAAAAGATCCGACAAAATCCCTTTCTTACGAATCAGATGCATACTATCGAAATGATTTTGAAGGGCGCAAAGATATTGAAGTGACATTTGGGATAGGTGACGCTTTGGTACTTTTCACCATATTTGCTGGTGTGGTATGGGTTGTATGGGGCGTTATGCAACATGCCTACTACATTCCGGAAATTGCTACTCAGTTTTTTGTGATGGGATTAGTGGCTGGAATTATTGGGGTTGTTTTTCGGCTTAATGATATGCGTGTCAACGATATTGCCATTTCTTTCCGTAATGGAGCAAAAGATTTGGTAGGAGCGGCGATGGTAGTAGGGATGGCTCAGGGGATTATTTTAGTACTGGGCGGAACGGACCCGACAGCAGGAACCGTTTTAAATACCATTTTACATTACGCAGGCAATGCGGTTGGTTCATTACCACCGGCGGTTTCTGCCTGGATTATGTTTGTTTTTCAATCTGTGTTTAACTTCTTTGTTGTTTCTGGTTCAGGGCAAGCGGCACTGGTCATGCCCCTGATGGCTCCTTTAGCTGATATTGTAGGCGTCAGCCGACAGGTAGCTGTTCTGGCTTTTCAACTGGGAGATGGATTTACCAACTTAATTGTCCCTACTTCCGGATGTTTAATGGGTGTTTTAGGGGTTGCTAAGCTGGACTGGTACCAGTGGTTTCGATTCCAGATCAAGTTTCAGATCATTTTGTTTGTACTGGCTTCTTTAGCCATGGTACTGGCTGTAATGATTGGATTTAATTAGGAGGGTTTATATGTTGTTAATCCGTAACGCAGAGGTGTATCAACCGGCTTATATGGGACGGCAGGATGTATTGATGGCAGGGGATCATATTCTTGCGATCCAGAAAAACCTTGAGCTGGGAAGCTTGGCTTCCGGGACAGAAGTGATCGAGGCAGAGGGGCAGATCCTATTGCCCGGATTTATTGATACCCATGTCCATATAACCGGCGGTGGTGGTGAGGGGGGACCTCATACACGCACACCTCC
Organism: Tindallia californiensis; assembly: GCF_900107405.1. Lineage (NCBI taxonomy): Bacteria > Bacillati > Bacillota > Clostridia > Peptostreptococcales > Tindalliaceae > Tindallia > Tindallia californiensis. Next base: position 327,174 of record NZ_FNPV01000003.1, on the reverse strand, counting down.
CATCCGGTTGACAGACCTAACCAAAGCAGGTGTGACCACGGTGGTTGGCTGTTTGGGAACCGATGGATTCACCCGATCAATGAAAGACTTGTTAGCAAAAGCAGCCGGTCTTGAAGAAGAAGGAATTCGGGTGTATGCCTGGACAGGCTCCTACCAAATGCCGGTACGTTCTCTTTTTGACCACCTGGAAGAAGACCTACTACACTTACCAAGGGTGATAGGGGTAGGAGAAGTAGCTTTATCCGATCATCGCTCTTCTCAACCGACCGTAGAAGAAGTGAAAAAACTGGCGGCTTCTGCCCGGGTTGGTGGCATGTTAAGCGGGAAACCGGGATTGATTAACTTTCACCTAGGGGATCAGCCCGGTGGTTTATCTATGTTAATGAAAATATGTCAAGATACGCACATTCCGCTAACACAGTTTTTGCCAACCCACCAAAACAGAAATGAAGACCTGTTTCAAGAAGCCTTAGCCTATGGAAAAGCTGGTGGGTACATGGATTTTACCACCAGTACTGTACCGGCCTTTATCGAAGAAGGAGAAGTGCCTTGTCATCAAGCACTGGCAAGAGCCTTAGATGCGGGAATTCCTATTGAACGGATCAGCTTTAGTTCTGATGCTCAAGGCAGTTTGCCGGTGTTTGATAAGACGGGCAAATGCACTGGCTTGGAAGTGGGAAGCGCTGCTTCGTTATTTCAAGCGGTTTTAGAGGCTGTCAGACTGGAGGGTATTTCTTTGGAAACGGCCCTTCAGACCATTACGTCGACACCAGCGAAAATCATGAACTGGCAGGATAAAGGGGTTCTTCAGGTTGGTGGAAAGGCGGATGCGGTTCTTTTCAATGTGGATGAGCAGAGAATTGAAACCGTTATTGCAAAAGGAAGAATAATGATACAGAATCAAGAAGTGGTTGTAAAAGGTGTATTTGAATAGAAAAAAGATGCCGGCCAGAAAAAGGGGCCGGCATCTTTTGCTTTCACTCTTTCTATAAAGCATCAAAGACTTACTAAAGAAGCGTTACAAGTGCATTGATCCTGATCTAAGGATTGTTCAAAAATAGTCATAAAAGCATGACTGAGAAGTTCCTTGTTATTTCCTAAAGCGGTTTCGATATCATGAAGGGCGATAGGATCCTGTTGCATTCCGGTGCACCAGTTGCTGATCATTCCGATAGTGGCATAGCACATTCCCAGCTCTTTGGCAAAAATAACTTCAGGAATATTGGTCATTCCTACCACATCACCGCCTAAGTTCTTGTACATACGAATTTCCTGATGAGATTCAAAGCGGGGACCTTCCGTACATACATAGACACCTTCTCCTTTGATGGAGATTTGTTCCTGTTTGGAAAAGGTGATAAACTTGTCTCTCAGCATGGGACAGTAGGGGCTGGTCATATCCACATGACATACTGGCTCTTCTCCACCTTCAAAAAAGGTGACTGGTCTATTTTTGGTAAAGTCTAAAAAATCCTTGATAATGACCAAATCGCCAGGGGCAAAATCTTCATTGCAGGAACCAACGGCTGCTGTGGCGTAAATCCACTTTACGCCCAGGATTTCCAGAGCTTTCATATTAGCCCGATAGTTAATAAGGTGAGGCGGAACTGAATGTTTTTTTCCATGGCGGGCAAGAAAAATAATTTCTTCCTCTTTAAAAGTGACAATATCGATGTCTACAGATCCATACGGCGTAGAGACTGTTTCCTTTCGAGGGTTTTCGTCGATGCCGTAAACACCGGTACCGCCAATAATGGCTTTTCTCATGCTATTCTTCTCCTTTCAAGGGTGGAATGTTTTCATGAAAAGGGGCTCTGATAATCCCTTTTTCGGTAATAATCCCAGTAATGTTCTGATGAGGAGTAACATCAAAAGCCGGGTTATACACCTGAATTCCTTCCGGTGCGGTGGGGTGACCATCGATATGAGTCACTTCTTCGCTGCTTCGTTCTTCGATAACAATTTCATCGCCATGGCTCATGTCGAAATCGATGGTCGTGGTAGGGGCTACGATGTAAAAGGGAACCTGATAGGTTTTGGCTAGTACAGAAAGCATAAAAGTACCTATTTTATTCGCGGTGTCTCCGTTGGTAGCAATACGGTCAGCACCTACTAAAATCACATCGATCTTACCGTCCCGAATAAGGGTAGCGGCAACACTGTCGGCAATAAGGCTTGCTGGGATTCCTTCTTGCATTAATTCCCAGGCAGTCAGCCGACCACCTTGAAGTCGAGGGCGGGTTTCGTCAGCGTAAACAAAAATATCTTTACCGCTTCGGAAAGCCTGACGCACGACTCCTAAAGCGGTACCGATTCCAACAGTAGCTAATGCACCGGTATTACAGTGCGTTAAAATGGTTGCTTTTTCAGGAATAATACTGTTTCCGTAGTCTCCCATGGTGATATTAATTGCCTGGTCAGCCGCAACGATGGCATCTGCTTCCGCTTCAATACGTTCTACCAGTTGGGAGACGCTCTCCTGTGCATATTGTTTTAGCAAGCTTCGCATACGTTTGATGGCCCACATTAAATTGACGGCTGTAGGACGAGACTCGTTTAGAACGGACAGGCTTTCCTCCATTTTTGACAAAAAGACAGGCTTTGGCTCTTTTTCATATTCTTTAGCCGCTAACAGAGCGCCGTAAGCAGCAGCGGCTCCGATGGCTGGTGCTCCTCTTACAACCATATCCTGGATAGCAAAATCTACTTCCTGCCAGGTTTTACAAAGAAAGGTTTCTTGCTGGCGGGGCAGTTTGCGTTGATCAATCATGTGAAGTATTCCTTGTTGATATTCCAATGCAATAATTTCCTTCATCTTCTTTTCTCTCCTTTGATGGTACTTTATTGGCGGTATCTGTAGGGATCTTTAAGATCTATGGTACATTGGCTGATCAGGTCTGGTCAGATGGTCCGATTCACCCAGAACTTAAATAGCTCAGGATTAAAATAATCCATGGAATAAATCAATGGTACCCGCTGACGATTGTAATGAACCTGATGAAGCAGTAAAAGCAATTGATTTTTTGGCATTCCAGCATCTATCATCTTTTGCTGATCTGCCTGTTTGGGAAGGATTTCGGTGACGGCATAGACAGGATGCAATTCATAATGTTTCGCTAAATACTGAAACATGGATTCTTCTGTTACCTTTTCAGGTATCGGTCCATGGATCATGGATCGGGGTACGGAATCAACACAGTAGGCCGCCGGCTTTCCATTAGCGGTTCGTAACCGGGTATAGGTAATGACGGATTCGCCGGAAGAAAGAGCTAACTTTTTTTTCATACTCTGGGTAGGCTGATTTTCTTTAATGCTGATCCATTGGGTGCCGGGTGTATAACCAGCGTTTTCGATCATACGGGTAATGCTTTCCAGCTTTTCTAAACCGCCGTTGATGGAAATGGGCGGGATATGAACAAAAGTGCCTTTGCCTTGCACTTTATAAATAACATTCTCTTGTTCTAACAAGGCTAAGGCTTCACGAACGGTATGACGACAGACGCCCATGCTTTCCATCAGAAGGGATTCTGGTGGTAGTTGGTCATCACCTTTTAGATTATTTTCCTGAATATATTCCAAAATTTTACCTTTTGCCTGCATGCTTAATGAAATGGTTTTTTCTTTGATTTTCATCATTGGTGACTCCTCGTATTTATTTCGATGGACTTACCTTTTTCCTTTATCATAAATTTCACCCAGAGATCTGGGAACACGGTTGGTTTTCGAGAAAAAAATCAACAAAATTAAGGTTAAGACGTAGGGAAGCGTCATGGTGATGTCATTGAAATTACTGCTCATTTCCAAAGATCGAGCCAAGGCGTATCCGCCAGACCGGGCAAAGCCAAAAAGAAGGGCAGCGGCCAGTGTATTGCTGATTTCCCAGTTGCCGAAAATGAGGGCAGCGATGGCCAGATAGCCATAACCCATATAAATCATTGGTGAAAAATTGGCTGAAATTGAGTAAGCAAAGCTAATACCTCCTAAGCCTGCTAATGCTCCAGAAATCACAACAGCGGAAAATCGAATACGCTCCACATCCAGACCGGCAGCAGCAACGGCATGAGGATTATCGCCACAAGCTCTCAGATGCATCCCATAGCGACTCTTGTTAAAAAGGATGTAGGCAGCAATGGCTACCAGGATAATCAGAAATTGAAAAGGATAAAGGTTCCGAAAAGCAGCTCCTAATACAGGGATTTCTGACAAAACAGGGAGAGTGATTCGATTGGCCACGCCCAATTGAAAACGGTCAGAAGGTGCCTGGAAAATAAGGGTGTTTAGCTGTCGGGTCAGAAAGGCTGTCAGGGATACAGAGAGAATGTTGATAACGACTCCGGAGATTACCTGATTGGCCTTAAAATAAATGCATAGACTGGCGTGAATCGTCGCAAACAAGGCGCCTCCCGTCATAGCAAAAAGCATAGCGATATAAATGCCTTGTGGTTGCAGCTGGGGAAAGTGATGGAGAACTAGCACTACGGCCAAAGCTCCTGAAAAAGCACCGAATCCCATCAAGCCTTCCAGGGCCAGATTGATAATACCACTTCGTTCACTATAGATGCCTCCCAGTGCAATAACGAACAAGGGCAATGCAAAAGCAAGCCCATCAATAATCATTCGGTCTATCATGCTTCCTCGCCCCCTTCCGGATGGTTCTGCTCCTGTTTTTCTTTCTGCTCCTGCCGTTTTCGGCTGATGCGATAACGAATATAAGTGCCAGTAGCGCTGAACAGAAGAATCAGGCTGGTGATTACTCCGGATATTTCCTGAACCACTCCTACCCTTGAACTCATGTAGGTAGCACCTTTATCCAATGTGGTGATCAGCGCTGAGGCAAGCAATACACCTAAGGGATGGTTATTTCCCAGAAGGGAAGTGGCGATGGCGTTATAACCAAGTCCTGCTAAAACGCCTGGTTGCATAGAAGCATAATGACCCAGATAAAAGGTAGCACCCGCTAAACCAGCTAAGGCACCGCTGATCATCATAGCGATGACGATGGTTCTTCCGATGGAAATACCTGCATATTCGGCGGCTTGCTTGTTGGCACCTACCGCTTTGATTTCAAAGCCAAGCCGGGTTTTATAAAGAAGATAATAGACAAACAAAGCGGCCAGGATGGCGAGAAAAATGCCAATAGGCAGATCAACACGAATGCCGGCAATTCGGAGATTTTTAAGCGTAAGTGATGCGGCTGGCTGAATATATTCTGATTGACGGGAAACGGGATTAACAAAATAGGTTTTAATATAATAACTGGTAACATAAGCAATCATATAATTGAGCATAATGGTAGAAACAACCTCGCTAATATTGAAACGATGCTTTAAATACCCTACGAAACCGGCGGCCAAACCACCGACGGTAATGGCAATAAGGATGACCAGTGGCTTTGCCAGATACCAGGGAAGATCACTGTATCCAACAAAAAGAGTAGCGAAAAAGCCGGCTAATAGCATTTGTCCTGCAATACCAATATTGAAAAGACCTGCCCGAAAGCCTACGGTAACAGCGAGAGCGGCAAAAATCATGGGAGCCAGAGCATCTAAAAAACTAGTAAAATCAGTAAGCATACCCGTACCCCCGGCATAGTTTGCTTTAGGAATCCAGCCAGCACCTTGAAGAATACTTAGGTAAGCCGTCAGAGGGTTTTTACCCATAAGGAGGATGACGATACTGCCTGCCAGGATGGAAAGAAGGACGGCAAAAATGGGGATAGACAACCATTGCCATTTTTCATTACCTAATAGGGTTACCAACGGATTTTTTTTATTCATCTTCTTTCACCCCCATCATATAGGCTCCAATTTCCATCGCCGTTAATTGGGAGGCAGCTTCGACCGTTAACAGTTCTCCATTATAGATGACTCCAATGGTGTCGGCCAGTGCCATGATTTCATCTAGCTCCAGAGAAATCAGGAGGATGGCTTTTCCTTTTTGCTGTTCCTGTAAGATTTGCTGCCAAGTATTTTCGATAGCACCTACATCTAAGCCTCGGGTTGGCTGAACAAAAATAATCAACGGGGTATCCTGCTCGATTTCCCGGGCAATGATCATTTTTTGTTGATTACCGCCACTTAGGCTGCGGGTGATGCTATTGGCCCCTTTGTTACTGCGGATATCATAAGTCGTAATGAGTCGTTCAGCATAGTGATGAAAAGCTTCCGGGTTTAATCTTCCACCCGGACTGGAGAAAGGCTCTTGGAAATACTGCTTTAACACCAAGTTATCCGCTACGGGATCATCCAGAATTAATCCATAGGTTTGTCGGTCTTCTGGAATATAAGCAATGCCTTCTAAATTACGCTGACGTACCGGAAGATCAGTAATGTCCACCTGATTCAGTCGTACCGTACCAGAGGCAGTTTTTTTAAGACCAGTAATTGCTTCGGCAATTTCTGTCTGTCCATTTCCGGAAACGCCAGCAATGGCAAATATCTCTCCTGAACGAATGGTAAAAGAAACATCCTTCACCATGGTTATTTGATCTTGATTCTTTACGTGTAAGTTTTCTACTTCCAGTATTACCTTCCCAAAAGTAGGGGTTGGTTTATTTACATCCAGCATTACTTCTCGACCTACCATAAGATTAGCCATTTCTCGGGTGGAGGTAGTCGCTACTTCTTTAACATCTACTAAACGACCACGATTCAAAATCCCACACCGGTCAGCCACTTCCTTTATTTCTTCCAACTTATGACTGACAAGAATAATGGTTTTACCATTTTCCCGAAGTTCACGAATAATACCCAATAGATATTGGATTTCCTGAGGCGTTAGAATAGCGGTGGGTTCGTCGAAAATAAGAATATCGGCTTCCTTGTAAAGCATTTTAAGAATTTCTACTTTTTGACGGGTGGCCACATTAACATGTTCGATCCGATCCCGGGGATTTACATTTAGTTGATAACGCTTCGAAAAGTCCTCAATAGTCTTTTCGCTTTCCGAAATATTCACCAAGGGTAAAAAGCCCAGACCTTTGGTAATAGGCTCCATACCCAGCACAATATTTTGGGCAATAGTATAATTTTCCACTAGCTTAAAATGTTGATGAACCATACCTACTCCCATACGGGCAGCTTGTCGTGGCGAATATTCTTTTACGCGTTGGCCTTTAATCCATATATCACCTTCATCTGGTTCGTAAAGGCCAAAAAGCATACTCATTAATACGGATTTTCCCGCACCGTTTTCTCCTAAAAGAGCAAATATTTCACCCTGTTGAATATCCAGTGAAATATCGTCGTTGGCTGTAATGCCGGGAAATCTTTTTGTCACGTTTTTAATGCTGATGATCGTGTCTTTCATAGGACAGCTCCTTTACCAAAAGTACAGCATACCTGGGATGAAGAGAAAGCAGGAGAAAAAACGATGCTTTTTCTCCTGCTGAGGACATACAAAGGGTAGTCTCTTTAGAGACCAGGGAAGTTGTCAGGACTGTGTCCATTAAAATTAGCTGCTGGAACAATGGTTCCGGCTTGTACTAATTCGTAAACTTCTTCCAGCTTCTCCATGGTTTCTTCTGACAATTGGTGACGGTCATTTTCTAATACAAATCCAGTTGAATCAGTATCGGCACGAAGCAATTCGTTGGATCCCTGGAAAGTTCCTTCCATGATGGCGTTTAGTTGACGCTCTACATTGATGGACATGTTTTTCAACACAGAAGTCAGCACCACATTACCATCGCTATAAGCACCGTCATCAAATTGATCCACATCACAACCGATCACATAAACCCCTTCTGCTTCCATAGCGGCCGTAAAGACGCCCATACCAGAGCCCCCGGCGGCTACAAACATAATATCCACGCCTTCGTCGACAAGAGCATCGCCTACTACTTTGCCAGTTGCTGGATCAGCAAAATTACCTACATAATTACCGCCTACGTTGGTATTAGTTACGTCTGTACCGGCGTAAGAAGGTAGTTCCACCACTTCTGCATCAGTACCAAAGTGTTGGTTGGCATACATAACACCAGATTCAAAACCCCATTGATAGTTTACATTGGAGGGAAAGGCAATACCGTTAACGACGGCTACTTTTCCTGTTTCTGTTTCCAGCGCCGCTGCGACGCCTGCAAAGAAGCCGCTCTCTTCCTCGGCAAAAGTCATTGCATAAATATTGTCGAAAAGTTCCTGCTCACCTTGTGGTGTTGGGTTCGCATCTACCAGAATAAACATTTTTTCCGGATTGTCTTCAGCAATGCTGGAGATATCGGCAAATTGAAAACCAGGTGTTACGATTACATCATAATCAGCTACTACATCGGCTACAGCCTGAACGGCTGCGGCCACATCGCCAGTCGTTTCCTGAATGGCATTTACTGTTGCATTGCTGTGGTTTTCCATAAAGGCAAGAATTCCGTTGTAATTGTCCTGATTAAAACTGCCATCGTCTACACCGGAAGGGCTGGTGACAATAGCGATGCGTAGTGCATCTCCATCCCCTTCGATTGCTGCTTCGTCGCCGGCTGCCGGTTCGGCATCGCCGCCACAGGCGGTGAACAGTAAGGCGGTCAGCAATAAAAATGATACAAACATCCACTTCCTTCTTTTTACATTCATCAATAATCCCCCTCAATAATAGTGTTATCCGGTGACTACGGATAAAGTTTTCTTGTCTGTTGTCAGACAAGTTACAACTCGATATCATCATACCACGAAAATCGGTGATTTTCATCCTTCAAGTCAGAAAACAATTGATTAATCATTCAGAAAATGCTAAGATTAAGGCAGTTCAAAGATGTCAGATGTCGAACAAATTTCAAGGTTTTCGACAAGGAAAGAAGGGGTCCTTGAACAAAATGATGAAAAGGAGAATGGAGATGAAGGTGAGTATTCAGTGGAAGAAGAGTATGGTTGTTTGTATGAGCATGTTATTGGCATTTACTCTATTTTTATCAACAGCTTATGCTGAAATAGAGTTAAATCAAGCAATGGCGGCCAGAGCTTTGCCAGAAATATCCTCTCACACCAAGGCGGAGGATGCGGAAAAATACCTGCAGCATTTTTATGGCATTTCGTTTTCGGAAGAAACGGTGTCGCCTGTAGAATTTGAAAATGCCCTCGCAACTCTGGGGAAACCAGTGGAAATGGACTGGGAAGAGGAAGAAGTCGTGACGCTAGAGAAAGCGGCTGTTGCGGTTATAAAGGCAGCAGGGATGAAAGAATTGGCGCTCACCTACTCAGAAGAAAAAATCCTGGCATCATTAGAAGGTTATCATGAAACAGAAATTGCAGAAGAAGTGGCTGCCTATGTAGCCTGTGGTCTTGATATTGGCTTACTACCAGCTACTTTGGAGATAAAAGCGCCCTTAGATCCAAAAACAGCAAACTACTTACTGATGAATGTGATAGATGTAACTGGAAAAGGAAGACAATATATCGGATGGACGGATGAGCCTAACATTTACGGAAAAATAATGGCTGCTTGGAACAGCTTCACCCTTTTTGAAGAAGAAACTTTAGATGATGTTGGAGTGGGTGTGATTAAAGAAGGAGCAACCACTGGCTATCTTTTGACCTATCAGGGGAATGAATCCCGCTTTATTCCGGAATACAGCCTTCAGTACGATCATTCTGATATTCATCATGCACTGCAGCTAGTAGGACTGTTAGCCAGTGAAGGGATCCGGGCACGGGTTCAGTTAGAACCAAAAACATCTGTTTATGAATATATGTTGGAATGGGGCCCAATCAGTGAACCAACACCTCGCTATGCAGTGGTACAGGTAAGTGATGATTTACATCTGGCACATACGGTGGGATATATCCTTTCGTTGGAATTTGTCAGTGAAGAAGATAAGGAAGATTTTGATCGTGTGATTGAGTCCTATGCCAAGAAATACGAGGGGAATGAGGAAGCCGTCGGGCTGATTACCGGCTCTTACTGGCAGCCGCTCTATAGTTCGAAAACCGAGATGCCAGAACCAGCCTATGTTGAAATGAGGGATGTTAGTCTTTCTCATAATGGCTATCAATTAAATTCGTTAACCTTGACAGAAAATGCCTCTCTGGTAATTGAAACCATAGAATCAATGGCTGATCTGGAGATAGAAAAAGAAAAAGTGTGGAGCAATGCCGCATTTTATCGTTACCTGACGGGGTCTGATTTTCAGTAAGACAGGATAGCACCTTAGGTTATTTCGGGTTATTAGAGAATTCATAAAAGGAGTTTTGAGATGCGTCTTCAAAAAGAACGGGAAATGATTGTTGAGTACGGGAAAAAATTAGTATCAACCGGACTCACAAAAGGGACCGGCGGTAATCTTAGTTTATATTGCCGGAAAGAAGGGCTGATGGCTATTAGTCCCAGTGGGATAGATTATTTTGAAACAACTCCCGAAGATGTAGTGGTGATGACACTACAGGGAGAGATTGTAGAAGGGGATCGAACTCCTTCCAGCGAAGTGGAACTACATCGTATTTTTTATCAGCGGCGAACAGATATTAACGCCATTATTCATGCTCACACCATGTATGCCACCACCATAGCCTGCTTGGGATGGGACTTGCCGCCGGTACACTATATGATTGCTGTAGCCGGTAAAAACGTGCGTTGCTCTGCTTATGCTACTTTTGGAACCGGAGAACTGGCTGAAAAGGCATACGAAGCCATGGAAGATAGAAAAGCAGTTCTTTTAGCTAACCATGGCCTGCTAGCAGGAGCTGGAGATTTGGCGAATGCTTTTAATATTACGGAAGAAATAGAGTATTGTGCCGAAATATACTATCGGACGAAAGGAATTGGAGAGCCGGTAATATTAGATGAGGATGAAATGACAAGAATGCTGGAAAAATTCAAAACTTATGGACAGCGGAAATAAAGGAAAATAAGCTAAGAAAGCTGGCCTGCAAAACGGGCCAGCTTTTAATGAAAGCAGATGTAAAAAAACTTGTTCGGAGGATTAAAAAACACAGAACTCATCAGCAATATGAGTATAGACCTCTACGCTTTTAACCAGATCGTCAATGTCGATTTTTTCTTCTGCAGTATGAGCCAGTGCAATATCTCCGGGGCCAAAAACAACCGTTGGGATATTCATATATTTGGAGATTAAAGCCCCATCGGTCCATCCGTATTCTGTGTGTATTTCCGGCTCATAGCCAAGAACCTTTTTCAGTGCATCTCTGACAGCAACAACGATTGATTCATCCAATCCGGTATCTAAGGGCGGGTGAGGCAGGACCGATACGCTTTCCGGTGTTTGGCTGATTTCAATCTTTACCTTAGGATCTTCTTTTTCCATTTTATCAGCTAGGTCTTGATATTCCTGCATAACCGATTCCAAGGTTTCGCCTTCAACATAGCGGCGGTCCAGACGTACCAAAGCCTCTTCAGCGACAGTGGATTGGCCGGTACCCCCCTTAATCGTGCCAATATTCATTACAGAGGTGCCCATAAAATCATGCTTTCTTTCTTTTAGTTTCGGGTAAAGTTCCTCCTTCACTTTGTTTAGAAACTCTACGGCTTTTTCAATGGCGTTGACTCCTTGGTGAGGTTTTCCACTGTGAGCGCCCTTTCCCCGAAACTTAATATCCAGCCACACCAGACCACGATGACTGGCGACATATTGGAAATTGGTAGGTTCACCTACCACAGCTCCATCTAAAGTAATGTCATGATCACCAAGGCACTTCTCGCAGGCAACTAGGCTTTCCATCCCCTTGCTGCGGGTTTCCTCTCCCACTACACCGGAGAAAACAATATCCCCATCCAGTTCCTGTTCAGCCCGTTTTAGAACCACTAAGGTCATCATCATTGCGGCGACAGGACCTTTCATATCAACAGCTCCCCGACCCCAGATAGAACCTTGCCTGACATTGCCGCTAAAGATTTCTCTGGGACTCATTTCGGCACCAAAAAGCGCTTCGTTCATATCGTCCGGTTTTTCTGTGTCGATATGACCGTTAAGCATCAGGCTTTTACCTTCCGGAGATTTCCTGCCTTTAATAAAAGCGATGACATTGTTCCGTTCTTTTTCTACATGTTGAAAATGTGCATGAATGCCATGTTTTTTGAAAAAATCCAGCATATATTCCGCCACTTCTTTTTCCTGGGTTTCAACACCCGTATGGCTGGGAATACGGATCAGATCTTTGGTAAGGTTGATCAATTCTTCTCTCTGGAAATAGTCTGTTGCTTTTATCATTCCTTCCATTCCCCCTTTTACAACTTATCTTTATTGCATACCCGACAAATAAGTATTTATTCGACAGAATTTTATCTGACCATTTGAAAGAATATTAGAAATACTGAGACGTTGTACTGGTTTTGGGGTAATGATACAATAGTATCCGACGCACATTGGAAAAATGTCTTTAAAGGAGGTGTCAGATGAGCCATCATTTATTCCAATCGAAAAAAATTCAGCTTTTCCTGCTAGGAATGATAGGCCTTTTTCTATTGGCTGGATGTCGCGGAGATGGAGAGCAGGAAATATTTTTAACAGAAGAAGAACGTCAGTGGCTGGAAGAAAAAGAAGGACAGATTAGTATAGGATATACGACAGACTACCCTCCGGTGGAGTTTTTGCTGGAAGGTGAGTTTGCAGGGATTTCCGCTGATTATTTTGCTTTATTGGAAAAAAAGCTTCAGATAGAATTAGAAATGGTTGAGTTTGACGAATGGACAACGTTGATGGAAGCGGCAAGAAATCGTGAAATATCTGGCATCACAGCGGCTACCAAAACCCCAGAACGAAGTGAATACCTTAACTTTACAGTTCCGTATATTTTTAATCCTAATGTGATTATCACAAGAGAAAATTTTTCTGAAAAGCTTAGTTTTGCAAAGTTAGAAAATACCAGTATGGATACATTAGTCGTAGAAGAATACTCGATCATCGAATACTTGAAAAAAAACCATTCCAATCTAGAATACCGAACCGTAGCGACGGCTAGTGACGGATTAAGAAAAGTTTCCTTTGGTGAAGCGGATGCCATGATTATAGAAGTAATGAGTGCGGCAGAGTCCATTGAACGAGATAATATTACCAATTTGATTGTGAATACAGAAACACCTTATGAGTCGACATTATCCATTGCAACACGCAATGATTGGCCGATCCTGAATGATATTTTCAATAAAGGACTGGCACAGATTAATGAGGCGGAAAGACGAGAAATAAGAGAAAGATGGGTTCCTTTTGATCGAAGGAGCATTTTTGAAAACCCTTACTTTTGGATTACACTGGTCAGTGTTTTTATGCTACTGATCATAGCTATTATCGTTATTTTTCTATGGAATAAAACCTTGCAGAAAGCTGTGACGGAAAAAACATTGGAATTGGAAGCATCAAAGAAAAAATTAATGGATCAGTTTGCTCAGTTGGAAGTTACAGAGCAAAAACTATTGGAAGAAATAGAAATCCGGAAAGAATCGGAAGCGAAGATAAAATATAAGTCTTATCATGATGATTTGACAGGACTCCACAACCGGGCTTATTATACGGAGCAGATAGAGAGACTGCAAAAACAAAATACGATGCCTTTGGCAATCATGATGATCGATTTAAATGGTCTTAAAATTACCAATGACACCTTGGGACATCAGGAAGGGGATCGGCTACTGGTAAAAGCGGCCAATATCATTAAAACCTGTTGTCGGCGCCAGGATATGGCTGCCCGGATAGGTGGTGATGAGTTTGTCCTTATTCTGCCGGAAGCAACAGAAAAAGACACGGAAAATATTGCCAAAAGCATTAAAAGAGAATGTAAAGAGTCGGGGAATGAACCAATGGTAGTTTCGTTGGCTATTGGATGGGCTGTAAGAAAAAATGATCAAAAGAGCCTTCAGACACTTTTTGAAGAAGCAGAAGACCATATGTATCACAATAAAATGGAAGAAAGTGAAAATGAGAAAACAGGTATTTTGTCGTCAATGGAAAAACGGCTTCGGGATCATGCGGTTGAAACGTTGGGTCATAGCCAACGAATAAAGGCTTTAGCTCTGAAGTTAGGAGAAGCATTAGGTTTAGAACAGTCGGACTTAAATGCGTTAGCAAGGCTCGCGGAGTTACACGATATTGGAATGCTTGGCATATCAAAAGAAGTAGTAAAGAAATCAGAAGCCTTGACAGATGCGGAGTGGGAGAAGATTAAAAGACATCCTAGCTTAGGTTACAAAATTGTCAGTTCTACACCGGCTTTAAGGCAAGTAGCGGAAGGAGTGCTTGCTCATCATGAGCACTGGGATGGTAAGGGTTATCCACAAGGACTTCGGGGAGAAGAAATTCCCCTACTGGCACGAATTATTGCGATAACGGATGCCTATGATGTGATGACGCAGGATCAGCCTTATCAAAAAGCAAAATCCCAAGAGGAAGCAATAGTGGAATTAAAAAACGGCTCAGGCACTCAGTTTGACCCTACATTAGTAAACCTGCTTCTTTCTATTTTGAAAAAAGAGAAGACAGAACAATAGAGAAGAATTGTCAAGGCCAATGGTAGCAAGCGTGTGTCGATAAGCACTGTGATAAGTACTGTGATGAAAGATAGAAGGATAGTCGAAAGCAAATAATAAGGGAGAGATGACAAGTGGGTATTAGAATGAAATCTATGATTCTTTGTGGAATTGTAGCCATTACCATTATTGGAGCTGTAACGGCGGTAGCGCTCTTGGACGCTAGAAACGCTGAAATGATTAACAATGAAAGGTATGTAGAAAGTGAGTTGGAACTAGCAACCAACAACATCAATGCTTTTTTTAATGAGAACATTGCTATCGTAGAAAGTATTGAAGAAATGTTGACGGCAGCCATTGAAAATGATCATTTTCAGGTGGATACCTTTAATGCAGTTCTTAGGAATTTGATGGAAAAGAATGATATTATCTATGGCGCTTGGATAAGGTTGGAAGATCCTAGATTTGCAGAAGAAGAAACCAGGTATACAGAAACCGGCGTATACGATCCGTATTTTTACAGAGAAGGAGACCGTATTGAATACGTAGGATTAGAAGCGGCAGGATGGTTGGAGGATGAAGTGGAAGGTGCCTTTTACTATGACACGTACCGATCAGGAGAAATTCATTTGTATGAACCAGTGATATGGGAAATCGATGGCCAGGATGTGGAAATGGTAACGATTGCCTATCCGGTGATTGTCGGTGGATCGGTGGAAGGGGCTCTTGCCATTGATATTGAAACCACAGATATTAATGAATATATCTCCGGACTAACCATTTACGAAAGTGGTCATTATCAACTTATTTTTGATCAGCAATACGAAACCGATCATTTTATGGCTTTTAATGAAATTGCTCCTGCTTATGAGTTAGGCCATGAGCTTGGTTGGAGATTATATGTGGACATTCCTCCTGAAGAAATGAGAGACTACCGGGAACGGCTGATAAAGATTGGTATTGTAGGAGCTATTGGGATCGTAATGGCTGTTTTATTGCTAAATCTTTTGTTAAAGAATATTTTGGAGCCGATCACTTACTTGACAGAAAAAGTTCAACAGATGTCTTCCTATGATTTTACCGGCAGAGAAGATGAAAAAAGCCAGCAACTTTCAAATCGAAAAGATGAAATTGGAGCTATTGCCGGAGCCTTGATTACCATGAAGCAAAACATTGTGGAACTGATAAAAGGCATTAACGATAATGCGATGCAACTGACGGCTTCTTCCGAAGAATTGAACGCGACCAGCCATCAGGTTTCCATGTCAGCAACGGAAGTATCCAAAACCATTGAAGAAATTTCAAAGGGAGCGGTGGAGCAAGCAGAAAATACAGAGGATGGAGCACTTCGTATAAGAGAGCTGGAAGAACGAATTGAAAAAGACATTCAAGTTATAGAGGGACTCAATAGTAGTTCTGAACAGGTATACCAGATGCGACAGGAAGGTGACGAAATCATCCAATCGGTGGTCAAAAAAACAGAGCAAAGTAATCAAGCGATCTTAGGCATTCGTCAGGTGATCACGAATACCAACGAAAGTGCTCATAAAATTCAGTCAGCCAGTCAGATGATCGAAAGCATTGCGGAACAGACAAATCTACTGGCTCTGAATGCGGCTATTGAGGCAGCTCGGGCAGGCGAAAGTGGCAGAGGTTTTGCTGTGGTAGCAGAAGAAATCCGTAAGCTGGCGGAGCAGTCTAATCAGTTTGCCCAGGAAATCGATACGGTAATTGGTGACCTGACAGAACAGACAGAGGGTGCCGTTAAAACCGTGGAAGAAGTGGCGACCATCAGCAAAGAACAGTCTGATGGGATTGATGGAACCAGTGAAAAGTTTGCAGGGATCGAAAAAGCAATCGATGAAATGCGGGGAAAAATCAAGGATTTAACCGATTCTTCCATGGATATGCGTCGGAAAAAAGATGAAATAGTAGGGGTTATTGAAAATCTTTCAGCGATTTCGGAAGAAAATGCGGCCGGAACAGAAGAGGCTTCTGCATCGGTAGAGGAGCAAACAGCAGCAATGAATGAAATTGCCCAATCCAGTGAAAATTTGGCAGAAATGGCTGAAGAAATGAAAGATGCCATCCAGCAATTTAAGATTTAAGGATCATACAACTAAAAAGCAGTACGAAACTAAAAAGGCCAACCCCGATGAAATAGTCGGTGTTGGCCTTTGCGATTAGGAAGAGATAACCTTCATGAAGGCATCCACCAGGCGTGGGTTGAAACGTTTCCCTTTTTGCTGCTGAATTTGTTCTAAAACGGCTTCACGACGAAGGGCGTCTCGGTGAGGACGGTTTCGGCTCATGCTGTCATAATAATTAGCAATGCTGATGATTTGAGCATTAAGGTTAATCTGTTCTCCAGACAAACCTGCAGGGTAGCCATTGCCATCGTACTGCTCATGGTGTTGTAAAATATCTTCGCTGATATCCAAATAGTCAGAAGAAGAACTTAAAATAACATAACCGGCTTCCGCGTGGCGTTGTATTTCTTCTCGCTGGTCCATCGTTAGCAGGCAGCCGCTTTGCAAAATAGTTGGATCAATAGCGATTTTTCCTATGTCGTGATAGTAACCGGCTAATCTTAGTTTTTCAAGCTTTCTTTTTTCAAATCCGAGGACTTTTCCAATTTCAAAGCAAAGAGCAGCAACTTTTTCCCCATGACATTTTTCCTCTGGTAAGGTGCGAAATAGCTCCTCTAGTATCTTTTGAATCATTTCTTTACGTAAAGATTTTCGACCTTCGTTTTTTTGGTTGTACATTTTTGTTTCAGCCAGCTTTAAAGTATCTTCAACCGTCAGTTTTTCATTCCATTTTGTGTAATAACCGTAAGAAAAGGAGAGAGGCAGGTTTTTGATTTTTTTTCTGTCTGTATTTTGCTGTATTCTTTCCACCATTTTTCCGGCTTCTTCTTCGCAGGTTCCAGGCAGTAAAAGTACGTATTCATCACCACCGATGCGCGAGATAATGTCGTCGGATCGAATACTTTCCTTTAATGCCTCGGCCATTTTAATCAGCAACTCATCGCCGGCTTGATGACCAAAGGCATCGTTGATCAGTTTCAGCCCATTGGCATCCACCATCATAACAGTTAATGGCCAGTTGCGATAAGTATCCAGTCGTTGAATTTCCGCTTCAAAAAAATGCCGGTTGTATAATCCGGTCAACTGATCATGGAAACTTAAGTAACGAATTTTTTCTTCGGCTGTTTTGATATGACTTATATCGATATCCATTCCCCGGAAGGATTTGGTACGTCCATTTTCATCAAGAAGACAGAAACCGTTGGTAGTGACCCAAACATTTACTCGGTCCTTTCGTTGGAGCTGATGCTCATAGTCAGAAACCTGGCCGCCCTCCTCCAACACTTTTCTGCCGTAGTCCATCAGGCTTTGACGGTTTTCAGGAGAAGTGATGTCGTAAAAATAAGATTTCCCTATTAATTCAGCAGGTTTATAGCCTAAAATAGGCTCTACGGAAGGGCTTACATAGGTATACATACCGTTTCGGTCCAGTTCAAATACCACTGCTTTGCTAATGGAAGCCAGTTCTTCGTAACGCTGCTCGCTCTCCTTAAGGGCTTCTTCAAGATTGAGGGTATCCGTAATATCTTCAAAAGCACCTAACATCCCAAAAACCTCAGCGTTTTGATCATAAAGAGGTATTTTGCTGGTTCGTACAAAGCGTCGCTCTCCATCGGCATTGATGACCTTTTCGATGTAATTGATTTTTTCTTCTTCCTGTATCATGACGTCTAAATCGTCTTTTCGATAGTCCTCGGCCAAAGATTTCCAACTCATTTCATAGTCAGTTTTACCAATTAACGCTTCCGGAGATCCCCAGCCGGAATCTTTAGCAAAATGACTATTGCAACCAAGGTATTTCAAGTCTTTGTCTTTCCAGAAAATACGCATCGGAATATTATTAATGATTTTTAACAATAGTTTCTCAGAGGCAATTCGTTTTTGTTCATTTTCAACCCGTTCTGTAATATCCGTAGCGGAGCCGACAATAAACGCGGTGATTCCTTTTCGGATAATAGGTGTTAATGTAGTGGTCCAAATTCTGGTACCGCCTGGTAAATCCAATGTTTCCTCATAGGTAACGCTTTTTCCAGCATCAACACATTTCTGATAGTTAATAGCCACTTGATCTCCCAGCTCCTTGCCAAGTAAGGACAGCGGTGTCTGGTTTTGTATTTGCTCCTGGCTAATACCGGTTTTAGTTTGATGAGCCAGATTTGTTCGAAGAAACCGAAATTCAAAAGGACCTACCACTTCTACAATGAAGAGAGAGTCTTGAGTACCATTAAAAACTTTTTCATATAGTTCATGGTCCATGTAACTTTTTTGCATAGAAGAATCATCCTTTAAAGAGGGATTTGTTTCATGATGGCTTTAACTGGGTGTATGTCTATTATTATAACATATCAGTAAAAGAATGCTTAGCAAAAAAGGTGTTAAGCATCTAGTGATGTGAATCTCTAAAACCTCGGTTGAAAAATTTTAGCAATCTTTTCTCTTTCCTATCTTTTCCTAAGCTTTGTTATGGTATAATGGCCTAGGTTTCTTTAATAAATAGGAGTAAGATGATTTTGATGGAAAGAAAAAGGAGCGTTTGGAATGAGTTTGTTAACGGTAAAAAATCTAAGCCATGGCTTTGGTGACAGAGCCATTTTTGATGATGTGTCTTTTCGATTGTTGAAAGGAGAACATATTGGATTGATAGGAGCCAATGGAGAAGGTAAATCCAGCTTTATGAACATTATTACTGGAAAAATAGAGCCGGATAAGGGCACCGTTCATTGGGCAAAAAGAGTACGGGTAGGTTATTTAGACCAACACACAGTACTGGAAAAAGAAATGACGATCAAAGATGCTTTAAAAGGAGCTTTTCAATATCTTTTTGATCTGGAAGCTGAAATGAATCAGCTATATGAATCGATGGGAAACGTTTCAGAAGATGAGCTAAATACGATGCTGGAAGAAGTGGGAACGATTCAAGACCTGTTAGATCAGAATGATTTTTATATCATTGATGCAAAAGTTGAAGAAGTAGCCCGAGGACTGGGACTAACAGACATTGGGTTGGATAAACAGGTAGACGATTTAAGCGGTGGACAGCGTACAAAAATATTGCTGGCAAAGCTATTGCTGGAAAAACCGGAAATTCTTCTTTTGGATGAACCGACAAATTATTTGGATGAAGAACATATTGAATGGCTGCGGCGTTATTTTCAGGAATATGAGAATGCGTTTATTTTGATTTCTCATGACATTCCTTTTTTGGACAGTGTTACGAACCTTATTTATCACATGGAAAATCAAAAGCTTGAACGGTATCCTGGTAGCTATGACCAATTTTTACAAATTCATCAGGCGAAAAAAGAACAATTGCAGGCCGCTTATAAAAAGCAACAGCAGGAAATCAGTGAGTTAAAAGATTTTGTTGCCAGAAACAAAGCACGGGTAGCTACTCGCAATATGGCGATGTCCCGCCAAAAGAAATTGGATAAGATGGAAATGATTGAACTAGCCCAGGAAAAACCGAAGCCGGAATTTCATTTTCTTACAGCGAGAACCCCTGGAAAGCTCATCTTTCAGACGGAGGACTTAGTGATTGGCTATGAGGAACCGCTAACCCGTCCTTTGACCATTAAAATGGAAAGAAATCAAAAAATTGCACTGGTTGGCGCCAATGGTCTGGGAAAAACAACTTTGTTGCGAAGTTTGCTGGGGGAAGTGCCGCCGCTGGCAGGAGTCGTAGAAGAAGGTGACTTTCTGCATATCGGTTATTTTGAACAAGAAATAAAAGAGAGCAATACCAATACATGCATCGAAGAAGTATGGCAGGAATTTCCTGGTCTTAACCAGCGGGAAGTAAGAAGTGCCTTGGCAAAATGCGGCTTAACAACCAAGCATATTGAAAGCCAGGTACGGGTGCTTAGTGGTGGTGAACAGGCCAAGGTACGGCTTTGCAAATTAATGAACAAAGAAACCAATGTCCTGGTACTGGATGAGCCGACCAATCATCTGGATGTGGATGCCAAAGAAGAACTTAAACGAGCTTTGCAGGCTTATAAAGGGACAATTCTATTGATTAGTCACGAACCGGACTTTTATCGGGATGTGGTAACGGAAGTCTGGAATTGTGAGGACTGGACGACAAAAATCGTCTAAAAGCCACTGGAGTCCAGCTATTGAAAAAAGATGGCAGAGCTTTTAATAGAATAAGCAGTCTTAACGGTGGTAGTCGCCGAATAAAGAATATAAGAAAAGGAAGGTATTAACGTGATTAATGTTATTAATTTAGGATTAAGTTATGGAGAGCAAAAATTATTTGAAGACGTTCAACTAAAGTTTTCTCCGGGCAATTGTTATGGAGTTATTGGAGCTAATGGAGCGGGGAAAAGTACGTTTCTTAGAATCCTTTCCGGAGAAATAGAGCCAAATAAAGGTGAAGTTCACATTGCACCGGGTCTTAGAATGTCTGTACTAAAACAAGATCATTTTCAGTTTGATGAAGTGGAAGTATTAGAAACAGTCATTCGAGGAAATGAACGGCTTTATGAAGTAATGACAGAAAAAGAAATCCTTTATGCCAAAGAAGATTTTTCGGATGAAGATGGGATGAAAGCAGCAGAACTGGAAGCGGAATTTGCCGAATTAAACGGATGGGAGGCAGAAGCAGAAGCATCGGCACTGTTGCAGGGGCTTGGTATTACGACAGACCTTCATGTTAAGAAAATGGAAGCTCTTCCTGGTGCTGAAAAAGTGAAGGTATTGCTGGCGCAGGCTTTGTTTGGAAATCCAGATATTTTAGTGTTGGATGAGCCGACCAACCATTTGGATATTCAATCAATCCGATGGTTGGAAGAATTCCTAATTAACTTTGACGGCATTGTTATTTTTGTTTCTCATGATCGATATTTTCTGAATAAAACCTGTACCCATATGGTAGACGTGGACTTTGGGAAAATAAAAATGTTTACAGGGAACTACGACTTCTGGTACGAGTCCAGCCAGTTGGCACTCCAGATGATGAAGGATCAAAATCGCAAAAAAGAAGAAAAAGTGAAGCAGCTGCAGGATTTTATTGCTCGTTTTAGTGCAAATGCTTCAAAATCCAGACAAGCAACCTCTCGAAAAAAAATACTGGATAAAATCACGTTGGATGATATTCAACCATCCACCCGCCGCTACCCCTACGTTGGTTTTAAACCAGAAAGAGAAGTAGGAAAAGACATCTTAATGGTGGAAGGGATTTCAAAAACCGTAGAAGGAGAAACCTTGTTAAAAAACGTCAGTTTCACCGTAGGAAAAGAAGATAAAATAGCCTTTGTCAGTGAAAATGAAAGAGCCAATACAGCGTTAATGAAAATCATGGCAGGAGAATGGGAACCGGACCAAGGGACGGTAAAATGGGGTGTAACGATTACCACTGCCTATCTGCCAAAAGATAATGCAGACTATTTTGATCAGGAAGGCTTAAACCTGGTAGAGTGGCTGCGGCAGTATTCAGAAGAAAAATCGGAAGTGTATTTAAGAGGTTTCCTCGGAAAAATGCTTTTTTCCGGAGAAGATGCCCTGAAAAAGGTGAAAGTCCTTTCTGGTGGAGAAAAGGTCCGGTGTATGCTATCGAGAATGATGCTGAAAAATGCCAACGTCCTATTACTGGATCAGCCCACGAATCATCTGGATCTGGAATCAATCACAGCATTAAACAATGGGCTGAAAGCCTACCCCAGCAATGTATTGTTTACGTCTCACGATCATCAGTTTGTCGATACCATCGCCAATCGCATTATTGAAATAACCGATGACGGAATCAAAGATTATCGAAAAACCTATGAAGAATACCTGGAATTAAAAGCGCAAAAGAAAGCTTAACTGGAAGTAACGCCAGCATCAGCGAAGGTGCTCATTTCTTCAAGGGCTCTGGTGGAAGCTTCTACCAAGTGGAAGGCTAAGGCAGCGCCGGTACCTTCTCCTAGACGCATGTTCATATGAAGCATGGGTGTTAAACCTAAAAGACGGAGGGCATGCTGATGACCTGGCTCCATAGAAGCATGGGAAGCGATCATATACGGAGTAACCTTAGGGCAGATGCGACTGGCAGCCAAAGCAGCCGCACTGGCGATGAAACCATCAACCATTACCGGTACCCGATGAGCGGCGGCACCCAGCATAACGCCAGTCATGGCAGCGATTTCCAAGCCGCCTACTTTTGCCAAAAGATCAACTCCATCGGTTGCGTCTGGTTGATTAATGTCTAAAGCCTGTTGAATCACCCGGATTTTATTGGTAAGCGCCTCATCCTGAATTCCCGACCCCCTACCGACGATCTGTTCCAAGGGTAAATCAATGCATGCGGCTAATATAGCGCTGCTGGGAGTTGTATTGCCAATGCCCATTTCACCCGCACCTAACAAAGCGGCTCCCTGTTGCACTTCTTCATGAGCCATTTCGATTCCTATTTCAATGGCCTTTACAGCTTCGTCATAACTCATCCCAGGCCCGGCAGCAATATTGTCGGTGCCCTGCTTTATCTTTTTTTGGATAAGATCAGGATGAGTAAAATCACCGACGATGCCCACGTCCACCACCACTACCTTCGCCTCGGCATGACGGCAGAAAACATTGATAGCAGCTCCCCCATTGATAAAGTTCAGAACCATTTGAGGGGTTACTTCCTGAGGGAAAGCACTGACACCTTCAGCAACAACTCCGTGATCTCCGGCCATCACCAACATTGTTTTGTTCTTAACAGACGGTGATGTGCTGCCTGTTATACCGGCTAACTGAATAGCGATATCCTCCAGCACCCCCAAACTGCCTGGTGGCTTCGTCAGGTTATTAAGCTTTTTCTGACACAAATCCATGGCTTCTTTTTTAAGAGGTTGGATCTGATCGATGGTTTCTTTTAATGACGGCATACGATAATTCCTCCTTGGGTTTCTGTTTTTAATTTGTTTTTAAATAGCAAAAAACCTCAGCATAAACATACTGAGGATGTTACCATAATCCACATCATTAGCAAAAGTTCCCTACTGGCAGGTCTCCTGGCTTCCAGATCATCACGCCTTCGCTCCTTCCCGTCCTTCTTCAGGCATGAGCCTTTGAAGACAGTGGATTACTGCGAATTAATTCCCCGGTTACAGTGGCGGGACCGCTGAAGATTCTCACTTCTATTCCCTATTCTCTTCGAGAGGATTGCCTCAAGAAGCACCAGTAGTCATCAGATAAATGAAATGACTCTAAATAAATGTACCTCAGAGAGATGGATTTGTCAAGTTCTTCGGATAGGTCTGGTTTTGGAATAGACGAAAAGCCTAAGGTATGTTATTATTTAAACAAAGTAGGCGAAGGGTGCTTTTTTTTCGCCACTAATTACAGTATAGGTGTAATCAATACTGTAAAACTAAAAAAAGAAGGAAAAAACAAGGAGGAAGAAAAGAATGGAATTAACGCATAATCCCACTCTGCTGTGGTTTTTAGCAGGGTATGGGGTCATCATGGTAGTAATGGGTATTTTTTATTCAAAGAAGATCTCTTCCAGTGAAGACTTTATTCTGGCTGGAAAATCTCTGGGTGCGGTTGTATTGATGGGAACGCTAATCGCCACCTGGGTTGGCAGTGGTACGATTACAGGAGGCAGCAACTCCCTTGCGTACAGCTTTGGCATATGGCCGGCCATGTTACAAAGTGTTTCGGCTATTGTGGGAATTGGGTTATTGTTTTTTATTGCGGAAAGAATACGGACTTTTGGAAAATATACCATCAGTGAAATATTGGAAACCAAATACGGTGAATCAGCTAAAATGCTCTCGGTATTGGTGATTGTATTGGCTTATGTGGGAATTGTGAGCTATCAATTCCAAGGGTTTGGGTTTGTCTTAAATGTAACGACAGGCATTCCGGTACAGACAGGAACGATTATTGCCGCTGTGCTTATTGTTTTTCTTGCTGCTGCAGGTGGGCTTAAAGCAGTGGCAGCAACGGATGCTATTGGTGCCTTTATTATTCTTATTGGGCTTGGAGTTGGGATCCCCTTTTCCATTAATGCGGCTGGCGGATGGGCAAATATCACAGAAACGGTTCCGCCATCAAGCTTGGAAGTTTTAGGTGGTTTGACTCCCTTACAACTGACGGGATATCTGATTCCCTCTCTGTTCCTTTTGCTGGGAGATCAAAATATGTATCAGCGACTGGCGGCTTCTCGTGGTAGCCGAGATACCAGAATTGGTTCCATAGGATGGCTAATAGGGGTAATCTTTATTTATCCGGCGGTTTCAATTATCGCTTTTTCCGCCAGAGTTACCTTTCCGGACATTAATCCGGGAATGGCATTGATAGCCACTACGACAATCTTACCGACCTTTATAGGGGGACTTCTTTTAGCGGCGGCGGCTGCCTTTATTGTTACAACAGGAAATTCGTATCTTTTGTCGGCTTCAACCAATATTACCTATGATTTATACGGAAAATATATTAACCCAGAAGCATCGGATAAACAAAAGTTATTATTTACCCGAATATTGATCCCGGTACTGGGCTTGCTTTCTTATTTGCTGATCGAATATTTTCCTAGCATTCTATCTGTACAAATGTATGCTTACACCGTATATGCGGCAGGGATTACACCGGCAGTATTAGCTGTATTTCTATGGAAAAAAGTTACCAAAGCCGGTGGGCTGGCATCCATGTCAGCTGGTGTGATTACAACGCTGGTATGGGAAATTGTTTTAAGACAACCTTATGATCTGAATAGCTCCGTTGTCTCTATTCCCGTTGCTTTTGTAGCCTTAATTATTGTTACCTTGATGACGGCAAAAAAAGAGTGAACAAAAACATAACGGCAGGAGGAAAAACATGTCCATCTACCAAAAAAGAATTGAAAAGCTTCAGGAAAAAATGCAGGGAGAGGAGATAGAATGCCTTTTTCTATCTCCTTCAGTTAATCTGAATTACCTTACTGGCTATGGAGCAAAAATGGATGAGAGGTTAGTTCTTTTTGTTCTTCCAACCAAAGGAGAAGGTTTTTTTGTAGCACCAAAGCTTTATGAGGCGTTTATTACGAAGACACCAATCCGGAACAATGTCTTTTGGAGTGATCAGGAAGATCCATTTCAAATGCTTCTTAAGGAAATGGGTGAGCGAGAAATAGGCATCACCCGTATTGCCTTGGAAAACAGTATGCCGGCTGCGTTTATGCTGCCAATTCAGAAAAAAATAAAGGACGCTGACTTTAGGCTGGCCGGTTACCTTTTTGAAAGTTTGCGGAAGATAAAAAGCGAAACAGAGATTGAAAAATTAAAAAATTCAGCGACGGTCGTTGATAATATTCTCAAAAAGGTTATACTAGAAAGGGACTGGATAGGCAGGACGGAAAAAGAACTGGCGGCAACCTTGGAACAGGAAATGAAACAACATGGGATGGAAGGCCCCTCTTTTAGCCCTATTATTGCTACTGGTTCTAACAGTGCTTCGCCTCATCATAAAACAGGAACGGACAAGATTTTGAAAAATCAGCCTTTGTTAATGGATCTTGGGGGGCTTATGGATGGCTTTTGCTCGGATATGTCCCGTACTGTTTTTTTAGGTGATGAGCCGGATGAGTTCTTTTTAGAAATTTATGAAATCGTTCTTGAAGCACAGAGAAAAGGGATTGAAGCTGTCAGACCAAAGGTTAGCGCAGAATCCATTGATAAAGTGGTTCGGGATCATATTATAAGTAAGGGGTATGGTGATTATTTCATTCACCGGACAGGTCACGGTATTGGGATGGAAGTTCATGAATCGCCTTATATTGTAGAAGGAAACGAGGAAATGCTGGAACCGGGAATGCTCTTTAGTATTGAACCGGGGATCTATCTGCCCGGAAAATTCGGAGTGAGAATTGAGGATATTGTTCTGGTAACGGATACCGGTTGTCAGATATTGAACCAGTTCCCTAAACAACCTTACTTTGGCTAAAAAATCATGGGGGTGTGTGAATGCAGGAGGTTTCAAAAAAAATTCGGGAAATAAGGAAAGAAAGAGGATTAACACTGAAAGAACTTAGCGAAAGAACCGGGTTTTCCATCAGTTTTTTATCTCAGGTGGAGCGGGAGACATCCTCTATTGCCATTACCTCACTGAAAAAAATTGCCGACTCTTTGCATGTCTCGATTACGACTTTCTTTAAGGCTTACGACAATGAACATTTTTTAGTAACCAAAGAAGATCAAAAGTCTTTTCTGATAGAAGGTTCTACAACGGAGTATATTAGGTTAAGCGGAACCTTTCAAGACCGGGTTCTGGAATCTCTGATGGTAACATTGCAGCCGGAAGAAAAACATGGCCATCGGTTTAGCCATCAGGGAGAAGAGTTTTTATATGTGTTGGAGGGTGCTGTCGTTGTATCTATCGATGGCGATGACTACACGGTATACGCCGGAGATTCCATTCACTATCCCTCTGGAAAACCTCATGTATGGAAGAACCCGCTGGAAGAAAAAACCAGATTTTTATGCATCCTCACGCCTGTTATTTTGTAGAAAAAAACAACTGATTCCAATGCACCGGACTCAGTTGTTTTTTTATCCTACAGGAAACGGCTACCAGTCAACGTCAGTACCTAAGCCTTTTTCTTTGGCTTTTTCATAAATGTTGGTAGCGACAACCAGATCAAAAAGACTCATTCCGACGGATTTGTAAAAGCGAGTGCTTTGCAGGTCTGTTTTTTTACCTGATTTTATGGCTTTTAAGAAATCGGACATCAAATGAACCTGATCCAGGGCAATGACATCATCGGCCAAAGGCTGCGACAGATCTCCCGTTTCTTCACAAGCATAGGGCAGTTCTGTATAAACCTTACTGGTGGTTTGCCAGATGGCTTCTGGAATTTCCCTCATATCAGGGCGCCAAGAGCCGATGGAAACCACGCATTTATTAGAAAAAAGCTCTGGGTCGTTTGGTAGAACAGGCTCCTTGGAAGAGGTGGCCGTTATGAGAATATCACTGTTTTGGGCAACTTCAGTAGCACTGTTGCATACAACGCAATGGAGGGAAGGAGAGTCGGTTTCCTGACGGATGCTTTCCACAAAGTCAGTTAAATCCTCCTTGAACTCATCATAGAGATACACCGTAGCAATAGATCTTTCGGCACAAGCGTATTTAACCTGGTAAAGGCCCTGAACCCCACAACCAATAAGGCCTAGGTGTTGACTTTCTGGGTAAGCTAAATGACGGACGGCGTGACCGCCGACCGCTCCTGTTCGCATGGCCGTAAGTAACTGACCATTCATGATAGCGAGGGGAGTGCCGTCTTCTCTGTTGTTAAGAATCATCATACCATCAATAAGCGGTTTTCCTTTAGATGGGTTTTGTGGCATCAGAGAAAGCATTTTCGTTCCAATACTATCTGGAGTGAGGCAGGGCATATAGAGCATCGTATCTTCCTGATGCTTGACAGCAAGTCTTTCTGGCATCGTGAAATTTTCCAGAGAATAAAGGTGGAAAGCTTCTTCGATAGCATCAATCATTTCTTGATCATTAACAGACTGTTTCATTGCGGCTGCATTAATAATTTTCATAGGAACCCTCCTTGAGATGTGGTTGGTTTTTATCGGCTGCAGGTTCGTTGGAAATCCGATTTTTTGCTGTATAATAGGCAATTCCGACGGTTCCTGGGCCAACATGCAATCCAATAACCGGGCCGATAGGAAGAACAGGGATTTCGCGGTTAAAGGGCTCAGAAAGCTTAGAAGCCAGAGCGTGACCGGCAGTTTCGTCGTTTATATGATGAACCACTAAATCACCTTCTCCGTACTGTTGGAAATCTTCCAAAACAGCCTGGACCATGGTGGACTGAGCTTTTTTCTGGGTTCGGACCTTGTTGAAGACAGATGTCCTACCATTTTCAACGGTTAAGATTGGTACGATTCGTAGAACAGAACCAATAAAAGCGGCGGCACCACCAATTCGCCCGCCTTTTCGAAGGTATTGCAAGCTAAGGGGAGCAAACAAAAATCGGGAGCGATTCACAAAGTTCTGGACCTGCTGGATCACTTCCTTTGTATCCAGTCCTTCTTCAATTAACTTAGCGGCTTCCAGCACAGCAAAACCCATTTGCATACAATTGGTTTGGGAATCAATTAAATGAATTTTTGCGGAAGGCTCTTTTTCTAAGATCATCTGTTTAGCCATTCTGGCTGTTTGATAAGTACCGCTCATGGCCGAGGACAGGAAAACTCCAAAGATTTCTTTTCTTTTATCGATTGCTTTCTGAAAAAGAGTAAGAAAGGTCTCGAGAGTGGGCTGAGATGACGTAGCCCATTCTTTTGACTGGCTTAGTTCTTGATAAAAGGCACCGTGCTCTACCGTGGTTTCTTCTTTCGTCAGACCGTTTAGCTGAACACTGAGAGAAACCACTTGAATGTTGTACTTCTTGATCAGATGACATGGAATATAGGCGGTACTATCCGTAATGAGTTGAATCGTCATCGGCATCCTCCTACTCTGTTATGGGGTAAGATACTTATGGAAAAAGCTTGTTTATCGGATGCTAACACCACAAAGCATGCATCCCTGTCTTTTGGTGAAATGCGTGGCATTAGATCGATGCGTCGTGGATTAACTTTTAGTAGCGCAGAAGCCTGCTGGTGATATCTAGAAGCCTGCTGGAATCTCTGGAAATTCGGTCTAAATGAAGGGATATGAATGATTATACCATGAAGTAAGGCCTAGAAAAACAGATACGTCATATTTTCCAGCGATATGAACAAAAAGACAAAAATTCAGAAAATACACAAAATAACAGCTTTGCTCTTTGAGAGAGGCAGGAAAAATGGCAATAATGAAAATAAAGCAATAAAATGATGAAATTATTGCACTGAAAATAAATTTTGACGCAATACTTGCATTTATTAGAGGGAGTGGTATAATGATCTTGTAGGAAACGATAAAAAAGCAAGGAACAAAGACAAAAAATGGTTAAGAGAAAGAATACTGAAAGGATGTTTCGAATGGATCAAGGTTGTTTAAAAATGGAAAACAGTAAACGGGAAATCTCGCTTCAGAGAGCTGATGAGCTGAAAAGCCGAATCGATGACTATCTGAAGGCAAGGGAAGAAATTCCAAAAGGACTGGAAATGAAGGACACGATCCGTCAACGCAAAGAAAAAATTATGAAAGTACTAGGTGCTACAGAAGAACAGTGGAAAGACTATCGTTGGCAGACAGAAAACCGCGTTTCGGATGTGGAACTCCTCGGTAAAATTCTTAACTTAACGGATATAGAAAAAAAAGAAATTAGAGAAGTAGGGAAAAAGTTCCGTTGGGCCGTTTCGCCTTATTACCTTAGCTTGATGGATCCGGACGATCGATTTGATCCGGTTCGATTAATGGCAATACCGGTACACAGTGAACTGGAAGATCCCTGTCATGACTTTGATCCGATGGGAGAAGAGTTTACAAATCCAGCAGGAAGCATTACAAGACGTTATCCGGATCGGCTGATTATTAATGTTACGAACGAATGTGCCATGTATTGTCGACACTGCCAAAGAAGAAGAAATATTGGAGAAGAAGATGTACCTAGAAGCCGAAGTGCTTTGCAGGAATCAATTGATTATATTAGAGAGTGTCCAGAAATCAGAGACGTTTTGATCACAGGTGGAGATTCTCTTTGCTTAACAGATGAAACACTGGAGTGGATCTTAAAGCAACTAAAAGAAATTCCACATGTGGAATACGTTCGCTTAGGAAGCCGCACGTTGGTAACTATGCCACAAAGAATTACAGATGAGTTCTGTGCCATGATTGAAAAATATCATCCCGTATATATCAATACTCACTTTAATCATCCAGCCGAAATTAGTGAAGAGGCAAAAGAAGCCTGCGAAAAACTGGCAAAAGCCGGAGTTCCTTTAGGGAATCAGGCTGTATTGTTAAATGGAGTGAATAACGATAAATACGTTATGCGGGTACTAAATCATGAGTTGCTTAAATGCCGGGTAAGACCTTACTATATCTTCCATGCCAAGCATGTAGCGGGAACAACTCATTTTAATACATCCATTGATGATGGTTTAGAGATTATGGAATACTTAAGAGGATATACTTCCGGCATGGCAATTCCTACCTTTATTCTTAATGCGCCTAAAGGTCAGGGGAAAACGCCTCTGTTCCCAGATTACTTGGTATCAAGAGGAAAAGACTATATTACCATTCGTACCTGGGAAGGAAAAGTAATGGAGTACGAGAATCACGAAACGAAAGATATCCGAGAGTTAATTTAAGGAAATCTAATGATAAACCCCCAACGTTGTTGGGGGTTTTGTTATAGGAAAAATAAGTATTTAAGCGTTGGAAAGCAAAGGTTATTGAGGTATAATGAAAGTGGCTGTTAATTAAATAACGAATATTTTAGAAGGTAAGGGGTGGCGCATTGAAATTTATTAATCATTCCATGGATAAATGCAACAATTGCTATAAATGCATTCGGGCTTGTCCGCCGAAAGCAATCTCTATTTTTGATAGTCATGCCAGAATCGATCAGGATCGATGTATATCCTGTGGAGAGTGCTATGTAGCCTGCGAGCAGGGGGCACTGCATATCAAAAATGTTATTGATCATGTAAAGGAAGCCATTGCTTCACCACAGAAAGTGGTGGTGAGTTTATCGCCAGCCTTTTCTTCTGCTTTTGGAGTTGAAAATGGAGAACAGATGGTAGAGGCTCTTAAAAAATTAGGGTTTGATGTGGTAGAAGAAGAAGCTGTAGGAGGGGATGTTGTGGCAAAAGCCTACGAAGACTATTTAGGCTCCTCCGGGAAGAAGAATATTATTGCTTCCACCTGTCCTTCGACCAATTATCTGATTGAAAAATACCATTCTTCCCTTCGTCAGTATATGATTCCTATCGTTTCGCCAATGATTGCTCATGGCCGAATACTTCGAAAAAAATATGGAGCGGATAGCTATATTGTATATGTGGGACCCTGCTTGGCGAAAAAGGCAGAAGCCAGAGAAATGCAGCATCGGGGATTGGTAAAAGCCGTTCTGACTTTTGTGGAACTGGAAGATTGGCTGAAAGAAGAGGGTATTGAACTGGAAAGCTTAGAAGGGATGGCCTTTGATGCTGTAGGAACTCATAAAGGCCGCTGTATTCCCTTTTGTATTGATATGGAAATTAGTAAAAAGAAAAACTTTGAAAAAAACGTCATCGCTGGAGTAGATAACAGCGAAGAAATTTTACGCAGTCTTGAAAATGACGAGTTAGAAGGACTGTTCTTAGGCATTGCATCCTGCGATCGTGGATGTATTAACGGTACTGGTATGCCTAAAGATGATACCAGCTACTATGTCCGACGTAAAAGAATGACCGATTATAATAGAAAAATCAAAGCCTTGGAAGAAGAACAAAAGCAAGAACAGCAAAAGGAAAAAGATCTTAATGAGAACCAGGATCCGTTGCCGGAAGTTGATTTAAGTAAGATTATTTATGATCAAAAAGTGGAATTAGAGAAATATTCAGCGGAAGAAATAAATGAAACCCTGATGGTAATGGGGAAAAGCAGAAAAGAAGATCAGTTAAACTGTAATGCCTGTGGCTATGGGACCTGCCATGCCAAGGCGGAGTCTGTGCTGAGAGGAACTTCTCACGTTAATATGTGCCTTCCTTTTATGAGAGCGAAAGCAGAAAGCCTTAAAAATGTTATTTTTGATAATAGCCCCAACGCTATTTTTATGGTGGGGCCAGACTTGAAAGTAAAAGAATTTAACCCATCATCAGAAAGGATCTTTCAGATCCGGGCAGAAGCCATTAAAGACAGAGACATCAGTACCATCATTCCAAGCGATTTGTTTGAAGAGGTACTGGAAACCCGGGTGAATTTGATTGGAAGGCAAGTAGAGTACCATCAATATGGAGTGATTTTAATTGTCAATATTTTATACCTGAGCAAGGAAGGTATTTTAATGGCCATTATGACAGACGTTACATCGGCAGAAAAAAATAAAAAAGAGCTGATACGAGTTCGTGAAAACACATTAAACGTCGCTCAGGATGTTATTGACAAACAAATGCGCGTTGCCCAGGAAATTGCCAGTCTTTTAGGAGAAACGACGGCAGAGACAAAAGTAACCCTTACGAAACTACAAAATCTAGTGGTTGGTGATCGGGGGGAGGAAAGATGAACTACTTTATTGACTTAGCTCATGACAGTCTTAACAAAAGAAACGAAGAACTGTGCGGTGATAAAGTAGAAGTAGTAGATACGGAGGACAGTGTTATTATTGTATTGGCTGATGGGCTTGGGAGTGGGGTGAAAGCCAATATCTTAGCCACTATGACAACTAAAATAGCCGGTACGATGCTGAAGGAAGGAGCCAGCATTTACGAAACCATTGAAACCATTGCAAAAACCTTACCTGTCTGTCATGTGCGAAAATTGGCGTATTCCACCTTTGTTATTCTTAAGATTGGAAAAAGCGGTCTGGCTCAGTTGGTAGAGTATGATAATCCACCGTTATTTTATATAAGAAACAACAGAGAATTGGATATTTCTAAAAAAGAAAGAATTATTCATGGGAAAAAAATATTGGAAAGTGAGTTTGAAGTGATGGAAGGTGACAGCATTACGATTGTCAGTGACGGGGTTATTCATGCTGGCGTAGGTGGAGTTCTTAACCTGGGGTGGCAATGGGATAATGTATTACATTTTTTATTAAAGCATGCTCAGTTGGAAAAAACCGCCAAGGGCATTACGAATAGACTAATGAATACTTGTATTGATTTATATGAGAAAAAACCTGGAGACGATACGACGGTGGTTTCTATTAAGATCCGCGAGCCGGAGATTGTCAGTATTTTTGCTGGTCCGCCGGAAAAGAAAGAGGATGATTCGCGGTTAATGCAGGATTTTCTAGCTGGCAGAGGAGTGAAAGTGGTTTGTGGTGGTACGGCAGCTAATATTGCCAGTCGGGAACTGGGAGAAGAGATAGAAGTTCTGCTGGAAACAGGTACAGAGCAAGTGCCGCCGATCGGAAAAAGTCAGGTTCTTGATCTGGTCACAGAAGGGGTTATTACGCTGAGTTGTGTACTGGAAAACTTAGAACAATACGTTAACCGCATTTCCTTAGATCTGGGGGTTCATCAGAAGGGGAAAGAGGATGGAGCCTACCTTTTGACAAAAATGCTGATCAATGACTGTACCCATGTATGTTTTTATGTGGGCCAGGCTATCAATCCGGCTCACCAAAATCCGGATTTGCCAAAAGATTTAAGCATAAAACTACAAGTCATCAGAAAAATCAAAGAGTTTCTCGAAACGCTAGGTAAGAAAGTAACGGTACAGTACTACTAGCATGCAAAAACGAAAGGGGATTTTTCATGAAAACCATCCATGTTTGTATTGGTAGCGCCTGTCATTTAAAGGGAGCCTACCAGGTAGTGAATCGCTTTCAGCAACTAGTGGAAGAAAAAAACCTGCAGGAGCAGATTCATGTGAAGGCTGCTTTTTGTTTAGGTCATTGTACAAAGGCGGTATCTGTCCAGATTGACGATGGAGAAGTATACTCCCTGGGAGAAGAAGAGGTTGAAGATTTTTTAGAAAAAATCTTATGATGAACAAAAAAGGATTCCCTTGTATGATTTTAGGGTTTGACGAATGGAGAGGGAAAGCGTATACTATGGTTCATAGTTCATAGCTGATAAAACAATGGAGGGATATTATGTATGACCGGGATAAAGCCATAGCGCTTTTAGAGAAACATCTGGAGACAGAACACTTATTGAAACACTCTTATGCCGTGGAAGCTGTTATGAGAGCGCTGGCAAAAAAACTGGATCCGGAAAATGTGGAACGATGGGCTTTTGCTGGACTGGTACATGACTTAGATGCGGATTTAGTGGACTACAAGAATGGGGAAAACCATCTTCATGGTCCCAAGACAGTTAAAATCCTGCAGGAAGAGGGACTAGGGGATGAGGAGATTTATCATTCTATTCAGGCTCATAACAAAGCAACAGGGATAAAGGTGGAGAATACCATGGATCGGGCACTTTATGCAGCCGACCCTATTACTGGATTTATTACAGCGATTACCTTTGTATATCCGGATAAAAAGATAAATAGCGTGAAACCTAAATCCATCACGAAGAGAATGAAAGAAACACGTTTTGCCGCCGGAGCTGATCGGGATGCGATGCGGAGTATTGAAAAAACAGGTATTGCTTTTCCGGATTTTGCAGCTCTTTCTTTGGAAGCCATGCAAGAAATCGGAGAAACCTTAGGGCTATAAAAAAAGAAAAAGTCCTGCTGACTGTTGTAATAACGGTCACGGCAGGACTTCTTTTATTTTTGTATAAATCATGCCACTAATGAGAATAAGGCCCAGATAACCAATGGTTGGGTAAATAAGGCTTACCATGGTGGCAAAAGGAAGTTGGCCGCCGATGAAAGCGAAAATGGTCATAAAAACAGCCACTTTTCGATAACGGACACATTGTTCATTTCTTTCAATACGGTTAACAGAAGTCCAAAGCATGGATACAGACGCGGTATAAATGCCGGCCACCATCAAAAAAGCAAAGATAGAGGCCAATAAGGGAAGGCTGGCGGAAGCCATTGCCAGAGAAGGAATCTGGCGGTAATAGACTTGCTCAATGACCACCAGCAAGCCGGTACTCAAAATCATGGCACCGGTTAAGAAAAAGATTCCGCCAAACAAGCCGCCTAAAACAGTCTCTTTTTTATTGTTGGCCTGTTTTCCAATCTCGGTAGTGAAAGGCATAAATCCGACCATCAGAAAAGAGGCGTACATAAAGCCTGAGATAAACCAGTGATCATAAGCATTGGGAACATCGATAGACATTAATGTCTGACCGGAAGATTTAATGCCTTCCGGATTTGCAATAATACTGGACAAGCTCATTAAAATGGTAAGGCAGATAAAAGCAGGAGCAATAGAGCCTACAATACGAACCAATCCTTTAATTCCAAGTAAAACCGTGGCTAACGTAGAGAGAGCGACCATGACCCGGCCAAAAGACGGATGCAAACCATAGTGCTCATGAAAAGTAGCGCCGGCAGCGGAAATCATCATAGAAAAAACCATTAACATGAGAATCGGGACAAACCATTCGAAAAAAAAGCCAATTTTTCTTCCGCAATAATGGGAGAAGATAGCGTTGGCATTAGGAAATTGATGTATTCGGCCATCTTCTAGAATCGTCATAAAGATCCAGGACAGTAAAATCATGGAAAGAAGACCGGCATAAATGCTATGGATAAAGCCTAAGTGAGTAAAAAACTGCATGACTTCCTGACCGGAAGCAAAACCGGCGCCAACCATTGATCCTACAATGGCGCCGCCGGATACAAATACTTGCTTCCAATGGATTTTTTCTGGCACGGTTTCAGCCTCCCTGAAAGGTTTGGTAAATCCTTTGGAAAAAAGCCTTATGAAAGCATTTCTGATAAGAAAATACCGACACTTTTACCAAAATCAACGGACTGACCGGAATGATGGAGGGCACGCTCAATAGCAGCCAGCGTAGCGACTAAATCGTGCATATCCACATTTCCCATATGTCCCAATCGAAACATTTTTCCTGCATAGATACCTAAACCACCGGCAACCATCACGCCTTCCTGGTAAAGAAGTTTTCGGAAACTGGCATCATCCATCCCTTCGGGATAAAGAACATTAGAAAGGGTGGAAGCTCGATGCTCTTTTTCAGCTAGGATGGAAAACCCAATTCCTTCAAGAGCCAGTTGCATGGCATGTCCGACTTTTTTGTGCCGGGCATAGCGTTTTTCTAAGCCTTCACGCTTTATTTGATTAACCGATTCTGCCAGCGCCCATATCATATTAACAGCAGGGGTAGCAAAATACTTGGACGGATCATGCATGATGGGGAGCCACTTTTCGAAATCAATATAGTACTCAGGGATGCTACCTATCTTTTTTCGTCTTTCCATGGCTTTAGGGCCAGCCCAGAGAATGGCCAGACCGGGCGGCACGCCAAAGGCCTTTTGTGTGCCGGTTAGAAGGATATCAATATTCATTTCATCCACATACTCTTG
The DNA here is from genome assembly GCF_900107405.1 of Tindallia californiensis. Classification (NCBI taxonomy): domain Bacteria; kingdom Bacillati; phylum Bacillota; class Clostridia; order Peptostreptococcales; family Tindalliaceae; genus Tindallia; species Tindallia californiensis. Next base: position 290,689 of record NZ_FNPV01000003.1, on the reverse strand, counting down.
TTCTCCGGCAGTTGAGCAAACACCGTCAACAATAAACAGGGTATCGTCAAAAGACTTTACAAGGTTCCCGATATCTTCTACAGGAGCTTTAACGCCGGTAGAAGTGTCTACATGGGTGACGGTGACTGCCTGATATTTTTTTTCCATCAGTTTTTGTTCAATAACTTCAATCGGAACGATTTGTCCCCACTCACTGGAAAGCACATCAACATGAATGCCTTTTCTTTCACAGATATCGATAAAACGGTCTCCAAAAAAACCATGAGAAACAATCAACAAATGATCGTCTTTTTGGAGGGTGTTGGCAATGGCCATTTCCATGGCCATTGTACCAGTACCGGCAACAACAAATACTTCACCTTCTGTTTTCCATAAAACCTTTAGATCGTGGATCAGTTCCTTATAATCGCTGATAAAGTCCGGGTCTCCGAAAGCCGCAACCTCTCTGCCCATTTGATTTTGGATGGAGCGGGTTACTGGAGTGGGGCCAGGAATCATTACCAATTGCTTATTTTTCAACGAGATCACTCTCCCAGGTATTTTTCGGCTTCTACAGCGGCGATGGCTCCGTCGGCGGTGGCGGTTACAACTTGTCGCAGGGTTTTAACCCGAACATCACCGGCGGCAAAAACGCCTTCCACATTGGTTCGCATGCGGGAATCAGCAATAATGTAACCACTTTCATCCGTATCAATACAACCCTTAAATACTTCTGTTACCGGTTCGTATCCAACCAGGACAAAAATACCAAAGGTTCCGTCATCTTCATCGGCTTTAATTTCAGTGGTTTCTCCGGTCTCGCGGTTATGGAAAACAGCCGACTCAACAAGGCCATCTCCTTTAATGTCCACAATAACCGAGTTCCACATGATTTCAATTTTAGGATGTTCAAAGACTTTTTCTTGAAGGTATTTAGCGGCCCTCAATTCATCTCTGCGATGAACAATGGTTACTTTTCGTGCAAATTTTGCCAGGAAAATAGCTTCTTCTACGGCGGTGTCGCCTCCACCAACCACAAATATTTCTAAGCCTTCAAAAAAATCGGCATCGCAGGTAGCACAGTAAGAAACACCTTTTCCGGTAAGTTCTTTTTCTCCCGGGCAACCGATCTGACGTGGGTTGGCTCCTGTGGCGATGATAACACTGCGACCTTTGTAATCGGCTTTTTCACCTTTAACAATTTTAACCTTATCTTTGAAATCTGTACCAACAACGGAATCGGAAACCATCTCAGCACCGAATCTTTTTGCCTGGTCCACCATTCTTGCTGTTAAAGAAGGACCGGTAGCGTCTTCCATCGAACCGGGATAATTGTCCACCTCGCTGGTAATGGCAATTTGCCCACCTACTTTAGTACCTTCCAGAACTAAGGTGCTAAGCTTAGCCCTTCCCGCATATAAAGCGGCCGATAATCCGGCAGGGCCGGCCCCGACAATAATAACATCATAAACTTTTTCCATTGATACGTGCCTCCTATTCATTAAGGTATGCTATTATTATAACAGATTGAACACAAAAACCCACCTTCTGGTGGGTTTTTGTTATAGAATAATTTTTAAGCCTTTACAAAGCAGCTGATTAATCAACGTAATCGTTGATATCGGTAATGCTGTCGAAAGGTACATAAGACGGTACAACAAGACCGATTCTTGCACCTTCGTAGTTGGTTGCAACTTCAACCACATCATCACCAAACTGGTCGATGTAAGAAGCGTGAGTTCCTGGTAACCAAGCTGTGGTCATAAAGTCTGCATCGCCTTCGGCAATGGAAGACCACATAACGCCACCATCAACGGGTGTCATATTTACTTCGAATCCTGCATCTCGAAGGATAGCCGCAATTACGTTAGTGCTTGCTAAGGCACAATCCCACTCTACTAATAGAATGTCGATTGTTTCGCCATTTCCTTCTAATCCTTCTGGAGTCCAGCTGTCAACAAGGTCGCTGTTGTCGGCGATCCACTGGTCTGCATTGGCTACAAAGTCACTGTTTTGTGTGTTCATGTCCATGACTTCACCAATTTCATCGTCTGTCCAGCTGAAGTTTTGAAGTAGCTCGAAAACAGCAGGATGATCTTCTTCTAGTCCTTGTCTTGCAATGGTTGCAATGTACTCTTCGCCACCATATACTTCTTCTGGATCTTTTAGGTATTTCAGATCAAAAGCAGCGAATTTCCAGTGAGGAGACCAACCGGTTACGATGATCCATTCTTCGTTAGCGATGGCTGCATCTAATTCAGCGGTCATAGCGGCATCACTAGATTCCAATAGACCAACGTTTAAGTCGTAGACCTCTATGGCCTCTTCTGTAGCGGCCATGATGCCAGCACCAGGATCAATTCCTGTAATGGCTGAAATGCTACCTTCTACAGCGTCTGCTTCAGCAGGCTCTTCTACATCAGCGGGTTCTTCCATGTCAGCAGGTTCTTCAAGGTCAGCTGGCTCTTCAGCTGGCTCGTCTGCTGGTCCGCAACCGGTTAGTACCAGTGCGAAGACGGTCAATAAAATCAATGATGCGATAATCAGTTTGTTCTTAAACAAACTAATCCCTCCTTTTCTTTTCCTCAAATAGTTTTTATGATCAATGGCTTTATTCGTTGGCATCTTTACTACGTTGAGTGATGCGATCAAGAATAATAGCCAGGATCACCACAGATACGCCACCTTCAAAACCGAGACCCAGATCAACACGCTGGATTCCTCGAAGCACAACAGCACCTAAACCTCCGGCACCAATCATTGCGGCGATAACAACCATGGATAAGGCTAACATAATACACTGGTTAACACCAGCCATAATGGTTGGCATTGCCAAGGGTAGCTGGACTTTTGTCAGTTTTTGCCAGTCGGTAGTACCAAAAGCAGTTGCTGCTTCTACCATATCTTCCGGCACCAGTCGTATTCCTAACCCGGTCAGTCGGATTACTGGGGGTACAGAAAAAACGACAGTTGCAATCATAGCGGATACAACCCCTAGCCGGAAGAAAAAGATGGCTGGGATCAAATAAACAAAAGCGGGCATCGTCTGCATAAAGTCCAAGATAGGCCAGACGATTTTGTGTACCATTTCATAACGAGTGGAGAGAATTCCTGTCGGAAGCCCTATTAATAAAGAAATAAATACGGCTACTAAAATCATGGTGACAGTAATGATAGATTCTTCCCATAAACCTATATTGTAAATAAGGCTTAGGCCAAGAAAACTAAAGACGGCTACTCGCTGACTGGCAAGCTTCCAGGCGATAGCACTGATGATGATGATTAGGAAAAAAGCCGGAATCATCAATAATAGATCGGAGAAAACTCCCATAAAACCACTTAGAACAGTGGAGATAACCCTTGTAAGGGGACCAATGGCCGTCCGGAGGGCCTGGATAATGGAATCCACCCAGTTTCCGATAGGAATTCGGGGTATAAAATCTAATGGATTGAGAATACTACTCGTCATCATGGGGATACGCCTCCTTTACCAGACCTGATAACAGAGATCCTCTGATGATAAGACCTTTGAATTTTTTGTGTTCGTCTACTACCGCAACAGGAACTGAAGCGCTGGCAGTGAGTTCAAAAAGATCGTTCAGCGTGGTATCTGGCAACGTGGTAACAATGTCCTTCTGAAGAATATCTTCTACATTGGTTTTGTCTTCATCCACGGCTTTTCTGGCGTCATCAGAGCTGATATAACCAATAAGCTCATCATCACGACTTACCATAAAGATGCCGGAGATACCAGCTTCTCGCATTTTTCGTAAAACCATGCGCGGACCATCTTTAGGTCTGGCAAGGGCTTTGGCTTTTACCATAACACCCTCAGCCGTTAAGACTTTGGCAAGGTCTACATCTTCGACAAAGCGAGCCACATATTCTGTTTTCGGATTTCGAAGAATGTCTTCAGGAGCATCGATCTGTTCAATAATACCATCTTTCATAATGGCTACCCGGTCCCCTAGTTTTAGCGCTTCATCCAGATCGTGGGTAATAAAGACGATCGTTTTATTCATTTTGCTCTGAAGATTCAGCAATTCATCCTGCATGTCTCGTCTGATGAGGGGATCGAGTGCGCTGAAAGCTTCGTCCATAAAAAGAATTTCCGGATCGACAGCCAGGCATCGGGCTAAGCCTACACGCTGCTGCATGCCACCACTCAGTTGTCCTGGCTTTTGGTTGGCATAGCCTTTTAATCCAACAAGATCTAAGGCTTCCAGAGCTTTATCCATTCGTTCCTCCAGGCTGATATCCTGAATCTCCAAACCAAAAGCCACATTTTCGGCTACGGTACGATGGGGAAACAGCGCAAACTTCTGAAATACCATGGCTTGCTTGTAACGACGAAAGTTTCGTAATTGTTCTTCATTCATTTTCGTTACATTTTCATCATCTACCCAGACATCTCCTGATGTTGGTTCAATAAGCCGGTTCATGCAACGGATAAGCGTTGATTTTCCACTGCCGGAAAGTCCCATGATAACAAAGATTTCTCCTTCGCCAACCTCGAAACTGGCCTTGTTAACTCCGACGGTGCTCCCTGTTTTTTCGAGGATTTCATCCTTGGAAATTTGTTGATCTAACATTTCTAAGGCTTTTTTGGGTCGGTCCCCAAAAATTTTGGTGATATTTTCCACCTTAATGGTTGCCACGTACTCAACTCCTTTCTATTGGGAAGTGATCTTTCTTTATTTCCTTTTTCATCCCAATGGCTATTACTATATACCCATAAACATACGCATTATAAACATATAAACATAAAAAATGGGCCGTGACATTATGCATTCTAACATGACCTACTAAAAAATGCAAATTGAATGAATGCTGAAAGGGCTGAAAATAGCCATTATAAATGAAAAAGATAAGGAACGAATATTCAAATATTTTGATAGATTATGAGAATTATCATTGACATTGCCGGAGCTTTATTATAATCTATATTGGAACGGCGTTCCAAGGGATGCTGTTAAAGTTATATCAATTTAAACGTTTTTTATCCTGTGCTGAAATAGAAAAGATGGTGGCGCTAAAATAAAAATGTTGACGAAATGGTGACGGTACTGTGATAAATTGTAAAATATGGACATGCATCCTTGCATGTGAACATATTTATCCGATGATGCCACGGCAAAACCTCCCTCTAAAAGGAGGAGGAAAAGCGGTGCGGCGTCTCCGGGTAATGCATTCTGGACCTTTGATGACGTAAAGCGTTATCAGAGGACTGGAAACTTATTTAATAGGATTTATAAAGGAAGAAAAGCAAAATTTAAGGAGGCGACGACAATCATGAAAACAGATATTCAAATTGCACAGGAAGCAACTCCCCAGGACATTCGGGAAATAGCCGCACAACTGAATCTGACAGAAGATGATCTGGATCTTTACGGGAAGTATAAGGCGAAAGTGTCCACAGAGCATGTAAAAAAAGCAAAAGAAGGCAAGAAAGCAAAATTGATTTTAACAACAGCCATTAATCCAACTCCGGCAGGAGAAGGAAAAACCACTACCACCATTGGAGTGGCTGATGCCCTTAGTTATTTAGGGAAGAAAACCATTGTAGCTTTAAGAGAGCCATCCCTAGGGCCTGTCTTCGGGGTGAAAGGGGGAGCGGCTGGCGGTGGTTATGCCCAGGTAATTCCAATGGAAGACATCAACCTTCATTTTACTGGTGATATCCATGCGATCGGGACGGCGAACAATCTTTTGGCGGCTCTGATCGATAACCATATCCAACAAGGCAACAAGCTAGGTATTGATAATCGTAAAATTACCTGGAGACGTGCGATGGACATGAATGACCGGCAGCTTAGAAACATGGTTAATGGTATGGGCGGTAAAGGAAATGGTGTGCCAAGAGAAGACGGGTTTGATATTACCGTTGCGTCAGAAGTAATGGCGGCTTTTTGCCTGGCGACAGACCTAAAAGACCTTAAAGAAAGACTGGGTCGTATGGTTGTGGCGTACACACGCGACGATCAGCCGATTACAGCTAATGATCTGAATGCTCAGGGAGCCCTGACAGCTCTGTTAAAAGATGCTTTAAAGCCTAATCTAGTGCAAACGCTGGAAGGAACACCGGCCTTTATTCATGGTGGCCCTTTTGCGAATATAGCTCATGGTTGCAACTCTTTAGCGGCTACACAGACAGCGATGCATTTTGCTGATTATGTGGTGACGGAAGCAGGTTTCGGTGCCGACTTAGGCGCAGAGAAATTTATAGATATTAAATGCCGTCAGGCGGGAATTCAACCGGATGCTGTTATGGTTGTGGCTACGGTGCGAGCTTTGAAATCTCATGGTGGCGTGAAAAAGGCAGACCTGAATGAAGAAAACCTGGAAGCGCTTAAAAAAGGCATTCCTAATCTGATGAAGCATGTAGAAAACATGACCGATGTATTTGGATTGCCGGTAGTGGTAGCAATTAACAGGTTCCCTCTTGATACGGAAGCTGAACTGGCTATGGTTCGGGAGGCTTGCCAGGCTCAGGGTGTTAATGTAGCCTTGTCTGAAGTTTGGGCGAAAGGTGGCAAAGGCGGCGTGGAAGTAGCGGAAGAAGTGCTTCGGCTTATTGAAGAAAACGATGGAAGCAACTTCAAGTATGCCTATGATGTAGAGGCTCCTATTGCTAAAAAGATTGAAGCTATTGCGACAAAAATCTATGGGGCTGATGGTATTCAACTATCGCCGGCAGCTGAAAAAGAAATTGCAAAACTGGAAAAACTAGGCTTTGGAAATCTGCCGATTTGCATGGCAAAAAGTCAATACTCCTTATCGGATGATCCGACTAAGATTGGAAGGCCGGAAGGCTTTACAGTAGCTGTGCGCCAGGTAAAAGTATCGGCGGGAGCTGGATTTATTGTAGCGCTAACGGGCGATATTATGACAATGCCTGGATTGCCAAAGGTACCGTCGGCTGAAATGATTGATGTTGATGAAGATGGTATGATTCAAGGCTTGTTCTAGGGTTATTCTAAGGAAACAATGCAATAAAATAGTGAACAGCCTATAGAGGCGGGGAAATTCTCCGCCTCTTGTTATACCCTTTATAATATTTTATGCTCTATCCATAAGTGTTAGAGTTTGATAGAGTAAGGGTATCGGAGAAGAATAAGAATATGACATTAGAAAAGAAAGGATGATGAAAATGAATGAATTACTTAAAGGAAAACCGGTGGCCGATGCCATTGTGGAAGCATTAAAAAATGATACGACCGTATTGGAATCAAAAGACATTATTCCTTGCCTGGCTTTGATCCGGGTGGGTGAAAAATCAGATGATATTGCCTATGAACGAGGGATTGTAAAACGTTGTGATGATATTGGCATTAAGACGAAAAAAGTGGAATTAGCGGAGAACATTACTCAGGAAGCCTTTCTTTCAGCGCTCAAGGAGGTTAACGAAGATTCGTTGGTGCACGGGATTTTGATATTCCGCCCATTGCCAAAACAGCTTGATGAAAAGGTGATTGAAGTTAGTATTGCTCCGGGAAAAGACGTAGATTGCCTTCATCCAGAAAACACAGCAAAGCTGTTGACGGGAGATGAAAGTGGTTTTGTTCCCTGCACTCCTATGGCGGTGATGGAAATATTTAAGCATTATCAAATTCCTTTGGAAGGAAAAAATGCCGTTGTTCTTGGACGTTCTATGGTGGTGGGAAAACCAGCGGCGCTATTGCTATTACAAGAAAATGCAACGGTGACTGTGGCGCATTCCAGAACAAAAGAGCTGGAAAAAATAACGGCTGGTGCCGATATTCTGATAGCGGCTATTGGACGTTCTGAATTTGTAAGGGAAGCTCATATTAAAGAAGGTGCTGTTGTGGCGGATGTTGGTATTAATGTAGATGAAGAAGGGAATATGACAGGGGATGTTCATCAGGATGAGGCGAAGAGTAAAGCAGGAGCTTTTACACCCGTTCCCGGTGGAGTAGGATCTGTCACCACGGCGGTCTTGGCAAAACAAGTGATCAAAGCATGCAAAATGCAACATAAGTAAATGAGAAAATAAGAAATAGTTAAAAAATTTCAAAAAAATAACCAAAAATCATTGACATAGTGAGTGAAGTATCATATTATCTAGTTATTAGAACGGCGTTCCCAAAAAACAAGGAAATGCCTAAGGGTCTTGTTGAATCAGTGAAGTGTCTTAAAAGCAAGACCGCTGGACCTTTAAAGCTAACAAGCCGGAATGCTTATCTATTATGGATGGGTGTTCCGGATTAAAAAGGTGTTCTGAAAGAAAACGTTTACAAAAGGAGGAGAGCGTCAAATGGCAAAGAAAAAGAGTATTCTTGATCTGGTTAAGATGAAGAAAGCCGGCGAACAAGTGGCATGGATTACAGCCTATGACTATCCGACAGCTATGTTTGCGGAAGCGGCTGGCATGGACATGTTGCTGGTAGGCGATTCACTGGGAATGGTAACGCTGGGGTATAGCGGGACGATTCCGGTAACAATGGAAGATTGTATTTCTCATTGCCAGGCAGTACGCCGGGGAGCGCCAAACACTTGGATCATTGGAGATATGCCTTTTGGATCTTACCAGTCGTCTGATGAACAGGCCGTTGACAATGCTGTGCGTTTTATGAAGGAAGCCGACACGGATTGTATTAAGTTGGAGGGTGGTGTCCGGATACAAAGCAGAATCCGTGCGATTACGGATGCGGGGATACCGGTTATCGGTCATATAGGGCTGACACCGCAAAGTTCTGGTCAGTTAGGTGGATTCAAAGCACAGGGAAGAACCGTAGAAAACGCCCGTGGTGTTATTGAAGACGCTTTAGCCGTGCAAGAGGCCGGTGCCTTTTCTATCCTAGTGGAAGCAGTACCGCCGGAATTAACGGAATTCATTACGAAAAAACTGGATATTCCTGTATATTCAATTGGTGCTGGCGCCTGTGACGGACAGTTGTTGATCAGTAGCGATATGGTTGGTAAATTTCAAGCCTTTACACCGAAGTTTGTTAAGAAGTATGCAGAAGTGGCAGAAGTAGAAACAAACGCCTATAAACAATATATCAAAGAGGTAAAAGAAGGCGTATTCCCATCGGATGATTATGTCTATCATATTACAGATCCTATTGAGGAATTTGAAAAACTTTTCAAGGAGTTTGATTAGAACGGTGGCAAGCTTATAAACCGGAATCTTAACTTCTGGCAGAGTGCATCTTATTAACAAGAATCTTTTCTAAGGAGGAAATAAACATGACAATGAAAGCAATTGAAAAGTATATCCAGGAAAAAACCGTATTTCCATTGAAAGATCTTTATGACATGCCTTCTTCAAAAGTAACATTTGAAGGGGGAGCTCATTATAGACATGAAATTCCGGGCATAGAAAATGCAGCGAATTTTGAAACCCTGGTTAAAGAATCTGAAGCAAAGAAAGTAACGATCCATAGAGTCATTGGTACTGTTGGTGGATCGGCTCTTTTGGATAAGCAAGAACTGAAATATTATGCACAAATCGGTGCAGACGCTAAAATGGAAACCTTAGTAAATCCGGTGCCAACCCGTGGATGGGATACAGGAAAACAATACGGAACACCGGAAGGGTATGTTTCTGGTATGCGTGTTCGGGGTCAGGATAATCTTTATATGTGGCTGCGTGAGCTGAGTAGATGCATTGATGTTGGGATTCGAGGATTTCTGATTCCGGACGAAGGACTTCTATATCTGGCAAATAAGCTAAGAGCTGATGGTGTGATTCCGGCAGACGTGAAATTTAAGATTTCTGTATTTGCTGGTCATGGAAACGCTGTTAACGCTAAAATGCTGGCAGATATGGGTGCGGATAGCTTCAATCCTTTGGCAGATCTATCTTTACCAATGTTTGCGGCTATTCGAAGTGTGACGGATATTCCGTTAGATATCTATATGAGTCTGGTTGACTCCATGGGGAACAATCAGCGCCATCTTGAAGCCGATGAAATTGCACGGATTTGTGCTCCTGTGTACTTTAAGTTTGAGCCGGGCAAAAACGAATGCGACCTATACAATGCATGGCATGATGATTCAATGACAAACCATCTTGTGAAGGTGAAAGTAAGAATGGCTAAATTATGTCAAGAATGGTGCGATGATAGTGATTATGATCTGACTTTCAATGATCATACAGAGGATCTTGCTATTCCGAAGCCATAGATAATATTAATATTAGTATTACAAAACATAACACCGCTTCATGGCAAAAGATGCCGGGGAGCGGTGTAATCCCCCTATAATGAAGGATTGGAGTGATTTGATGAGCAAAAATCCATTTCAAACTGCCTTGACAACTCTGCAAGAAGCAGCTAAAATGGCGGATGTTGAACCAAACGCCATTAAAATGCTTAGCCAACCAAAACGAATTTTTGAGTTTGCAATACCGATGAAGATGGATAACGGAGAGTTGGAAATTTTCACGGCGTATCGCGTGCATTATAATGATGCGCTTGGCCAGGTAAAAAACGGTTTGAGATTTGTGCCTGATTTAGATTTGGATACAGTGAAAGCTCTTGGGTTCTGGATGACGATTAAACATGCGGTAGGCGGAATACCCGCCGGCGGTGGAAAAGGTGGCGTTCGAGTAGATGCAGGAAAACTTTCTGAAGGTGAGTTAGAAAGGCTTTCTCGTGCCTACATTCGCAAACTGCCAATGAAAGGTGCTTGGGTAGATATTCCGGGTGCTGATATTGGGACTAGTGCGAAAACCATGGCTTGGATGTTGGATGAGTATGAAGAAATAAACGGTTTCCACAGTCCTGCCGCCATCAATGACAAACCTGCTGAAACTAGCGGAACCGTTGGAAGCATGGAAGCCACAGGAACGGGAGCTTTTTTTGTTACGATGGAAGCGGTTAGAGACTTGAATATACCGAAAGGTTCAACGGTTGCGATTCAAGGTTTTGGAAATGTGGGGCGAATAGCGGCCCGTCTGCTGCATAAAGAAGGGTACAAAGTAGTGGGCGTAGCTGATTATTTTGGTGGTGTCTATGACTCTAAAGGTATTGACATTGAAAAGTTAGAAGAACATTCCTTGAATCATCCGAATCGATCCGTGGAAGGGTATGCCGGCGAAAAAGCAATCAATAAAGAAGAAGTATTGGAGCTGGATTGCGACATTCTTATTCCGGCGGCGGTACAAAGTGTTATTCATGAAGAAAATGCTGATAAAATTAAGGCGAAACTAATTATGGAAGCGGCTAACGGTCCAGTGACACCGGGAGCAGAAAAAATGCTGCAGGAAAGAAATATCCATATTGTTCCGGATGTATTAACCAACTGTGGAAGTGCTATTGTTTGTTCGTTTGAACGAACTCAGGGCCTGACGGATAGCTACTGGGATATTGAAACCATTAATTCTCGATTAAAAGAGCAAATTACAAAAGCATATCGTGAAACGATGGATACAGCCCAGGAAAAAGACACCTCTATGAGAAATGCTGCTTGGATTAACGCTTTGCAAAAAGTATCGAAATCCATGAAAGCCAGAGGTTGGATTTAACTATAAAAAAGAAAAAGGTTTTCTCTTATCAGAAAACCTTTTTTCGCCCTAGGTATTGTTCTGGTTTCGGTTGGTGATGGTTCCGGAGATAATAGAAAAATCTGTAAAAGGATTGGTGATGAAATGGGGCAAGAAAAAACATACCAGGCACCACGTTATCCGGTTCAGACCATTGATAAGGCGCTGGAAGTTCTGGAAATACTATCTTCAGAAGGATATCAGGAAGGTTTAGGTGTCAGCGAATTAAGCAATCGGCTAAACATCGGAAAAAGCACTGTGCATCGGATATTGGACACATTATTGGCTCGCAATTATATCGAACAATGCGAAGATACCAAAAAATATAGATTGGGTTGGCGTCTCTTTGAAATAGGGAATATGATTCCTCGGCAGCGAAATTTATATAATTTTGATATAGGTATTTTACAAGAACTGTGCAATCGGTATGAAGAAACGGTTAACCTGGGTGTACGGGTTGATGATAGCGTGGTGACAATATCGAAAGTAAGTCCAAAAGCTTCGCTGATTGCAAATTTACAGATAGGATCCAGAGAATCCCTTCACGCAACGGCCATGGGAAAAGCACTGATTTGCGAAATGACCAAAGAGGAAATTCTGAAGATACTTGGGAATCGGGAACTTCAGGCATATACGACGGCTACGATTGTAGAGATTGATGAATTAATGGATGAATTAAAAAGAATAAGAAAGCAAGGCTTTAGTGTGGACGATGAAGAATTTTGCGCAGGACTTACTTGTATTGCAATGCCGGTAAGAGATTATAAAAATGAAATTGTTGCCGCTATCAGTGTGAGCGGAGCCAGCATCAGACAAACCTATAGCAAGGTTGACTCTGTTAAAGAAGGATTGAAAGAAGCAACGGATAAGCTGTCTGCTTTTCTAGGATGGCAGGGAGACGAGAAAGAAGCAAAAAGTTAAAAGCAATATCCTGTGTAAGGGAGGCTGGCAATTCCCATGGATCCCATCAAAAATCAAGTGAAGGACTTAAAAGAAGAACTCATCGCTTTGAGGAGAGATTTTCACGAATATCCGGAGTTAGGATATCAGGAGCACCGAACAGCGCAAATCGTAGAAGAATATTTGCAGGAATTAGGCATTGAAACACATCGCATGACGCAAACTGGTGTGACGGGTATGATTAAAGGAAAGACAGAAGGTCCTGTGTTAATGTTGCGAGCTGACTTGGATGCCCTGCCAGTTCAAGAGGAAAACAAAGTTCCCTATGCATCCAAAAATCCGGGAGTGATGCATGCCTGTGGCCACGATGCACATACAGCGATGCTAATGGTGGCGGCAAAAGTATTGGTAGGGATGAAGGATGAGTTAAAAGGCAACATCAAATTGGTTTTTCAACCGAACGAGGAAAATGCCGGTGCATTACCAATGATCAATGAAGGCGTACTGGACAATCCTAAGGTAGATGCGGTGGTAGGCGTCCATATCTGGACACCGCTGCCATCCGGAACCATTGGACTGTCAGCTGGTGGCGTTATGTCAGGACTGGATATTTTTAAGATTTTAGTAAGAGGCTATGGAGGGCATTCTGGTTATCCAGAAACAGCTATCGATCCGATCATTGCAGCCTCGGATATTGTCCTCTCGGCTCAGCGGGTACAGACCCGGGAGATCAGTTGCATGAAACCTACCACCATGTCTTTTGGAAAAATTGAAGGTGGAACGAAAGCGAACATCATTCCGGATTATGTGAGCCTAGAAGGTTCTATTCGGACGCTGTATGATGACGGTGATGATAAAGCGGTTCTAAGGTTAAAAAGAATTGCGGAAAAAGTAGCCGAAGCGCATCATTGTGAATGTCAGATGGAATGGTTTCGGGAAAACATTGCTTTAATTAATGATGAAAACATGGTTAAAGTGATGATGTCTGCTGCCAGAGAGGTTGCAGGAAATGAGGAGAGAGTCGTTCCTCATTCAAATATGGCAAGTGAAGATTTTTCTGAGTTTGCCGCCCTGGTTCCTGGGGTATTCATATTCCTGGGAACGGGAAATGAAGCAAAGGAAACCCATTACCCACATCACAATCCCAGGTTTAACATCGATGAAGATGTGATGCCTATGGGTGTGGAGTTATTCGTCAAAGGTGCTCTGTCTTACTTTAAGCAGCAGGAAGCGATTAGTAAAAGAGAGGAAGCAGAGGATTTGTCCGGCGATGACTGATAATTTGGAAGAATGTGAATCGGGAGAAGATTTCAGGAAAGCAAAAAGAGGAGGAGAAAACATGAAGAAAAAGTATGGGAAAACGAAATGGCTGGCATTAGCACTTAGCGTCGTACTACTAAGCACCTTAGGACTGGCAGGTTGCGGCGGCGGTGACCCGGCACCTGCGGAGGAGCCGGAAGAAGCGGCTGTTGAAAGAACAGGAGAAGAAAGCCTGGGAGAACTAATGGATGCTCCTCTGCAGCCAAGATTGGCCTCCGAGGAAATTGAAGGCGACTTTATGACCGTATGGGCTGAATATTATGCAGATCATATGAGGGAAGTTACCGATGGCATGTACGACCTAACCGTATATCCTTTTGGTACTCTGGGGGATACTCGTGATATCAATGAACTGGCACAACTAGGAGTCGTTGAATACGTATTTTCCGACTATGCCTGGATCAGTGCTTTTGTACCGGAAGCTCAGGTGCTGACACTGCACTACCTGTGGCCACCGGAGCATATGCCGGAAACTTTGGACTGGGTAATTCGAAACGGTGACTTTATGGATGTGTTGGAAGAAGCTTTCCGACGAAACGGACTGGTTCCACTGGGTGTTCTTTATGAAGGATGGCAAACGATCAGCTCCAACAATCCAATCGAAACCGTTGATGACATGCAAGGCTTTAAAGTTCGCGTTATGGGATCCGCAATGCTGGTAGAAAACTATCTGGCCTACGGTGCAGATCCGACACCCTTAGCTTATGGAGAGATATACGGCGGACTACAGACCAACCTGATTGATGGACAAATTAACCCGATTTTCGCCATCAGGAGCATGAACTTTTATGAAGTACAAAACTATTTAACAGACATTTTTGCAGAACCTTTCACTGGAATACCAACAGTGAATATGCAGTATTTTGATTCTTTACCGCCAGAAGTGCAGGAAGAAATGAGAAACTACTGGACGGACGCAATCCTTCCTTCTGCAGAGTGGATTGACGCAAGACATGAAGAAGACCTAGCTTACATGCTGGAAGCAAGACCTGAGATGGAATACCACCAGATCACCGGTGATGATCTGGATGCGTTCAAGGAAGCATCCCGTCCAGTATACGATAAGTTCCTGGAAATCGGAGGACCTCAGGCAGAAGAAATTTTGGAAACCTTGCTAAATGATATTGAAAATGCAAAAGAAGCTTTAGGAATTGAAGACTAGCAAATAGAGTCAAAATGATTTTTTCCCTGCGGTGCGTCTGAAGCGCCGCAGGGATTTAAGGAAGGAGCGTTGGTATGGAAGCCAATCAAAAGACAGGCTCATCTACTATTCTCCAAAAACTTGGAAAAAGTGTCGAGTACTTTGAGGTGGTTGTCTTATCTGTCTCAGTATTCGCCCTGGCAACTTTGGTAATCGTAAACGTTTTTGCCCGAACCTTTTATAGAAGTATCTATTTTGCCGAAGAAATAGCGGAACTGTTAACCATTCTTATTACCTTTGCGGGAGTTAGTTACGCTGTTCGTAAAGCAAGGCATATTCGAATGGGTGCTTTTTTTGATGCAGCACCGCCTAAACTGCAAAAAGCCATGATTTTTATCATATGCGTGGGTAGTGGACTGGTAATGTTTCTGATGGCCTATTATTCTTACGGATATATGGCTCAGGCCAGAAACATGAACCATGTAACCCCTGCGTTGAGGTTACCTTATTGGACCTTTATTGCGATTATCCCTCTCGGGTTTTTCTCTGCTGGAATACAGTATATACGGACCATTATTAAAAACATTAAAGAAGAAGCTGTGTGGCTTTCTCCGGAGCAGCAAGGAGAGTATGAAGCAGAAGAATTACAGCAAATGGCAGAAGAGTATCAAGCCGTTGGAGAAGAGCTCAAGAAGGAAACTATGGACAATGTGGATGAGATGAGTGAAGAAGACGGAGAAAAGAAACCCTAAAAGAGAGGTGGTTTTATGCCATTACTAGTTGCGAGTATGATTTTTAAGCTTTTATTTGGGTTTCCTTTCATGGTCGTTTTGTTAGGATCCCTCATTCTTTATATTTTAGTGTATATGCCAGGTTTTAATATGAATGTTATTGTTCAGCAGGTGGTTACGGGAATTATTCCACCTTCTTTGGTAGCGGTTCCGATGTTTATACTGGCAGCGAATATTATTACCGCTGGACAGGCAGCCAGAAGGCTTATCCGAATGGTAAAAGCCTTTTTAGGGCATATTCCCGGTGGCTTGGCCATTACTACCAATGCAGCTTGTACCCTTTTTGGTGCTGTATCTGGTTCTACGCAGGCAACGGTTGCGGCTATTGGCGGAACCATGCGGCCAATGCTGCTAGAGGCTGGATATTCCAGCCCCTTTACCTTAGCCTTGATTATTAATTCCAGTGATATTGCTTTTTTGATACCGCCCAGTATAGGATTTATTGTTTACGGAGTAGTTACTGGAACTTCGGTTGGAAAGCTGTTTCTGGCTGGTGTGGGACCAGGACTACTGATATTTGTACTATTTTCTATTTATGCGTTTATTTATTCCAAGAAAAATGGCATTGCAGGAGCGCCGAAAGCGGACTGGAAAGAGAGAAAAGATGCGGTTAAAAGTGGGATTTTGGTCATGGGATTTCCGCTTATTATCATAGGGGGAATTTATGGTGGAGTATTTAGTCCGACGGAAGCGGCGGCAGCTTCCGTAGCCTATGCCATTTTGCTGGAAGGATTTATTTACAAAACCGTTACCTTTAACGCGATGATTGATCATTTTTTGCAAACCGGCGTTATTACCGGTGTTGTATTTGTTCTGGTAGGAGCAGGAAATGCTTTTTCCTGGTTACTGAGTTTTCTGCGGATTCCACAGACCTATCTGCCGGCGGTATTTGGCGATGATCCCAGTCAACTGTATGTTGTATTTGTGGTAGTGGCTGCTTACTTCATTGCTTGCATGTTTGTAGATCCTATTGTTGCCATTTATGTACTGAGCCCTGTGTTTGCACCCTATGTTCTTCAGACTGGGATTGATCCAGTACTTCTAGGGGTTCTGGTGGTGCTTCAGGCGGCTATTGGGTCAGCAACTCCACCCTTTGGGTGTGATATTTTTACGGCACAGCTAATTTTCAGAAGACCATATTTGGAAATTATCAGTCATACACCGCCTTTTGTGTTCATTTTATTGTTGGTGACGGTGTTGCTGGTCTTTTTCCCTCAGATAGCACTTTTCCTACCTAATGCGGCGTTGATTTAAGAAGATTTTTTAGGGGAGGAGAAAGCAATGATCTACCATGTCAAACCGGGTCAGGTCAGCTACGGAGAAGCGATAGGCATTATACTGCTTGATAGCGAAGCCCCCTTTATTCCCGGTGATGTCGCTAATGCCACCACTTACGATTTTCCTGTCCGATTCAGAAGAGTGCCGGGACTGACGGTAGAACGAATACTAAAACACGATATGACAGCACTTCAAGATGTGATGAGGGCTGGAGAAGAATTGAAAAAAGAAGGCGTTCGGGCGATTACTTCCGATTGTGGTTTTATGATCCTTTATCAGGATTACCTGGCTCGTGAATTGAAAATGCCAGTCTTTCTTTCCAGCCTTCTTCAGTTGCCCTTCATTCAGAATATCATGCCGGAACTCACGAAAGTTGGGATTTTGACAGTAAACTCAGAATCTTTGACAGGAACCATCCTGAAAAAAGCTGGTGTACAAAAAACAGACGGGCTTGCTATAGCGGGTTTGCAGGAAAAACCCTTTTTTTCTGATGCTTTTATAAAGGAAACAGGAACGCTTAATTATTCGGAAGTGGAGAAGGAAGTAGTAGAATCGGCGAAAACATTACAGCGGGAATATGCGGACGTAAAAGCGATTCTGTTGGAATGCAGTGTACTTCCGCCCTATGGAGCGGCGGTACAGGAAGCCACCGGCTTACCAGTTTTTGATTTTGTGACGATGATCCGATATATGTACCATGCGGTTGTGAAAGACAGACGGAATGGCTATATGTAAAGAAGGCAATTAAGGGTTAAAAATTCAAGATAAAAAATCAAGATCCATCATTCATCATTCTTAAAGAGGAGGGAATGTAGATGCAGGTGTTTAGTCGTGAAGAATATCTGGGAAGGGTTCGGAAAACGCAGGAAAAAATGAATGAGTGGGGTATTGAACTCTTATTTATCTCTCAACCGGCCAATATGAATTATCTGACTGGTTATGACGGTTGGAGTTTTTATGTGCATCAATGCCTATTGGTTTCTTTGGATCAGGAAGAGCCAGTTTGGGTTGGTAGGGGAATGGATGCGAATGCGGCTCGAATTACCAGTTTTCTATCAGACAATAATATTTATCAATATGCCGACGATTATGTACATTCCCTGGTGAAACACCCGATGCACTTTATGGCCGATATCATTAAAGACCGAGGATGGGACCGTAAGGTCATCGGAGTGGAAATGGACCAGTTTTATTATCCTCATAGGGCTCATGTAGAATTGGAAAAATCTTTGCCTAATGCGGTTTTTAAGGATGCGAATACGTTAGTCAACTGGGTACGGGTAGTGAAATCTGATAAAGAAATTGAATTTATGAAAATTGCTGGACAAATAGCTTCCAAAGTGATGAAAACAGCTCAACGTGAAATTGCGCCAGGCGTCAGAGAATGTGATGTGGCGGCGAAAATTGCGGAGGCTCAGTATTCTGGAACCTCTGAACATAGTGGAGATTATCCGGCCATTGTGCCCTTGATGATGGCGGGAGAAGCAACGAAAACCCCACACCTCACCTGGACAGAAAAGAAATACGAAAAAGAGGAAGCGGTTCTTTTAGAACTATGTGGTGTTTATAAAAGGTACCATGTTCCGATTGCCCGAACCATGTATTTAGGGCAAGAACCCCCATCGTTAATGCGAGATACGGGAAAAACAGTATTGGAAGGCCTGGCAGCTGCGTTAGAAATGGTGAAACCGGGTGCTGTGGTAGAAGACATTGAAGAAACCTGGCGAAAAACCATTCAAAAGACAGGTTTGGTGAAAGAGTCTAGGATTGGTTATTCGATTGGTGTAAACTATCCGCCGGACTGGGGTGAGCAAACAATTTCGGTAAGGCCGGGAGACAAAACCATTCTTCAAAAAAACATGACCCTTCATCTGATTCCGGGAATTTGGTTGGATGATGTAGGTTTTGAAGTAGATGCTTCCTTCTATATAACAGAAAATGGTATTGAACATTTCTTCGACGATTCATTAGAAATTTGCGTTAAAAGATAATTGGCAGGTGGTGAAAACGTGAAATATGAATCCTCAAAAGACTGGAAATCTCTATGTTTACAAGATGTTTTGCTTGCTTCAAAAAGAATCCATGGACTGATTCTTAAAACCCCCCTTATCGAATCACCGGATCTGGCTTTCAGAAGTGGAGCTCATCAGGTTTCCATCAAATTGGAGTCTCTGCAACATACCGGTGCCTTTAAGTTAAGAGGAGCTGGAAACAAAATATTATCCTTGGAGGAAGAGAAAAGGCGAAAAGGGGTCATTACCTTTTCTACGGGCAATCATGGCAGAGCAGTGGCTTATACAGCCGCAAAGCTAGGGATAAAGGCTGTGGTCTGTCTCTCGGAAAAAGTGCCCCAAAATCGGGTAGAGATGGTAAAGGCATTGAAAGCGGAGCCGATGATTTTCGGACAATCTCAGGATGAAGCAGAAGATCATTTTGAGCAACTGATTCGAAAACATGGTTATATTCCAGTTCCACCCTTTGATGATCCGGAAATTATTGCTGGTCAAGGTACGGTAGTGCTGGAAATGTTACAAAAAAATCCTCAAATCGATACCTTGCTGGTACAGCTATCTGGTGGTGGGCTATTAGCAGGAGCGGCTCTGACGGCGAAAAGCATGAACCCTAAGATTAAAATCATAGGCGTTTCCATTCAACAGTCACCAGCAATGTTGGAGAGTCTTAAAGCTGGAAAACCGGTAGAAATAGAGGAAAAACCAACGATTGCCGGCTCTTTATCTGGTGGCATTGGTCGGAAAAATGAGTATACCTTGCCATTGATAGAACACTATGTAGATGAACATGTGCTGATTACCGAAGAAAAAGTGATAGAAGGCATGAAATATGCGTTTGAAAAGCATCAACTGGTGGCGGAAGGTGCGGCTGTCGTTGGCATATCGGCTCTGCTAAACCACAAAGTGGATGTAACGGGCAAGAACGTGGGGGTAATGATGACGGGTAGCTGTGTGGAATCGAAGGCCTATTTAGAGATCATAGGAAATGTTGTAGATTAGTTAAAGGTGCAGGGAGGGATGAAAATGACCAAAAGAGCGGTGCATCCTGCTGAGGCGCCATTGCCAGCGGGACCATATAATCACGCTATTATAGCAGGAGGATTTGTTTTTGTAAGTGGACAGACGCCAGAAAAGCCTGGCACCGATGTGATTGAAGCTGTTGGTATAAAAGAGCATACCAGGCAAGTGATGGAAAATATAAAAGCAATTCTTGAAGCTGCCGGATGCGGTTTGGAAGACTTGGTAAAAGTGGAGGCACATCTGAAAGATATGAAAGATTTTGACGGGTTTAACGAAGTTTATGGGCAGTATGTGTCACAACCATACCCCGCACGTATTACAGTTCAAAGTGTTTTGCCGCCAGGAGATCCTTTGGTAGAGATTAGTGTCATTGCAAAAGTAAAAGAATAAAAGATATCCTATCTCCGAAATTCTATTTTTTCCGATACTGATCTTTGGGTAAAAGATTGGGTATAAGAAAAGATAGGATTCGGGGTTTTTTATGATATAGAAAATAGCACAAGTACCCTGTAGGCATTTGAAATTAATGATCAATTCTAAAATCTCAATTTCAATAGATGCGAAGCGTCTTCGTTCTTGAAAGAATAGGAGGAGTATAAGTGACTAAGACAGTGATTCAGAATGATATGATCCGGCTAAGAGATACAACGCCTCAGGATCTTGATCAGGTACTGAAAATTGAGAGGAATGAAGAAAACAGACGTTATGTGTATAACTGGCCGAAAGCCAGGCATTTAGAGTCAATTCATGCATCGGAAGAAAAACATTTTATAGTGGAAGATCGAGCGAAAGGAGAAGTGGTGGGATACATTATCCTGTCTTCTATTGGTAGTCCTCATAATGTGATTGAATTTGATCGTATTACCATTGATAAAAAGGGAAAAGGCTATGGGCGGCAATGTGTTCGTCTTATTAAAAAACTGTGTTTTGAAACTTATGGGTGTCATAGGTTGTGGCTGGATGTTTTTGATGACAACCCGAAAGCCAAAGCCTTATATGAATCCGAAGGATTTGTCTTTGAAGGAACCTTGAGAGACTGTAAAAAATATGAAGATGGTTATCGGTCTATGCACATTCTTTCCATGCTGTCCAATGAATATAAGAAATTATAAAAGCATCAGTAAAGAAATCTTCTGATTGAACCTCTGAGGAATGGGGATGGCAGCTTGCATTTTAGCCACTACATGTTAAAATGAGGATATCTTAAATGGAAGGTAGGGAGGAAGGACATGACGGAGAAGAAAATGATTGTAAAACCATCCACATTACCAGGCTTTATGGAATTGTTACCAGCAGAGCAAATCGTGTTTAACCATATGAGGGATACGATTCGCAGTGTATATGAAAGGTATGGCTTTATTCCCCTTGATACACCGGTGATCGAGAAATCGGATGTGCTTTTGGTAAAAAGTGGTGGGGAAACGGAGAAACAGGTTTATCGCTTTATGAAAGGCGATTCAGATCTGGCGATGCGGTTTGATTTAACGGTACCCTTAGCCCGGTATGTGGCACAGCATATGGCAGACTTGACGTTTCCTTTCCGGAGATATCAGATTGGTAAAGTTTATCGCGGAGAAAAAAACCAAAAAGGAAGGTTTCGTGAATTTTATCAATGTGATATTGATATTATTGGGCGTAATCATTTAGACGTTGTTAATGATGCAGAAATTCCGGCAATTATCAATGATGTTTTTACGCAATTGGGATTGCCTGATTTTATTATAAGAATTAATAATCGAAAACTAATGAATGGACTTTTTCAACATTTTGGGCTGGCGGGAAGACCGGAAATATTAAAAGCCATTGACAAACTGGAAAAGATAGGCCCGGATAAGACTCGGAAAGAGTTAATGGAAGCGGGTATTCAAGAAGATTCTATTGATGCTATTTTTCGATTTATACAGCTGAAAGGTAGTAATGATGAAATCCTGGACGGCTTAAAACAGGCGGCTATTGACAATGAACTTTATCAAACTGGGGTAGAGGAACTTACGCGTGTTACCAGACTGATCAGAGCCTTTGGGGTGCCAGAAGCACATTTTGCTTTGGATCTGACCATTGTTAGAGGATTAGACTATTACACAGGGACTGTGTATGAAACCTTGCTGAAAAACTACCCTGAAATAGGGTCCATTTGCTCCGGTGGAAGGTATGATAATTTAGCCGAACATTATACAAAAGAAAAGTTGCCAGGAGTTGGTATTTCTATCGGCTTAACCAGACTCTTTTACCAATTAAACGAGGCGGGTTTATTGGGAGAAATGAAAGAACAAGTGTTAACGCAATTGTTGGTAGTGCCTATCGGGGACACCTTGGAGACCTGTGCAAAAGTAGCACGGCGATTTCGGGATGCAAATGTCATAACAGAAGTGTTTTTGGAAGATACCAAAATAGCTAAAAAAATGAATTATGCCAATAAACAGGGAATTCCCTGGGTAGTGATTATTGGTGATGAGGAAGTGCAGGATGGACTGGTTGCATTAAAAGATTTGGAAACGGGTGATCAAGAAAGAATGTCCTGGGAAGAAGCGCTCAAAAAAATAACCGGTTCCTAAGAATCGAAGGGAGCGATAGATGATGGAAAAAGGAATGATGGAAAAAAACCTGACAATACGACCGGAAGGGAAGAAAGACTATATGGCGATTCGCCGGCTTATTCAGGATGCCTTTGATCCGATGCCCTTTAGTACGGGAAAAGAGTGGCAGCTAGTGGAGTCTATTCGTGCCAGTAAGGGGTATATCAATGAGTTGGCCTTGGTAGCGGAGCTTGGTGGAAAAATGGTTGGTCATGTTCTGGTTTCAGAAATAGCTTTAGATGGAAAAACTTCCATGATTCCTGTTTTGATTCTGTCGCCTGTTTCTGTTTCGCCCGAGTTTCAGCGAGAAGGTATTGGACAGAAATTATGTCAAAGAGCAATCGAAGAAGCAAGAAAAACCGATTACCCAGTAATGATTGTGATCGGAGATCCTCGGTATTACCAGCGTTTTGGTTTTCGTCCTGCTTTTCCTGAAGGCGTTTACTTACCCTTTGGCTTCGAAGAAGAGTATTTGCAAATGATGAAGTTAGAAGAAAATGCTTTGGAGAAAGTATCGGGAGCGATTCAGTTTCCACCTTGGTTTTTTGACGCCAGAGGAGAACTGCTATAACTTGCCTGAATGAAAAAGAACCTTGCCACAAAGATCAGCGGCAGGGTTCTTTTTATTACATGCTCAGAGTTTTTTCTAAAAATCCCAACAATATTCTCGTTTTAAGTAGTCCATTACAACGGAAGTCTCGGTATGCGTTACACCATCGATTCTCCAGATCTTGTTCTTTAGGAGTTCATGCAAATCATTAATGTTTTTCACATAGACTTCAGCGTTAAAGGTTGAAGCACCGGTTGCTAGCGTAATGTACCAAAGTGCTTCGATTTTTTTGAGTTCGGTTGCCACGTAATCCACTTTCTGAACATCAACATGGATTTTAAGAGAAGCGGCAATATCCAATCCCAGTTTGAACGGGTCGGCTACGGCAACGATCTGGATCACGTCGTTTTCAATCAGCCGGGTAATACGGTTACGAACCGTTGATTCTGAAACGTCCAACGACCGAGCGATATCCGTGTTGGGAGTTCGGCCATCACGCTGCAAAATTTTGATGATCTTAAGATCAACACGATCCAGTCCGTAGGTATTTTTCATAGACACCTTCCTTTACGTAGTTAGATTTTGTTTTTAAAGGGTACACTTTATTATACCGTTTCATATAGCGACAATCAATGAAAAAGACAGAATTTTAGGAAATAATCGCATGATTTTATAGAAACAAGGAGATATTCGCATATTAGCAAAAATACACGAACAGATGATTAAGAACTGTCAGCCAAAAGGTTAACCAAAAGATAAAAAGATGAAAGCTGGCAATGTTGCTTGGGTATAAACAGTGAAGAAGCAATTGGTGAAAAAAGAAAGGATGGAAAAATGGATCATTCTCAGAAAGAAAAACAGATCAAACCGGTATATTATGTCGGAGTGGGGGCTTCGGCTGGTGGGTTGGAAGCGTTACAGCAGTTTTTTCATGCAATGCCGAAAGATACAGGAATGGCTTTTATTGTCGTTCAGCATTTGTCACCGGATTACAAAAGTATGATGGATGAACTGCTGGCTCGTTGTACGAGTATGACCATTTCGATTGCGAAAGACGGGACAGAAGTGGAGGCGAATCATGTTTACTTAATTCCTCCCCGATATAATCTGATGATTTTTCATGGAAAGCTATATTTGGAAAAGCATAGCACTCATAAAACAAACAATTTACCGATAGACGTTTTTTTTCGAAGCCTTGCGGCGGATCAAGGGAAAAAAGCGGTGGCGGTTGTGTTATCTGGAACAGGAAGTGATGGAACTTTAGGGATTAGAAGCATCAAAGAAGCAGGCGGTATGATTATGGTTCAAGATGAAAAAAGCGCTAAATTTGACGGGATGCCAAGAAGTTCCATTTCTACAGGTTTGGTGGATTACATATTAACGCCGGAAAAAATGGCCGAAGAACTATTAAACTATATCAGGCATCCATTTATCCAAAAAAGCAAGTCATTAGAAGAAAATATGCCAGAAAATATTGACACACTGGCGAAGATAAATTTGATCCTTCGGAATTACAGTGGAATCGATTTTTCTTACTATAAAGAAAATACGATTACCAGGAGATTGGAACGACGAGTGAGTATTAACAGATGCCAGACGCTGGAAGAGTATTTGCAGCTTCTGGTAGAATCAGATAAAGAAAAAGATATTTTATACCGGGAATTATTAATAGGGGTCACAGGTTTTTTCAGAGATGCAGAAGCCTTCCAATGCCTTCGGAAAGATGTTATTCGAAAGCTGACGAAAGAAGATACTCTTCGGATTTGGTCGGCGGGCTGCTCGACGGGAGAAGAAGTATATACCTTGGCGATGCTCTGCCTGGAAGAAAGGCAACATACAAATCCTAATTGCGACGTTAAGATATTTGCGACGGACATTGACCGGCATTCTCTGGACGTAGCCAGCCAAGGGTTTTATCCAGACAGTCTCTTGTCGGATGTTCATCCGGAGCTGCTGGCAAAATACTTTACTAAGGTTGAAAATGGTTATCAGGTCAATGAAGAAGTGAGAAAATTAGTCGTGTTTGCTACTCATAATCTTTTAAAAGACCCTCCTTTTTCTAAATTAAATCTGATGGTATGCCGCAATTTATTTATTTATCTTAAGCCAAGCATGCAACAAAAGATTCTTAATATGTTTTACTATTCTTTAAGTCCCGGGGGTTACCTTTTTATGGGGAACAGTGAGTCCTTGGGAGAAATGAGTGAAGGGTTCAATACCATCAATAGCAAATGGAAAATATATCAATATAAAGAAGGCTTTCAACCACCAGTAATAGGCGAAATTCAAAGCCTGACACCTAAAAACAAAGAACAGGTAGAATGGTGGGAGCCAGAAGGAAACCCGCACAAACACAAGCAAATCAACCGGATTTGCGATAGTGTCATGCAGGTGGCACTACCTCCGTCTGTCGTTATAGATGGACAGGATCATATCATACAGGTTATTAATGACATGAATCCATTCTTTGAAGTAAAGTCTGGCAAGTTTTCTCCAATCTTATTCCATAACTTGCCTGCGGATTTGTCCATTTATGCCAGCGGGCTGGTTCGGAGGTTGCGTCAAGGGAAAAAAGAGCTAATGTATGAAAATATTAGTGAATTGGAAAGGTATCCGGGAGAGTTGATTACCTTGGAAGGTAGGAGTTTCTCCGTAGATAATATTCGATATTACTTGTTGTCCTTCGTAAAAAGACAGGCGAAGGCAAGTAAAATGAAGACTACGGACACAAAAACCGGTGTTCGTGAAGAAATGAGTCAACGGATCCAGGAGTTGGAAAAAGAATTGCAGGTCAGTCGAGAAAATCTTCAGGCAACCGTAGAAGAGCTGGAAACATCCAATGAAGAATTGCAGTCATCCAATGAAGAATTAATTGCTTCCAATGAAGAATTGCAAAGCACCAATGAGGAGCTGCAATCTGTTAATGAAGAGCTGTATACGGTTAATTCAGAATATCAAATTAAGATTGATGAACTGACTCAAGCAAATAATGATTTGAATAATTTACTGAACAATACGGATGTAGGTGCAATTTATTTGGATAGAAAACGATGTATTCGAAAAATAACACCGATGGTTACACACCTTACCCATATCAGAGATTCAGATATAGGCAGACCGATTGCTCACATTTCAACCTTGGACAACTATCCAGAACTATTGGAAGATGTGCATCAGGTGATGGAGAAGCTTCGAAGCGTCGAGCGAGAAATACTAGCAGAAGATGGACGCACTTGGTTTTGTCGGATTCGGCCATACAGAACCTCGTATAATGCGGTGGAAGGTGTATTAATTACCTTTGTTGATATTACGAAATTAAAGCAAGTGGAATCAGACCTTGGGGAGAGCCGTCAACAACTTAAAGAAGCAATGGAAAAAAGAGGAGAATCAAAGGTTTTTAGAAGCGAAGAGGTGAAAACATGAATCTGGAGGAAGAAAAAAAAGAACAAATTCAAAAAACAATTATTAATGTGTTAGAGAACAGGGAAATTGATCAGGAGTTTATTCGGCAAAAAAACATAGAAGAGATCATGGAAGAGTTCAGTGTGTATCACCAAGAATTAAAGCATCAAAATGAGGAATTGAGAAGAGTACAAATGGAACTGGAAAAATCAAAAGCACATTATTACAGTATTTTTAATAATGCCCCCTTGGGCTATGTAGTAATCGATGAAGGCCATTTGATTACAGCGGCAAACCAATTTTTTGAATCTTTTATAGGAGAGGAAGAACGTTGGCTGATAGGTCGTCGTATTGAGGAGTGGGTCAGTCCGGAAAGTCAGGATGCTTTTTATTTTTATTTGAAAAAAGTGGTGGAAACAGGCGCTAATGAAAACCTTCAACTGAGAATGAAAGCGGCAGAAGGGGAAAGAGTTGTTAAACTTCATAGCAATTTAATGGAAAGCCAGACAGAGAAGTACTTAATAAGAATAGCACTGGTTGATCTGACTCGGGAAAAAGAGATGGAAGAGGCATTGGTCAGAAAAAATCAGGAGCTGGAAAAAGCTCGAAAAAAAGCAGAATGTGCCAGCCGAGTGAAAACTCAGTTTTTAGCTAATATGAGTCATGAAATAAGGACACCACTAAATGGCATCCTCGGATTTTTGCAGTTAATGGGAGAAACGGATCTAGATGAAGAACAAAGAGAATACCTGGAAATGATGAATAGCTCTTCAGTGATGCTGAGGCGCTTGCTGGATGATTTACTGGATCTGTCCAGTATTGAGTCGGAAAAAGTAAAGCTGAATGATCAATGCTTTAATGTAGAATCTGTGTTGACCCATATTGTGGAGAAATGCGTTTATGGTCAGGAACAGGATGGGGTCAAGGTTTTTTTTCATCATGATCACCGGATTCCGGAAATCATTTTTGGAGACCAGGAAAGGCTCCAGCAAATTCTGATGAATTTAATGGGCAATGCTGTTAAATTTACGAAAGAAGGTAAGATTGCATTAGAATCCAAGATGCTTAAAAAAACAGAAGAAATCATTGAAATTCAACTTTCAGTAAAAGATACAGGCATTGGAATAGAAAAGAAGTCGCAAGATCTTATTTTTGAATCTTTCAATCAAGCAGATAGCTCAAGCACTCGTAAATATGGCGGCAGTGGATTGGGGCTTACCATCACTAAAAAATTAGTAGAAGCAATGGGTGGCAGTATTCATCTGGAAAGCAAACTGGGAGAAGGTAGCTGTTTTACGGTCATTATTCCTTTTGCCTTATCCCTGGATTGCTAAAAAGTTGAAAAACCACTCCACTCCTGAAAGCGATAAAGAAGTCTTTTAGGAAAACGACTATTTCCAAAGGCGGAATAATCTAGGGTATAATGACCGTCCTGATTTTCCCATATACGGTGAAAATAATTCAATACATCTTTTGAAAAATCATGGTCAGTAGGAGCGATGACCCGAAGATTAGTTTCCAGATTTTTGTCACTAATGTTGCGGGAAGTGAAATTGGCAGATCCGGCGATTACTTCAATCTGATCTTCACCAGACCTTACGGCCAGTTTGCTGTGGTATTGTTCGCCTCTGGTATCATACCAACGGACGGTGATCTTATCCGAGGAGTGGTTCATCAGTTCTGTAGCGACAGGCCGGTTGGGAATGCCAATTTTACGCATGCCGAAAGCATCCCGGTTCGAATCCAGAATAAGACGTATCTCTACCCCACGATCCGCCGCGTTTTTCAGAGCTTTTACCGTTTGACGTTCTCCCATGTAAAATTGACCAATCCAAAGAACCTCATCTTTTTCAGCATGTTGAATCATTTCTAATAGCCGTTGGCGGATTCTTCCTTCTGTAAGCACTTGAGCTTGCACTTCTGTAGAATCCAGAGCCATCGAAGGATGATGAAGATCTGGAAATTCAAAACCTGAAAAGAGAGCAACGGATTTTTCGCTTACCAGCAAATCGGCAATGATGGGTCCGGAAAGCTTAATCCCAATGTTTGAATGGTAAGCACTGGCATCATGCGGGTTGGCTGAAGTAATCAAAGCGCTTTTGTCTGTAATAAGAACCTTGCGATGATTAGCCTTAAAATTTAATAATCGGAGATAAGCATTCAGCGTAACCCTCGGAGAATCCGGACTGAAAGGATTCGGGAAAACCCCCGGACCAGAAGGATCCAGACGATGAAAAAAGGTGCGCCATATGCCGGTGTAAAGAGGGTTGGAATTTCCGATTTGATCCAAGTCTGTGATCACCACATCCACATCATTATGACGCAATTTATCCAGATGCGGGGCTGTGTAAGCACCATAAAATTCATTTATCTCATCAGTTATGAGGATGATCGGCATATCAGGATGATCTTTCCGTTTGGACAGTAGAGCATCCGTAAGTTGACGGGTTAAATCAGGAAAGCTTTCCTCTCGGTTATATTCATCATTGAAAAGGAAAAAGTCCAGAACAATAAAGGAGGAGGCTTCTTCAATCATTTGCAATTTTGTTTCAAAGATCTGTTGGTCATGTTGGGTTTCGCCACGATATCGGTAAGTAAGGTCATAAAGAAACTCTATATCTGTAATCCGCCTCATAGGTCCTTCGAAAGAAAGGCCCTCAGGGGTGCTGGAACGCCAGCCATTCATAATAATCACTCCTAGCAATGTTATGATAAGGATGGAAATGACTGGTGCTTTCCAGCGTTCTTGCCAGGTTTTTTTTCGTGGTATCGTTTCCAGAAAAAGGTTGTCGTCGGTACTCATACGCAGCATTTTCTAGCCTGCCTTTCGTTTAAGATGATGAATTTAAGAATACCATAGCCTATTAAAACTGACAATTATTCTGTGAATTCTGTTAAGTAACGGCGATGTTTTTGGGGAACGAATTGTTGTTGAAGAGGCAGATTAAGACGTTCTTTTATGGCGATTTGTTGAAAATAAGCTTTCCAGAGTTGCTGGAAATGAACTTCATCCCCTGAAAGAGGAAGTGTTTCTTTTGGAGAAAGTGGATGTAAAACCCATTTTTTGGTGTCCCAAAAGGCTGCCTGCTCACGATTGATATCGTGAATAATCCATGGATGAGAAGAAAAGCGGCGGGAAAAATGGCCTGCCAGTAAAGGGGTAAGGTGAAAGTCTGGGTGGTAGGGTGCATAAAGAACCTTGTTTTTCAAAGACTGAAAGCGCAATAGGCCTGTCATACGATGATATTCTCTAAGAACCTGGCGGCATTTCTTTAATACCTGATGTATTTCGGGATCTGTTATATGTTGGTTAACGGCTGGGCCAATCTGAAAGCCTTTTCGCAGGTAAAGATAACTCCACTGGCCTGTCTCTAATATTTCTGATAAATATAAATGGTAGATATTTCGAAGGGTCTGCCCGGAAATACGCCGAGGGATCCCTTCATATAGTTTCTGAGAAATATGGAAATCGGTAGCAATGGTAACTGGTTGTGAAAATAGGTCCGGCTGGTAGTGCTCCTTCGAAACCACTCGGTTCTCTAGGGTGCCATCCGCCAAGGCATAGTACAGAGCGGTTAACAGACCATCGAAACTGTTTTCATATAAAAAAGTTTTCATCTTGTTATTTCATGCCTCCAATCCTCGAAACTTAACTGATATCCTTTATATCCTGCCATCTGACGTTGGCTCTCCTGTTGTAAGAGGCGGGAAATTCTTTCTGGATAAAAATCCTTGCCTCCGTGATACTTTCCCTGACAAGTAATAAAGTAGCGGGCGCGTTTCATAACAATGCCGGTTCGCTGAAGGGTGTCAAAATGCAGAGGAGATGACCGTCTGGCTGTCATAAGCCGTCTGGCGGATACAGGGCCGATACCGGGAACTCTCAATAAGGTATGGAGATCGGCTCGGGTGACTTCAACCGGAAAAATCTCAGGATGGTTTAGTGCCCAGACGCATTTAGGGTCTAAGTGCAGGCTTAAATCAGGCTGATGGCTGGGCAGTAAGTCTTCGGCATGGAAACCATAGAATCGTAAAAGCCAGTCAGCTTGGTAAAGTCGATGTTCCCTCTGTTGTGGTGGCGGCTGGATAGGAAGAGGAAGTTTGGAATTTTTATTAACCGGCACATAAGCGGAATAATAGACTCTTTTTAACTGGAACTTACGATAAAGGCTTTCTGAAAGCCTCAAAATTTGCCGGTCATTTTCTGGGCTGGCACCAATCATCACCTGAGTGCTCTGACCGGCTGGTGCAAAATCTGGAGCCGAAGGAAAATGCTTTTTTTCCTGCTGTTGCTGGAGACTTGTTTGATGAATTTGCTTCATTGGCAACAGGATGCCTTCTTTCTTTTTCTGAGGTGCGAGTAATTGCAAACTTTTTTCAGAAGGAAGTTCAATATTAACGCTAATACGATCAGCCAGCAAACCAGCTTCGTGAATGAGTAAGGGATTTGAGCCGGGAATGCCTTTGATATGAATATAGCCATTAAAAAGATGTTTCTTTCTTAAAAGGCGAAGCACTTCAGTCATCTTTTCCATGGTTCGATCCGGGTGATCTTCAATGGCTGAGCTAAGAAAAAGCCCTTCAATATAATTTCGACGGTAAAAGGCGATGGTTAAGTCAGCTAGTTCGGATGGCAGGAGACTAGCTCTTGGAAAATCGTTGGATCGACGATTGTGACAATAGAAGCAGTCATACTGACAGTTATTGTTCATCAGGATTTTTAATAAGGAAATACATCGTCCATCAGCAGACCAGGTATGACAAATACCTGACTGTGCCGCATTGCCAAGGCCGCCGGCGATGTTTTTTCGATTGCTGCCGCTAGAAGAACAGGAAACATCATATTTAGCGCTTTCGGCCAGAATTTTAATTTTTTCGGATAGATTCATTTGGAAACACCTCTGGAATGATTATAACATAAAAAAGCAGAAAAGGAACACACGTTCTAAAAATAAAGCTTGCAATTCGTAAAAAGGTATGCTATTATAATAACTGTAGTTAAAAAGTGAAAGAACAAAAAGCATTTGAAGGCCTCTTGTAAGAAGGCAGTATCAAAGACTTTGGAGTTTATTTTGCTTTTAACAGAATTAAAAAGGAGGCCAACAAATGACTGGCAAAGTAAAATGGTTTAACGCAGAAAAAGGTTTTGGATTTATTGAAAGAGAAGACGGTGACGACGTATTCGTACATTTCTCAGCTATCCAGAGTGACGGTTTCAAAACTCTTGATGAAGGTCAAGAAGTTGAGTTTGAAGTAGTGGACGGTAACAGAGGTCCTCAAGCTGCAAACGTAACCAAGCTGTAGTTATAAAATCAGACCGAAAAAAGGCAATCCGTTTTGCGGAATTGCCTTTTTTTATGACTAATGGGAGATCTTGATTGATTCGCTTTGTTTAAGAGAGTGATGGATTAGGAATAATGAAGTAATATGTGAAGTGGATTGTGTTAATTCGTCATTCCTAATTCATTATTCCGGATATGATCGGGTGCTCTAAATAGGTCTGGTGCGAATGCTAAAAAACAATTAAAAAGATGTAAGCTGTTGAAAAACAAAGGAGATGAAAGAGTTACATGAAATTATTTAATGAACTTGGTATTGGGAAAGAAACACTTAAGGCTTTGGAAAATATGGGATTTGAGGAAGCGACTCCTATACAGACATCCACGATCCCTCTTTTAATGGAAGGAAAAGACGTTATTGGTCAGGCTCAGACTGGAACGGGGAAAACCGCTGCTTTTGGTGTGCCTATGGTTGAAATGCTGGACCCAGCAGAAGGCATGGTGCAGGGATTGGTGGTTGCGCCTACAAGAGAACTGGCGGTTCAGGTAGCGGAAGAAATCAATCGTATTGGACAAATAAAAAAAATAAGAGCCCTGCCGATCTATGGAGGACAGGAAATTGGGCGACAAATCAAATCCTTAAAAAACAAGCCCCACATTGTAGTGGGAACACCTGGGCGTTTGATGGATCATATGCGTCGCAAGACGATTCGGATGGAAAAAATATCCATGGTCGTATTGGACGAAGCGGATGAAATGTTGAACATGGGTTTCATTGAAGACATTGAGACTATCTTGAAAGAAGTGCCTACAGAACGACAGACCTTATTGTTTTCAGCTACAATGCCGAAGCCTATTCAAAAGCTGGGTGAGCAGTTTATGCAAAATCCGGAACTTATTCGGACAAAGGCGAAGGAAATGACCGTAGATCTTACGGAACAAAGTTATATTGAAATAATGGAGCGGAAAAAATTTGATGTTCTTTGCAACTTGCTGGACATACAATCTCCGGAATTAGGTATTATTTTTGGCAGAACCAAAAAACGTGTAGACGAACTATATGAAGCCCTTCAAAAGAGAGGTTACTCAGCGGAGGCTATTCATGGCGACTTGACCCAATCTCGAAGAGATCAGGTAATGAGACGTTTTAAACAAGGTCAGGTTGAATTGCTGGTAGCAACCGATGTCGCGGCACGTGGCTTAGATATTAGTGGTGTCACTCATGTATATAATTTTGATATTCCGCAGGATCCGGAAAGTTATGTTCATCGGGTAGGTCGGACAGGACGAGCAGGGAAAACGGGAGAAGCCATCACTTTTGTCACATCACGAGAAATGGATCACCTTAGAAGTATTGAGCAGAGCATTAAGAAAAAAATTCTTCGAAAATCAGCTCCGACCTTGTCAGACGCTTTGGAAGGTCAGCAACGAACAGCGGTAGAAAACTTGCTGCAAATTATAGAGAATAAAGAGTACTTGCCTTATCAGGAAGTGGCAAGAGAGCTATTGGAAGA
The DNA here is from genome assembly GCF_900107405.1 of Tindallia californiensis. NCBI lineage: Bacteria > Bacillati > Bacillota > Clostridia > Peptostreptococcales > Tindalliaceae > Tindallia > Tindallia californiensis. Next base: position 257,418 of record NZ_FNPV01000003.1, on the reverse strand, counting down.
AAATGACTCTACCTTGATGGTGGCGGCCGCTTTGAAATTAATTACGAAAGAACCGGTGACGATTCCTGTAAAAATCACTGAGCAGGAACCTCTTCGGAGAAGTCGAAAAAGCAGTGGCGGCTATAAAGGATCAAAAAGTGGCTCTAAAGGTGGCTACAAAGGCGGAAAACCTGGAGGAAAAAGCAGGTGGAATTCAGGTAACAGCCGAAAAAAGACCGATAACAGAGGGAAGTCTCAATCAAAAAATAAATGGTAGCAACAATAGCTTTCTGGTTCTCTTCGCAGTTGTGAAGAGAACTTTTTTGTTTCAGGAATTTCTTTTGTAAGGTACAATAGAGTAGTGTAAGAAAAAATAATGACAAAAGGGAGTTTGTGATGCAACGGATTATATATGATTTAGAATTTAATACAGCATTTAAAATAGATCGGAAAACAAAACAGTTAAAAAAAGGGAATGCTCATCCGGAATGCCCGCAGGAAATTGTTGAAGTAGGAGCGGTGAAATTAAACGATGAGTATGAGGTGATAGACAGTTTTCAAATAATGGTAAAACCGACGCTATATCAACGGATGCACCCAACCATACAAAAGAAAACAAAAATTACCAGGGAAATTCTGGATAGCGGGATATTTTTTCCAGAAGCAATGAAAATTTTTAAGGAATGGATAGGTGATGACCCTGTACAACTGTGCTCCTGGGGAATGGACGATTATAACGAACTGAAACGCAACTGCGACTACCATTGCATCGTAATGGACTTGAAAATTACCTGGTGTGATGTTCAGAAAATGTGCATGAAAGTCATGGAAGCACCTAAGGGGCAGCAAGTAGGCTTGAAAAAAGCGGTGACACACTTTGGGATTACGATGGAAGAACGTTTTCATAGTGCTCTGAACGATGCTGTCTATACCGCTAAGATTTTAGAAGCCCTTGAAAGACAGAAGGAATCATTTGAAAACCTGGGTTTATTGGAGGGGGAAAAGATAGCGAATACAAATTAAATGGGAAGAAAGTCTTGGGAGATGTTAATTGACAAACAATTAACAAATTGATTATTAATTAAGACAATTTCGAATAATCCTTGTTGAAGCTGGTATATTATGTTATAATCAAATTGATTTATTTTGAATTATCTAAGAGAAAAAGATTCGGACTTTTCTGACACAAGGAAAAAGAGGGGGTGAAAAGTAAAATAACACAGGAAAAGCAAGTACTTCGTTAACATCTTGATGACGCAACTTACATTTTGAAGGAGGTATTTTATGAAACAAAGAGAAAACTGGGGATCCCGCATAGGTTTTATTATGGCGGCGGCTGGTTCAGCTGTTGGGTTGGGTAATATCTGGCGATTTCCATATATGGCAGGAGATAATGGTGGCGGTGCATTTATTTTAATTTATTTAGGTTTTGTATTTGTTATTGGACTTAGTGTAATGATTGCTGAATTTGCGATTGGCCGAAGAACAGGCCTGGCAGCCGTAGGTGCTTATAAAAGTTATAGTGACCGATGGACTTTTGCCGGTGTGATCGGAGTTCTTTCCGCCTTTTTCATCATGGGTTTTTATCCGGTGGTAGGCGGCTGGTCCTTGGCTTATGTATTTAAGTCTTTAACAGGTCTTATGTCCGATGCAGGTGCTATTGGTGATGCTTTTGGAGGGTTTATTGGCAATCCGGTAGAACCTTTAGGATGGATGCTTGTTTTTCTTGTTTTTAATATTCTGATTGTTGCGAAAGGGATTGCCGGTGGTATTGAAAAAGCAGCACGGATACTAATGCCAACCCTATTGGTGCTTTTAGCCTTTCTGACGCTTAGAAGTGTTACCCTTCCGGGCGCCAGTGCGGGTCTTGAATTTATTTTCAAACCAGACTTTTCGGAAGTTTCAGGGCAGACATTGCTGGCAGCACTTGGGCAAGCCTTTTTCTCTCTTAGTTTGGGAATGGGTTGTATGATTACTTACGGTAGTTATTTGAGTAAAAAAGAAACCCTGCCAAACAATGCGTTGATTGTAACGGCTCTTGACGTCGGAGTAGCTATTTTAGCAGGTGTTGCTATTTTTCCGGCCCTCTTCTCTTTTGGTATGGAGCCAACAGCTGGTCCTGGGCTTGTGTTCGTAGTAGTTCCAATCATTTTTGCGGAAATGGGTGCGATAGGCCCCTTGTTTGGAGCTGTTTTCTTTATTGCTCTGACCGTTGCGGCTTTGACTTCCTCCGTTTCTCTGCTGGAAGTAGTGGTTGCGTATCTTATTGATCAGCGAGGCATGGAAAGAAAGAAATCTGTCTATTCTGCTGGTGGAATTATGATCGTGACGGGAATTCTTTCCTCTCTTTCTCTGGGAGTAATGAGTGGAGTCACCATTTTTGGTGTAGGGTTCTTTGATTTCTTCGATATCCTGACGGATAAAATCTTCCTGGCGATTGGCGGAATGTTGCTGGCAATCTTTGCTGGATGGGTAGTTAAAAAAGAAGATCTATACGACGAACTGACTAATAGCGGTGAAAAAGAATTTGGATTATTCAACATCTGGTATAATTTGATCAAATACGTTATTCCTATTGCGGTTGCGGTTGTAGCTGTTATGGGAATTACAGACATCGAACAAACTGGCTTGATGATCTTTGGGCTAGCAATTATTGCTATCCTGGCAATTTTCTCACCAAAACTGTCCTAGTTAAAAAGCATATCCTTCTTAAGGATGATCAGGAAAGCTCTTTTCTTCGGGAAAGGGCTTTCTTTTGTGTGTAGTTCCTTTCAAATAGTGAAAAATCCTGTTATAATGATAGACAACATAATGACCATTATTAACCAGAATGACAACTGTGAAAGGAGCGATTTTGTGGAAAAACTGATTATTACAGCGGCTCTGACGGGGGCTGAAGTGACACGAGAAAACCAACCGGCGTTGCCTTTAACTCCGGATGAAATTGCAGCCGAAGCAAAAGCGTGTTGCGAGGCAGGGGCTTCTATTTTGCACGTGCATGCCAGAGACGAAGAAGGGAATCCTACTCAGGACAGAGAGGTTTATCGAGAAATAAAAGAAAAAATTGAAGCTTCTTGCGATGCTATTTTTCAGCCATCTACGGGCGGGGCAGTTTGGCATAGTCCGGAAGAACGGCTACAACCGGTGGAACTGAATCCAGAAATGGCTAGTCTGACCAGTGGTACCTGTAATTTTGGGTCAGAAGTATTTATGAATACAGAGAGCATGATGGAACAATTTGCAGCAATGATGCTTGAGAGAAATGTGAAACCGGAGATAGAAATCTTTGAAAGAGGATTTATTGTCAATGCGATGAAGTTAGTGAAAAAAGGACTTTTGAAAGAGCCGATTCATTTTGATTTTGTACTGGGAGTACCGGGGGCCTGTCCGGCAACACCGGAGGATTTGCTGGCTATGAAAAATGCCATACCGGAAGGATCTACCTGGACGGTGGCTGGTATTGGCCGTCATGAATTACCGATGTCTGTGATGGCGATTCTTTTAGGTGGTCATGTTCGTGTAGGATTTGAAGATAATGTGTTTTACCGAAAAGGTGAGTTGGCGACTTCTAATGCTCAACTGGTAGAACGGATTGCTCGAATCTCAAGAGAAATGGGTCGTGAAGTGGCAACGCCGGACGAAGCACGAATGATTCTTGGGTTAAAAAAATAGCAAAATGAGTCAAGAGAATGAAGGAGCTGATGGAATGAAGTTGTTTATCGATACGGCTAATTTAGATGAAATCAGAGAAGTGAATCGTTGGGGTGTTCTTGAGGGAGTGACCACCAACCCTTCGCTGATCGCCAAAGAGCAAAGGGATTTCAAAGAAACCGTAAAAGAGATCGCTAGCATTGTAGACGGACCTATTAGTGCTGAAGTGATAAGCCTTAAGGCGGAAGAGATGGTGGAAGAAGCAAAGGCGTTAGTGGATATTCACCCGAATATTGTTATTAAAGTGCCTATGACAGAAGAAGGGTTGAAGGCTACCAAGCTATTTTCTGAGCAAGAGATAAGAACCAATGTAACCTTGGTGTTTTCAGCTGCACAAGCATTGCTGGCGGCAAAAGCTGGCGCCTCTTTTGTCAGTCCCTTTCTCGGTAGATTGGATGATATTGGACATAATGGAATGGACCTCATAACCGAAATAAGCCATATTTTCGATAGACATCTTATCGATACAGAAATTATTGCGGCAAGCATTCGTAGAAATACCCATGTCACGGAAGCGGCGGCGGCTGGCGCTCATATTGCAACTATTCCCTACACTGTTTTTAAGCAAATGGTCAAACATCCCCTTACGGATTTGGGTATCCAACGATTTCTAAAAGATTGGGAAAATGCGGTGAAGTAAAGGGAGAATCATAAAAAAGCAGAATGGTGCCTTTGTAGTGCCTTTAAAGGCGACTTTAATGCATCATTCTGCTATTTGGGAGGTGCTGTGAAATGGATCGAAATCTAGCGTTGGATTTAGTGAGAGTGACGGAAACGGCCGCCTTAAGAGCTGCGAAGTTTATGGGGAGAGGCGATAAAAACGCGGCGGATCAGGCTGGGGTAGATGGTATGCGACGTATGTTTGATACGATTGATATTGACGGAATCGTAGTGATTGGTGAAGGCGAGATGGATGAAGCACCGATGCTTTATATCGGCGAAGCAGTAGGGAAAGGTGGACCTCATTCACCTAAGGTAGATATTGCCGTCGACCCTGTGGAAGGGACAACTAGTGTGGCCAATGGAATGCCTAATTCTATTTCGGTTATCGCCATGGCGCCGAGAGGCTGTTTGCTAAATGCACCGGATATGTACATGGATAAAATTGCGGTGGGGCCTAAAGCGGCACCATATGTTGATTTGGGTGCCCCGGTGGAAGAAAACCTTAAAGCGACGGCTGGAGCATTAGGTAAAAGCATTCAAGACTTAACCATAGCCATTTTGAATCGGGATCGTCATGCAGGGATTATTGAAGAGTGCCGAAGAGCTGGTGCGCGGATAAAGCTATTTGAAAACGGTGATGTGGATGCGGCAGTAGCAACCTGTGTCGAAGAGACGGGTGTGGATATGTTACTAGGTATTGGCGGAGCACCGGAAGGTGTTATTGCCGCTGCTGCACTGAAATGCATGGGTGGAAACTTCCAAGGTCAGTTAGTGCCGTTTGAAGAAGAAGAGGAAGAACGATGCGAAAAAATGGGAATAGATGTGTCTAAAATTTTAACCCTGGACGATATGGTAAAAGGGCCTGAAGCTTATTTTGCCGCAACAGGAATATCGGATGGAGCTTTACTGAAAGGCGTTAATTTTATCGGGAATGGGATGGGAAAAACTCATTCTGTGGTGATGCGTTCTGAAAGTGGTACCATTCGCTTTGTGGAAGCCATTCATAATTTCAATAGAAAGCCGCTTTATGCGTTTTAGGAGGTGTCCGCTTGGATCGCAAGGGACTTGAAGAAAAAAAGCTCCAGGATTTACGTGAAATTGCAAAAAACATAGGCATTAAAAATCTCGCACGGTATCGAAAGCAGGAACTGATCGATTTAATCATGACGGCTGAAGGAAAGAAGAAAACCCTTGTGTTACCTCAACATCTTTCGGAAGAAATACCGGATGGAGAAGAGGCGAATAAGGCACAGGGAATCCTGGAGATCATGCAGGATGGATATGGATTTTTGCGAAGCGATAACTATCTGTCTGGAGATGCTGATATTTATATGTCCCCGTCTCAAATACGGAGATTCAGTATGAAAACCGGCGATTTAATTACAGGAGTTACGCGACCGCCTAAATCCGGCGAGAAGTATAAAGCGCTCTTATACGTTCGAAAAATAAATGGATTAGATCCGGAGAAAGCCAGCAAAAGACCTTCCTTTGAATACCTGACCCCCATTTATCCTCAGGAAAGGTTAAACCTTGAATATCAGAATCATGACCTGTCCACCCGCCTTATTGACCTTCTTGCACCGATTGGAAAAGGCCAACGCGGTCTCATCGTTTCTCCTCCAAAAGCAGGAAAAACCATTTTACTTCAGAAAATAGCTAATAGCGTAGCTCATAATAATCCGGAAGTAGAAATCATTGTGCTACTTATTGATGAACGGCCGGAAGAAGTGACGGATATGAAACGCTCGATCAAAGGAGAGGTGATTTATTCCACCTTTGATGAAATGCCAAGTCATCATATTAAAGTGGCCGAAATGGTATTAGCCCGTGCTCAACGTTTGGTAGAACATGGTAAAGATGTCCTTGTTTTATTGGACAGCCTTACCCGTTTGGCACGTGCATACAATTTAACCGTACCAGCTTCTGGCCGAACTTTATCCGGCGGGTTGGATCCGGCTGCTTTGCATCCACCCAAAAAGTTTTTTGGTGCGGCACGAAAACTGGAAGAGGCAGGAAGCCTTACGATTATGGCTACAGCCCTAGTGGATACGGGAAGTCGTATGGATGATGTGATTTATGAAGAATTTAAGGGAACTGGTAATATGGAGCTTCATTTGGACCGGAAACTTTCGGAAAAAAGAATTTTCCCAGCAGTGGACATTAATCGATCTGGCACCAGGAGAGAAGAGCTTTTGTTAAGCCAACTGGAATTAGAGACAATATGGCGTATTCGAAGAGCGCTTAGCAACAACTCTGTTCAAGAAGTGACAGAAACAATTATTAAACTGATGACGGATAGCAAGGATAATCGAGAATTTATTGACATGGCTGGTAAAAAGTTGCTATAATGGTATCTTGCATAGGGTCAATTCCTATGCTATAATAATAGCGTTCTTTTCGTACTAATTCGTCCTGAATTGGCAGGGCTTTCAAAGTACCAATAGGAAAGAGGTGAAGGAAATGAAAAAGGGAATTCATCCGGAGTATAATGAAGTGCAGGTGCATTGTGCTTGTGGAAACGATTTTAAAACTCGGTCTACAAAAGAAGAAATTCGTGTTGAAATTTGCTCAGATTGCCATCCATTTTACACTGGTAAACAAAAAACCATGGAAAAAGGCGGTCGTGTTGAAAAATTCAAAAAGAAATATGGTGTGTAGTGACCAACCAATCCCGACTGGATTTATCAGCGGGATTTTCTTTTTATTTCGAAAAGAAGGGAGAAAAATTAAAATAAATGTTTAAGATCAAAAGCAGGTGGTATCATAGTAATACAATAGATTCCGGTAGCTCCCTGTCACTCTCGGTGAGCAACCAAAATGATTCTGGTGAACCCATCAGACAATAAAGAGTCGTAAAGGCTTGAAAAGTAAGAAAAAATGATTGCAAGTAACGGGTATGACCTTTATGGAAGAAAAATCCAAATATTTTTGAAAGGCGTTGATGTATGAAATCAGAGCATAGTATTCCACCAAAGTTTATAAGAGAATGGCAAAGCTACTTCCGAATCTATTATGGATAACGAGCTTCTCACCTTAAAAAGTGCAGAAGCTCGTTTGATTTTTTGTGTTATAATGCAATAAATAAGCTGAAAAAAGGTGGTGGAAAACCAATGATCAATAGAGAAGCAAAGGTTTTAATAATTGGTGGTGGTACAGCTGGCTATACTTGTGCTATGGAATGCAGCAAACAGGGGCTGGAAACAATCTTGGTGGAGAAGGAATCAGTTTTAGGTGGTACTGGTTTTCGATCTGGCTGTCTTCCGGTTAAATTTCTTTTGGATCAGCTGAAGTTAACGAGAAAAGTAGAAATGTCGGGAAGAAGCTTATCGGTGGATAGGGATGCCTTATTTCAAAAATGCCAGCAATATATGGAAGAGACCAGCCAAAGGATGGAAAAAAACCTAAAAAAGAATGGGGTTCAGCTACTTTGGGGAAATGGAAAATTTCTGGATGCCAATACGTATCAGGTAGATCACCCTAATCATTCCTATCAAATCCATGCTGAAAAAATAGTGGTGGCAACGGGAACCAGCCCTGGCTATCCGGAACATATAAGGCCGGATGAGGATAAAATTCTTACGCACAGAGAAGCTGTAATGCTTAACAAAATACCGGATTCCCTGCTTATTATAGGGGGGGAAGTAGAAGGATTGGAATTTGCCTCTTTATTTTCAGAGTTAGGTAGTCGGGTAACGGTGCTGGAGATGATGCCGGCCTTTCTTGAAGGCATGGATGAAGACTTGAAACAACCCCTATTTGACAGGTTGTTAAAAAACGGCGTAAGCTTAAAAAGTGGTTGTAAGGTAGCGGAGGCTGAAATATTGCCTGAAGGTGTCAAGCTCAGAGCAGAATCCGGGGAAGCTTATTTAGGAGAAAAAGTCATTGTAGCCATGTCACGCAAACCTAATTTTCCTAGGGGACTTCAAGAACTGGAGATAGAAATAAAAGAAAACCGTATTCTTACCAATAAACAGTGCCAGACATCTCTGGCGCCTATCTATGCGATAGGGGATATTAATGGACGCATGGAGATGGCACATACCGCCGGACAACAAGGTTTATTTCTCGGCAGGCATTTAGCATTCAATCAATCCATTCCCTGGGAGTATGAAGCTTTACCAAGAGCTATGTTTACCATACCGGAAAATGCAGGGGCGGGAAAACAGGAAAAAGAACTGATAGCTGAAAAAACACCCTACCGTAAAGGGATGGCTTATTGGAAGGATACCTGGCGGGGAGGAGTACAACCCTGGAGTCAAGGACATATAAAAGTATTGGTTGATGATGGGGGGATACTGCTGGGGGTGTGGATGACCGGTTTGGATATTGGTGAACAGGTGGGTTTTCTCGGCATGATGATACAGCAGAAGATGAAAGTGTCAGACATAGAAAAACATTTGATGGTTCATCCTACATTGTCGGAAGGAATCTTGCAGGCAATTGGCAATATCCAATAAACAGGAGGCGTAGCTTCTTCGTTAGGGAAAAAGGAAAGGGTGGAAAGGGTGACAAGGATAGAATGGATTCGATGGGCCGTGAATGAATTAAAACAATCGGAAGTGCAAACTCCCATCCTAGATGCGGAAGTGCTGATGGCACATCTTCTTAAAGTAGAGCGAATACAGCTTCATATGTATCCGGAGCTGGAGGTTGATCAGAGAACAGGGGAAGAATTCGCTGAATTAATTCAAAGAAGAAAGCAACAATGTCCTGTAGCATATTTGACAGAAGAACAGGAATTTATGGGCCTTTCTTTTCGGGTGACACCGGCGGTTCTGATTCCTCGACCGGATACGGAAATTCTGGTGGAAGCTATATTGAAATGGGTGAAAAACCACCAGAAAAAAGACTTGCTATTGGCCGATATTGGGACTGGCAGCGGCGCTATTGCCATAAGCCTGGCTCACTTTGAGCCGGAGCTTCAAATCATAGCGACAGATATTTCTCAAGAAGCCTTAGAAATTGCAAGAAATAATGCAAAACAGCAACAGGTTGATCATCAAATTACTTTTCTTTTCGGAGACATGATAGAACCGATAAAAGCCCAAGGAAAAAAACTGGATGCAATCGTGTCTAACCCACCCTATATTACGCAAGAGGAAATGAAAAGCCTTCCTCTTTCTGTCATTGGTTACGAACCGAAGATGGCCTTGGATGGTGGTACTGACGGACTGGCCCCTTATCGGATTATCTTGGAAGAAGCTTTAGAGCTGTTGAAGCCGGGGGCTCTTCTGGCTTTTGAAATGGGATGGAAGCAAGGGGAAGCATTACAGATATTGATGGAACAGGCAGGATTGGAAAATGTAAGGATTCTCAAAGATTTAGCTGGCAAGGATCGGACAGTAATAGGATTTAAAAAGAACTGGCAATCCTAGAGTCGGTTTGATATAATAACTTGATGGAAAAAATGTGTTAGTCATAAAGGTTATGAAACACCGTTGATACGGATAGAGGAAAAGGTGATGAATAAATGCTTGAAAAGTTGTCGTTTTTAGAAGATAAATACGAAGATCTTGGAAAAAAACTAAGTGATCCGGAAGTCATCAACCAGCAGGATTTGTGGAGAAAATTGATAAAAGAACATGCTGAGCTGGAAGAAATTGTGGTGGTATATCGGGATTATCGAGAAACCCTTCAAGGCTTAGAGGATACAAAAGCAATTTTGTATGATAAAAGCAACGAAGAAGAGTTAAAGGAAATGGCTCGTATGGAACTGGGCGAGTTAGAAGAAAAAGAAGAAACACTTCGGGAAAAGCTTCGAATTATGTTATTACCCAAGGATCCTAATGATGATAAAAATGTTATTGTAGAAGTGCGTGCCGGGACAGGCGGGGACGAAGCTGGACTTTTTGCCGCTGATTTGTTTCGGATGTATTCCCGGTTTGCAGAAGATCAAGGATGGAAAGTAGAATTAATGAGTGCCAGTGAAAGTGGTGTAGGTGGATATAAAGAAGTGGTGTTTATGATAAAAGGAAAAGGCGCTTACTCCATGATGAAATTTGAAAGTGGCACCCATCGTGTTCAACGTATTCCTACCACAGAATCAGGTGGTCGTATACATACTTCGGCGGCTACAGTAGCTGTATTGCCAGAAGTGGATGATGTGGAATTTGAAATAAACCCTAATGACGTAAGAGTAGACGTGTTCAGAGCTTCAGGTCATGGTGGTCAAAGTGTTAATACGACAGATTCGGCTGTTCGAATTACGCATCTGGAAACGGGCATTGTATCAAGTTGTCAGGACGAAAAATCTCAGCTGAAAAATAAAGACAAAGCCATGAAAATTTTGAAAGCTCGTCTGTATGATAAAATGGCACAGGAACAAGCCAATGAAATTGCTCAAAATCGTCGAAGTCAGGTAGGATCAGGAGACAGAAGCGAGAGGATACGCACCTATAATTACCCGCAAGGCCGTGTGACGGACCATCGGATCAATATGACCATATATCAGCTTGACTCCTTTATGCAGGGAGATATAGGGCAGATGATCAATGCATTAATTACAGAAGATCAAGCGGAGCAAATGAAAGAGATGGCATAAAAGAGCGGGACAATATCTCTGCTCTTTTTTGCTGCAAGGATACGACTAAATGGAAAAGGGTAGCTAAGGCCCATACGGTAAGGAGTTGTCATGAAAAATACACGGATAGAAATTGTAAAAGTGGAGGATTGTCTGGAGGAAGTATTAGAGCCTTTTGCTGAGATGCTGGCTCAAGGAAAAACCGTTGCCTTTCCGACGGAAACGGTTTATGGACTTGGCGCTAATGCTTTGGATGAAAAAGCAGTGCAATCCATTTTTGAAGCAAAAGGCCGCCCTTCAGACAACCCTTTAATTGTTCATATAGCCCAATGGAAAGAGGTTCTAAAGCTGGCAGAAGAGATTACTCCCTTGGCGAAAAAACTGGCGGAGGCTTTTTGGCCAGGCCCCTTAACCCTTATTCTAAAAAAGAAACCTGTTGTGCCGGAATCGGTTACAGCTGGACTGGACACAGTTGCCCTTCGAATGCCTTCTCACCAAATTGCACATCGCTTAATAGCGATGGCAGGCGTTCCTGTTGCGGCACCTAGCGCTAATTTATCTGGAAAGCCAAGTCCTACCAGGGGGAGTCATGTGATCAAAGATCTAAAAGGCCGTGTGGATGGCATTATTGATGGTGGAATGGCAATGGTAGGGTTGGAATCAACGGTGGTGGATGCTACTGGCGAATATCCGGTTATCTTAAGGCCTGGAGGCATTACAAAAGAGCAGATTATGGAAGCGGTGAAAGGATTGGCAGGAAGTTTTCCAATGGATCAACAGCCAAAGGCAACCAAAAGAGAAGAGGCCCCCAGATCTCCAGGAATGAAATATGCACACTATGCACCGAATGCATCTGTCGTTATTGTTCAGGTGACGGATACGCCAATGGCCGAATCGATTCGCCGTCAGGCAGAAACATATCGCTGCAAAGGGCATAAAGTAGGAATTCTTTGTACGGAAGAAACGCTGAAGGAGGGCTGGCCTTTACTGTGGAAAGAAGGAAAAGTGGAAGCCGATCGAATAACATCGGAAGGCTGGCGCATCATTCTGAATGGAAGCCTTCAGCAACCGTCAACCATTGCGGAACGATTGTTTGACGCCTTGCGATCTTTCGATGAAACAGAAGTGACACTGATTTTAGCCGAGGCGGTATCAGAAAAATCTTTAGGACAAGCAATTATGAATCGACTTCAAAAAGCATCAAATGGAGAAAAACAGCTATCTGAAACCAGAGAAAAAAGCGATAGAGAGAGGCGGATAGAATGAAACAAGTATTATTTGTTTGCACAGGCAATACCTGTAGAAGTCCAATGGCAGAAGCCTTAACCAAAGAACATCTGCAGAAAAATCCCGGACTGAAAGAAGGATGGAATGTGAAATCGGCAGGTATTTTTGCAGCCGATCAAGAACGGGCTACTTACCAGTCTATTAAAGTAATGGACGAAAGAGGCGTGGATTTGTTGGGTCACAAAAGTCAACGTTTGAATAGTCAGTTGATTGAGGAGTCAGACCTGGTGCTGGCAATGACTCGTAACCATAAAGAGTCTGTGTTATTGACAGAACCACGGGCTGAAGGCAAAGTTTTTACTCTCAGGGAGTACGTTCAGGGAGAACAGGAAGACATACAAGACCCCTTTGGGCAAAATGAAGATGTTTATCGGAATACAGCAAGAGAGCTGGAGCGTTTAATACGCCAGTTGGTGAAAAAATGGGAAGAGGAAATGGAGGAATAAACCAATGAAAATTGCCATTGCAAGTGACCATGGAGGCTATCAGCTGAAAAACACCATTGTTCAGCATCTTACAGAAAAAGGGATCGACATGACAGACTTTGGAACGAAGGATGAAACCTCTGTTGACTATCCGGATTATGCGAAAAAAGTAGGGGTAGAGGTAGCGTCAAAAAAATATGACCTTGGAATTTTGGTGTGTGGAACAGGGATAGGGATGAGCATCGCGGCTAATAAGGTGCCAGGAATACGTTGCGCCCTTGTATCTGACTGTTTTTCGGCGAGAGCTACCCGGCAACATAACGACAGCAATATTTTGGCTCTTGGAGGACGTGTGATCGGAACGGAGCTTGCCTTGGAAATTGTAGATATCTGGCTTAAAACTGAATTTGAGGCTGGGCGTCATCAGCGAAGAGTGGATCAGATAGCGGATATTGAAAAGAAGCATCTCTAAGAAATATCCCTAAAAGAGTCAATAGAACAAAAAGGAATAAGTTGGTGTCAGCTAGTGCATGAAAAAACATACAAAAATAAGGGGGAAGAATAATGAGCAAAGTAGTTGTAATGGATCATCCGTTGATTCAACACAAATTAACCATGCTTCGAGACAAAAATACAGGATCTAAAGATTTTCGGGATTTGACAAAAGAAATCACGATGTTGATGGCCTATGAAATGACAAGGAACTTAAACCTGATGGAGATAGAAATTGAAACACCTATCTGCAAGGCAAAGTCGAAAGTAATAACAGGGAAAAAACTGGGGATTGTTCCTATCCTTCGGGCAGGAATGGGAATGGTAGATGGGGTACTGCAGCTAATACCGGCCGCAAAGGTAGGTCATATAGGCTTATACCGGGATCCAGAAACCCTTGAACCGGTAGAATATTACTGCAAGCTGCCTACGGATGTGGAAGAACGGGAACTATTTTTACTGGATCCGATGCTGGCGACTGGTGGATCAGCCAATGCAGCGATTCAGTTTATAAAAGACCGGGGTGGTGTGAATATCAGGTTGGTGGCGATTATTGCTGCGCCGGAAGGAGTTGAAGCGATCCATAAGCTTCATCCGGACGTTGATATTTATGTGGCAGGAATGGACGAAAAGTTAAATGAAAAGGCTTATATTGTTCCGGGTTTGGGAGATGCAGGAGATCGCTTGTTTGGAACAAAATAAAGAAGATTATATAGGGAGGAACAAAATGAGGCCGGACTGGAACACTTATTTTATGGAAATGGCATCGGTTGCTAAAAAACGTTCAACTTGTTTACGGCGTCAGGTGGGTGCTGTTTTGGTAAAAAACCATCAAATTCTGACCACTGGATATAATGGAGCTCCAGCAGGTCTGGCTCATTGTGAAGAAACCGGATGCCTGCGTCAAGAAATGCAAGTGCCATCAGGGGAAAGGCACGAAATCTGTCGTGGATTACATGCCGAACAAAATGCAGTGATTCAAGCAGCTCAGCATGGCGTGTCTGTAGGCGGCAGCACGATTTATATAACCAATCATCCTTGTGTGATCTGTGCTAAAATGATCATTAATGCCGGAATAAGCAGGATCATTTTCAGCGGTGAATATCCGGATGAGCTTTCAAAAAAAATGTTGGAAGATGCCGGCGTAAAAATGATACAATGGAATCCGACAGATTCTCGGGAGTGAGTAAAGCGTGGTTCAGCAAATGGTTCTGGCTCTAATGTTATCGGGAGCAATTTCTTATATAGCAACACCGATAGCTCTTAAAATATCTCATAGAATAGGCGCTATCGATATTCCTAAAGATAACCGCCGAATGCATAAAGATCCGATTCCAAGACTCGGAGGGCTGGCGATTTATGTTGGCTTTGTTATAAGCTCGTTGCTTTTACTGCCTTTCAGCAGTGAGCAGGTGGCACTGTTAACCGGAGCAACCTTAATGATGGCTTTGGGAATGGTAGATGATTCGAAAACCTTGTCGGCGAAAATAAAGCTGAGTGGCCAAATTTTAGCAGCTCTGATCGTTATGTACGGTGGAGTAAGGATCGAGTTTATCACTAATTTTTTAGCTCCTTCTAAAAACATAATTGCTTTGGGCTGGCTGTCTTTTCCCGTTACCTTGTTTTGGATTGTAGGCATCACGAATACGGTGAACCTGATTGACGGACTGGATGGACTGGCAGCTGGCGTTTCTGTGATTGCCTCCCTATCCTTAGCGGCTGTTGCTTATCTAAACGGAATGCCGGAGGTAACTGTGATCTTACTGATTTTAGCTGGTGCGTCACTGGGATTTTTACCACATAACAGTCATCCGGCTCGCATTTTTATGGGAGATACCGGTTCTTTATTTATTGGCTTTGTGTTAGCGGTTATTTCTGTGGAGGGTGTATTGAAAAGTGCTACTACCATTGCCGTAGCTATTCCGGTGATGGCTCTGGGAGTACCGATTGTGGATACAACCTGTGCAATCATCAGACGTTTTCTTAATAAACGCCCTATCATGGAAGCGGACAAAGGTCACTTGCATCATCGCTTGCTGGAACAAGGGTATTCCCATCGACAGACTGTATGGATTCTTTATGGAATGAGTTTGTTTCTTGGAGCTGGTGCTGTGTATATTTCCGATGCGGAAAGAATACCGTCCATCATTGTATTGCTTATTGTCATTGCAACGGTTTCGACCGCATTGGTGCGGATTGGATTACTTCGAAAAACATCATAATAATCGCAGGGAAGTCGCTTAGGCGGCTTTTTTTTTGTTCAAAATTTATTTTTGAGGTGATGTTGACAAAAAGCAATAAGTGTTAGATAATACTTTTATACTAAAAAAGTAAAAAAGTAAAAAAGTAAAAATAGAAAAGAATGGTAAACAGAGCGTAAAAAAGTCAATAGAGCAAAGAGGTGATCAATGTGGCAACGCAGGCAGAAAGGAAGTATTATCGCCTGTTGGAACAGGCGGAACGACTATTTGTTAGCCGGGGACTTAAAAATGTAACCATGGAGGAGGTGGCTTCGGCGGCAGGGATTAGCAAAATGACTATTTACAATCATTTTGATTCTAAGGAACATCTTGTAGAGTTTATCTTGATGGAAATGGTGAAGCGTTTTAATGAAGAAATCATCGAAAAAATTGAGCAACAGCCGAACACCTTTGGAAAACTGGATATTTATTTTGAAGAAGGTAAACGGGCAGCAGATGAATATTCGCCAGCCTTTTTGAAAGATCTTTACGAATCGCCTTACCTGATGGAAGTTATTGCTGCTTATAAGAAAAAAACAACCTTGAAAATATTGATGGATATATTGGAGGAAGGTGCTAAAAAGGGTGAAATAAGAGAAGTGGATCAGTCCTTTATTATCATGCTGCTTGATTTGATAAGCGCTGGTATGATGCAACTGATGCATCTGTATGATGAAGAAAGGATGGTATCCTTCAACCAATGGTTAACAAACTTTCTGAAACAGGGATTGATGACTCCGAAAGGAGAATGAAGAAATGATGAATACAGAAAAGAATTCTTCTGAGAATAAAGGCAAAAAGGATATCCTTATTCAAGCCAAAGAAATCAGTAAAGTATACGCTATGGGCGAGGTAGAAGTTCATGCATTAAAAAAATCCAGTTTTGATATTCGGGAAGGTGAGTTTGTTGTTATTTTGGGACCCAGTGGCTCTGGAAAAAGCACTTTATTAAATCTTCTGGGCGGAATGGATTTTCCTAGCCAGGGGGAGGTTTTAGTAAAAGGTGAAGCAATCACTCGTTTTTCAGATAGAGAGTTAACTGGATATCGGCGAAATAAAGTGGGTTTTGTGTTTCAGTTTTACAATTTAATGGCCAACTTAACGGCGAGAGAAAACGTGGAACTGGCAACAGAAATATGTGATACCTCTTTGGATTTAGATGAGGTAATTGAAAAAGTAGGTTTGAAGGACAGAAGCAGTCATTTTCCATCTCAATTAAGTGGCGGAGAACAGCAACGGGTAGCGATTGCCAGAGCTGTAGCAAAAAATCCTTTGTTACTGTTATGCGATGAACCGACTGGTGCATTAGACTTTGAAACCGGAGTTAAAATCCTTGCCCTTCTAAAAGAAGTCAACATCACTTATGGGAAAACCATTATTATCATTACTCATAATATGCCGGTGGGTGCCATGGGAGATAGGGTCATACGAATGCGCAGCGGGGAAATTACCGATATTGTATGCAACACTGATCCTGTGGATCCAGAAAGGATTGAGTGGTAATGAGCCCTTTGATGCGTAGACTTTTTCGCATGATTATCAGTATAAAAGGACAGGTTATTTCCATTGTCGTTGTGATGGCCTTAGCGCTGATGTCTTTCATCTCCACCCATATGACCGCAGAGAACCTTCAAAATTCAATAGATTTATACTATCAGGAAACAAACTTAGCTGATTTGCAGGTAGAACTGACAAGAATTCCTTCATCGGCTATCTATGATGTCGTGAGATTGCCGGAAATCAAAGAGGTTCAGGGAAGGATCAGCGTAGAGGTACCGCTGATCGTAGAGGATCCAGATGAAAATGTAAGGGTTAGGCTGGTATCCGTACCGGAAGCGGAACAAAGCATTAATGCCTTGTTTCCGATAGAAGGTAAAATGATACAGAGAGAATCGGATGCCGCAACAGTGTTAGAACAGTTTGCTACTGGCAGGGATATAAAGCTGGGTCATCGGGTAAGGCCCTATATTAATGGGCGAGAAGTTCCTTTGGAAGTAATTGGAATTGCAGGTCAACCGGAATTTGTTTATCTGATGGAAGATGAGCAGAATTTATTACCGGATCCAGAAAAATTTGGTGTTATTTTTGTTGCAGAAGCTATGCTGGCTGGAATGGCAGGGTATCAGGACAGTTACAATGAACTGCTGATTACATTGGTTCCGGGTGCGCAAGCGTCAGACGTGGCTGATCTTTTGGAAGATGAATTAGATAGATACGGCCTCCGAAGAGTGCTTCAGAGAGAAGATATGCTGAGTTACAGCATGATGGAAGAAGAGCTGAATCAAGTGAGGGCTATGTCTCGTGTGCTTCCTACTTTGTTTATGTTGGTCGCTGCTTTGATTATTTACATTGTTTTGTCAAGAACCGTTAAGAATGATCGGATGAGCATTGGAATCATGAAAGCTTTAGGATACTCCGATACCCAGATTCTTATGCATTATGTTCAATTTTCTATTTTGGTGGGAATTGGTGGAAGCATCTTGGGAATCATTGGTGGAACGTGGGTGTCAGACCTTTTCACACAAATTTATATAGAGTTCATGAATATTCCCATGTTAGAGATGCGTATACTACCAGAGTCATACCTGTTAGCCCTGGTGATAACCGTGATATTCTGCGTTTTGGCGGGCGTTGCTGGTGCTTATAGAACTCTGTCTATCCAGCCGGCAGATGCGATGCGACCTGAACCTCCAACGGATGGTCATCGTCTCTTGATTGAAAAAATTCCGTTCTTTTGGAATCGGATTGCTTTTAGTTGGAAAATCGTTATTAGGAATCTTTTTCGCAACAAACGGCGTTATGCCGTCTTAGCCTTAGGAATTACCCTTACCTTTGGTGTTACCATGGTAGCTATTAATATGGGTAGTGTCTGGCAAAAATTATTCGATGAGCAATATGGGGAGATCTATGCCATGGACTATATCATTGACTTTGATGGGATGAAAAGCCATCAAACCTTGCGTGAAATTCAGCAAATGGCAGATGTAACAATGATTGAAGCCAGGATAGAAATGCCCTTGGAAATTCGACATCATCGAGAGCGTAAATCCTTAAGCGTTATTGGGATACCACGGGAAAGTCAGCTTTACCAGCTAAAAAAACCTTCTGGAGAACCGCTGATCATGCAAGACGGCTTACTTTATCTGACGGCTGGGCTGAAAAAATCTATGGGGATTCAAAAAGGAGATCAGGTGCTGGCAAGAAACTTTCTCCCTGACAAAGATGATTTTTGGATAGAAGTAGGAGATCCAGTATTGCAATATCTTGGGTTTAATGGTTATGCAACGCTTACTACCATGGAAGAAAAAGTCATCGAAGCTGATCATATAAGCGGTGTATCCTTAAAGTCTGAGGAGGATATTAGCAGAATCATGGATGATGCGGAACATATCCGGCAAGTACAGTCTGTAGGACAGATGAGGGAAATGTTTGAGGAATTTTCAGAATTGATTGTGGTAACCATCGGGATTTTAGTGATTTTAGGCGGGGTTATCGGTTTTGCCATTGTTTATAACATTACCCTGATTAGTATCAATGAGAGGATGATGGAATTTTCTTCTTTAAGAGTCCTGGGATTTCATCGGCGAGAAATTTTTCGAATGATTACCCGGGAAAACACCTTGGTTTCTTTTCTGGGCATATTACTGGGTATTCCCTTTGGGAAATGCTTAATAAAATGGATGATGAAAGCCATTGCCACAGAAGTATATACGATGCCGGCGGAGATAGGAAGGATGGTCATCCCTCAAACCATAGCCGCTGTCATTAGTTTTGTTGCAATTGCTCAACTATCTACGTTTATCAAAATTAGAAACCTGAACTTTATGGAAGCATTAAAAAACCGCGTCACCTAAACCATGCAATCTAAAAAATTTTAATGAAATCCATCGAACGGTGGGGAGGCTTATCAATGAAAAAGAGAAAAAAGAAAAAACAGATGGTTATTACCTTATTATTGCTGACGGGGCTAATAGGAGTTGTTGTTTTCTGGATAAATCAGCCGGAAGAAAGACCTGTTACGGTAGTGGTAAAGAAGGAATCAATGGAGAGTCTGGTGGAAGAAATTGGCGAGTTAAAAGCAGAAAGTCGGCGCAGGATTGTGGCAAACAGAGGGGGCGAAATAGGAAAACTACCCGTTAAAGCAGGAGACTGGGTCGATGCAGGTCACGTGTTGGCAGAAATAGATCATAGCGACTGGCGTCTGAAGATAAATCAGTTAACGGATGAGATGAATGTACAAAAAAACGAATATCAGCAAAGGATTACCCTTAGCAATCGTCAGCAGGAAAAAGCCCTTGCTTCTTTCGAGTTGGCGGAGAAAGAACTGGCAGAAGCCATTGATTATAAACATAGAATAAAGAAACTCTATGAAGCTGGGGCGGCACCGGAACAAGAACTAACAGACGCAAAACTGGAAGTGAACGTGCATGAAAACAATGTAAAACAAGCGGCCTTACAGGTAGAGGCAGCCCGGGATCAGATTTCTGCTTCAGTGCAGGAATCCTACCTGGCTAAAATACGGCAGTTGGAAAGAGAAATCAACCATGCAGAAGTACAGCGGAATGCCTATCATGTAAAGGCACCTGTATCTGGCACTGTACTTCGTAAACTAGTAGAAGAAGGAGCCTATGTTCAGCCGGGTCAAGACTTATACGAATTGGGAGATTTATCAAAGATGTATGTAGCGGTGGACTTACTAGCGAGAGAAATGAAAGGGATAAAAGAAGGGATGCCTGTAAGGGTAAGCCATCGGGATTTAGGGGAAGGAAGTGTAAAAGGAAACCTTCGGAAAATAGAGCCGGTAGCTGTTATTACGGTATCCGAACTGGGTGTGGAACAAAGAAGGGTTCGGGTAGAAATATCCCTGGAAGGATTTTTTCATGATTGGCGACCTGGCTATGAGGTAGATGTGGAAATAATTCGGGAAGTCAGAGAAAATGTGCTTACCATACCGGAGAGGTCTGTTTTTTGGAAAGATGCCGAACCTCATGTGCTGGTGTGGAATGGAAAAGAAGGAGAAGAGCGCAGAGTAGAACTGGGAATGGACAGTCGTGGAAGGGTTCAGGTGGTAGCTGGCTTAGAAGAGGGGGAAGAAGTGGTTCGTGATCCCTCTTGATAAAAATTATCCAAGCTTCCTAGGATTCTTCTTGATTTTTCTCCCTGAAACCGTTAAAGTAGTATGATAGGAATGTAATAGATTCTTTCTGAAGATGGAATTGACAGAAAAATATAACTGGAAAGGATTTTACGATGGAAAAGACAAGGTTGAAAGTAATGAGTATCTTTGGTACAAGGCCGGAAGCTATTAAAATGGCCCCTTTAGTAAAAGCCCTTGAGGCTGAAGATGAGGTCCAGTCTTTGGTGTGTGTGACAGCTCAACATCGGGAGATGCTAGATGCTGTTCTGGAACTGTTTCAGATTGAACCGGATGAAGATTTGAATATTATGACCCATGGACAAACCATCACCGATATAACGGTGAAAGCGCTAAAGGGATTGCAGGAAATCCTGCAGAAGCATCGACCGGATTATGTGCTGGTTCATGGAGACACCACCACCACCTTTGCGGCTTCCCTGGCTGCTTTTTATGAACAAATTCCTGTAGGTCATGTAGAAGCAGGGTTAAGAACCGGAAATCCTTATTCACCCTATCCGGAAGAAATGAACAGAAGGCTGACTAGTGGGATTGCGGCCCTTCATTTTGCTCCAACAGAAAAAAATCGTCAACATCTGCTGAGAGAAGGAATACAGAGAGAGAAAATTCATGTTACGGGGAATACGGTCATTGATGCGCTTCTTGCGGTGGTTAACCCTGACTATGATTTTGAGGATGAAAAGTTAAACAAACTGACAAGAGAGTCAGAAAAGCACCCTTTTATTTTAATGACTTGTCATCGAAGAGAAAACTGGGGCAAACCGATGGAACAGATTTTTGAAGCCGTAAAGCAAATAAGCCGGCAGTATCAAGACCATCGTATTGTTTACCCTGTTCATATGAATCCTCGCATTAGAGAAATGGCAGAAGATATAATGGGGAGTGAAAAAAACATCTATCTCATTGAATCCTTGGATTACGAACCATTTGCTAATTTGTTGGCAAAGGCACAGTTGATACTGACGGATTCCGGCGGAATTCAGGAAGAAGCCCCGGCCTTAGGAGTACCTATTCTGGTCTTGAGGACAGAAACAGAAAGACCGGAAGCGGTAGAAGCCGGAACTGTAAAAGTAGTGGGGGTAGAAAGGGAAGCGATCATCAAAGAAACAAAACGACTTCTGGATTCCAGACAGGCCTGGGATGAAATGGCCAGCGCTGTTAATCCTTACGGTGATGGAAAAGCGTCTGCTAAAATTCTTCAGGCTCTTATGAAAGAACTGTCAGAAGAGTCAGCTCAGTCATAATAGTGCATCCTGTCGGAATAATGGGTCGAAAAAGAAAATTGATAAAAATATAACAATTAGCCTGCCATAGTCGATTAATTTATGATATAATAAGGACTGATTAATAATATGCGGAAGTCAGGAAGTGCGCTGGAGAACCTGGCGCTGGTCAGTTATATAGGTATTGCCATGATGGTTCCCATCCTGGCGGGGGTAGTTGGTGGGCGTTGGATCGATGAGCGTTTAGGCACCCGACCCGTCTTTTTATTTGTATTAATCTTTGTGGGAATCATGGTTGGGTTTCGGAACGTTTTTGCCGTTACCACCCGGAACCTTCCACCAAGGAAAAGAAGGTGAAGCGGCATGGACGAAATAATGAATACACAAAAAAAAATTGCAAAAAAAGTGATTCTTTTTAATAGCATTGCTGGACTGGCCGGAAGTCTTTTTCTTCGACCGGTGTCTGCATTGTGGATGGGCCTCCTCTTCGGGACTCTTATCTCTCTTCTGAACTTCAGACTGCTTTACCTGACTTTGAACCGAGCGGTTACCATGGCGCCGGCAAAGGCTCAGAAATATACAACGTTTCGTTACCTTATTCGTTATTTGTTAACGGCGGTGGTATTAGTGGTATCGCTTCGCTCTCCAAATATTCATACGCTTGGAACCGTCATTGGATTGCTGATGATCAAGATGGTTGTTTTGCAGCAGAGCCTATTCAATGACTCAAAATATTTCAAGAACATTATTTCAGGAAAGGAGGAAAAGTAAATGCAGCCAATCGCCTTTGGCCCACGAGTGATCTTTGAGCTACCATTTCTGGATGGTATTCCTGTGACGGAAACGGTTGTGAACACATGGATTATCATGGTTGTTCTCGTCGTATTATCCATACTAGGAACACGAAGCTTTGAAAAAGTTCCTCGAGGCCGGCAAAATGTGACAGAATTAGTGGTAGAGATGCTAAATAAGCTTACGGTTCAAACCATGGGAGAAGATAAGAAAAACTTTGCTCCCTATATGAATACCTTGTTTATTCTATTGTTATTCATGAATTTGCTGGGTTTGATAGGTCTTAGACCGCCGACAGCGGATCTGAATACTACCATGGCACTGGCTATTATGACTTTTGTGCTTATCCATGCTTCTGGAATTAGAAAAAAAGGAATAGGTGGTTATTTTAAGGGACTGACAGAACCCTTCGTGTTTTTACTACCGATGAACATCATGAGTGAGCTGGCAACACCTATATCATTGTCTTTTCGTTTGTTTGGAAATATTGTTGGTGGTGTCATTGTTATTTCTTTAGCC
Source organism: Tindallia californiensis (assembly GCF_900107405.1). Taxonomy (NCBI): domain Bacteria; kingdom Bacillati; phylum Bacillota; class Clostridia; order Peptostreptococcales; family Tindalliaceae; genus Tindallia; species Tindallia californiensis. Next base: position 234,412 of record NZ_FNPV01000003.1, on the reverse strand, counting down.
TATGGTGGACTGGCAAGCCTAGGTGAAATGATTGGTTTATCAGCATTGCCGATTTTTCAGGGAGGAGCTCCTGTGATTCTTCATGCCTATTTCGATATTTTTGCAGGGGTGCTTCAAAGCTTTATTTTCGCCATGTTGACCATGGTATTTGTATCCTTAGCGATGGAGTAAAAAATTCACTATAAACTGTTTTGACAGAATATTTAATGAAGGAGGAAAAAGACATGGAACATTCGATCGATGCCAGAGCTATTATTTTGGCCGCATCCGCCATTGGTGTCGGATTTGCAATGATTGCCGGTATAGGCCCTGGAATTGGACAAGGCTTTGCCGCTGGCAAAGGTGCAGAAGCGGTCAGCATCAACCCTAAAAGTGGTAAACAAGCTACGATGATTATGCTTTTAGGTGCTGCTGTAGCCGAAACGTCAGGTATTCTGTCCTTAGTGGTTGCTTTGATTATGTTGTACGCTAATCCACTGGCGGGAATGACTACCGGGATTATTGTGGTTGCTGCATCGGCTATCGGAGCAGGATTATCGATGGTTGCCGGGATAGGTCCTGGGATAGGACAAGGCTATGCGGCCGGCAAAGGAACAGAAATGGTAGGGAAAAGACCGGGCCTTCAAGGTCCGATTGTCAGAACAATGTTTCTTGGTCAGGCGGTTGCACAAACCACAGGGATTTATGCCTTGATTATTGCGTTGGTATTGCTTTTTGCCAATCCTCTGATCAGGTTGTTGTAACAGCATGTTGCAAAAAGAAGATAAAACATGTAACACCATTACTTTAGGATAAAGGAGGAAATATAATATGGAACCAATTACAGGTAAAGCTTTAATTTTAGCTGCTTCCGCTATTGGAGCAGGATTAGCAATGATTGCAGGTATTGGGCCTGGTATCGGTCAGGGATATGCCGCCGGTAAAGGTGCTGAAGGAGTAGGACGGCAGCCGGAAGCTCAGGGGGACATTGTGCGTACAATGCTACTGGGAGCTGCTGTTGCAGAGACTACAGGTATTTACGGGCTGATTATTGCACTGATTCTTCTGTTTGCCAATCCTTTGGTAGGCATGCTGTAAAAAAGCCAATGAAAGGCATAACTGCCCTAAAGAAGGAAAGGAGGCAACAAGATGCAGCAGGGACTGGTTGAATTTAGCTGGACCTTTGTTTTTCAGATTGTTAACACATTGGTTATCTTTTTGCTGCTGCGGCATTTTCTGTTTAAGCCAACAACGGATTTTATGGAAAAGCGGACAAGAGATATCGAAAGGGATATTGAAGACGCTATCAACATGAAAAAAGATGCAGATGAGCTAAAAGCCAGCTATGAAGAAAAACTGGCAAACATTAAACAGGAACGCAGCGATATGATGAAAGAAGCGGCTCGTAAGGCAGAAGAAAGAGCTGACGGCATCATTAAAGAAGCAAGGGAAGAAATCCGAAAAATGGAGGAACGTTCTCGCTTGGATTTGGAACGGGAACAGTCTAAAGCAATTCATGAATTTAAGAATCAAATCTCAGAACTGGCAGTGCTGGCGGCGGCGGAAGTGATGAAGAAAGAACTGGATCCTCAATCTCATGAAAAAATGATCCAGGAGTTTATCGAACAGATGGGAGAAACACAATGGCCGCATTAGTTGCAGATAAATATGCCAAAGCGCTATTTCAAGCGGTACAAGAGACAGAAAGCTTGGAACCGGTTGCGGCGCTTGATCAGCTAAATGTTATTGCCGCCAGTTTTGATGAGGTACCTAAATTCTATGAATTATACATATCACCGGTGGTTGGTGATAAAGAAAAAAAAGAAATGCTGGAAACTGTTTTTAAAGGAAAGCTTAGTCCAGAAGTATATCATTTCCTATTAATCCTTATCGATAAACAGCGGGAAATGTATTTTCTGGAAATTCTTTCTATCTTTAAAAAAATAACAGATGAACATATGAAAAAACTGAAAGCAACAGCCATTACAGCTGTTCCTCTCAGTGAAGAAACCTTTGCCAAACTGCAGAAAACCCTTGGAAAACTGTCTGGAAAAGAAGTGGAGCTTACCAATAAAGTAGATGAAAACATTATTGGAGGTGTTCAGCTTCGGATGGGAGATAAGGTTATTGACGGAACATTGAGTCGCCAACTTAATCTGATGAAAGATGAACTGGCACAAATCATTGTATAGGAATAGGGGTGATTAAAGGATGAATCTCAGACCCGAGGAAATTTGTTCTGTGATAAAAGAACAGATTAAAAAATATGAAAGCAAGCTGGATTATCAAGAAGTAGGTACCGTGATTCAGGTAGGAGATGGTATTGCAAGAATTCATGGCTTGGAAAAATGCATGTCCGGTGAACTCTTAGAGTTTCCGGGAGAAGTATTTGGGATGGTTCTGAACCTTGAAGAAGACAATGTAGGTTGTGTGTTGATGGGTTCTGATGAACATATTAAAGAAGGCGATACGGTAAAAAGAACGAATCGTATTGTTGAAGTACCTGTAGGAGATGCGATGTTGGGACGAGTTGTCAATGCTCTTGGACAGCCCATCGATGGAAAAGGGCCGGTTAATACGGATAAGTTTCGTGTAACCGAGCGGGTGGCGCCGGGAATTATTGCCCGGAAATCCGTAGAGGAGCCACTGCAAACAGGCTTAAAAGCAATTGATTCCATGATTCCTATCGGACGTGGACAGCGTGAACTGATTATTGGAGATCGTCAGACGGGTAAAACAGCGATTGCCATAGATACCATCATTAATCAGAAAGATACCGATGTAATCTGTATTTACGTGGCAATAGGGCAAAAAAATTCGACAGTAGCACAAATTTATGACACACTGAACAAACATGGAGCAATGGATTACACCACCATCGTTTCATCTTCCGCCAGCGAAATGGCTCCACTTCAGTTTTTAGCACCTTTTGCTGGATGCGCTATTGGTGAAGAGTTTATGGAAAATGGGAAACATGTACTTGTTATTTATGATGACCTGTCGAAACATGCCGTAGCTTATCGTGCGATGTCCTTGCTATTAAGGAGACCGCCGGGTCGTGAAGCCTATCCGGGCGATGTGTTCTATCTACACAGCCGGTTACTGGAAAGAGCAGCTAAGCTTAATGATAATCTGGGTGGTGGCTCACTGACAGCGTTACCAATCATCGAAACGCAGGCGGGGGATGTTTCTGCCTATATTCCAACCAACGTTATTTCCATAACGGATGGCCAGATATTCCTTGAATCAGAACTTTTTTATTCAGGAGTAAGGCCGGCGGTTAATCCGGGAATATCCGTATCACGTGTTGGTGGAAACGCACAGATTAAAGCCATGAAAAAAGTAGCCGGAAAACTACGACTGGAATTGGCTCAATACAGAGAATTAGCCGCTTTTGCGCAGTTTGGGTCAGAACTTGATCCGGAAACCCAGGAAAGACTGGCTCAGGGTGAAAGAATACTGGAAGTATTAAAGCAACCCCAGTATGACCCAATGCCTGTAGAAGAGCAGATCATGATGATATATGCGGTTACAAATAAATTCTTGAAAGACATCAAAGTAGAAGATGTAGTGGAATTCGAAGCCGAATTTCTTGAATTTATGAGAAATAATTATAAAGAAGTTGGCGAATCGATTGTATCAGAAGGTTCTATGAATGACGTTTCTGAAGAAAAACTTAAAAAAGCACTGGAAGAATTCAAGGAAGAATTCAAGAATGAACGAGACCAGTATCAACAAGAAGTGGCAACAGAGAAAGAAGAAGATGATGAAGCCGAAAAGCCTGACCATGAGGCGGAAACGGCCTAATGTTGGCTGAAGATGCAAACCTGGAGGTGATCCATTGGCCGGAATGGGCATGCGAGATATAAAACGTCGCATAAAAAGCGTTGGAAGTACGAAACAGATTACCAAGGCCATGGAAATGGTGGCCTCGGCGAAATTAAGAAAAACAAAAAAACGTCTTGAACAATCCAGACCTTTTAGCTTGGCGTGGAAACGTGCTCTGCTAGGATTCTTAGGAGATCTTCAGGGAGTGGAACATTCCATGATAACTCCGAGAGAAAAAGTAAAGAAAACAGGATATATTGTTATTACAGGAAACAGAGGCTTGTGTGGAGGCTATAACACAAATGTGATGAAAGCGGCATTAGAGCATATGAAAACCAAAGAAGCGGCTTGTGTGGTAGCGGTAGGGCAAAAGTCCAAGGATTTTTTTGCCCGTAGAGGGTATGAAATACCAAAAGACTTTCTGGAAATGACAGAAACTCCGGATTTTGCTGATGCAAAAGACATCCGAAAATTTTGTTTGGAACAATATCAGCAAGAAGAGGTGGATGAGATTTACCTCGTGTATACTTGTTTTGTCAGTACGATTACTCATCGTCCAAAAGTGTTGAAGCTCTTGCCTCTAGACGACGAAGCCATTGAAAGCTGCGTTGCCAGTGACGAAACGTTGAAACATCCGGATGAACTAGCTGCCGAAGCGAATCAGGAAAGCATTCATGAAAAAATGAATTATGAACCGGGGGTTACGACCGTCTTGGATGCCGTGGTACCTAATTATTTAGACAGTGTTATCTTAAGCGGATTGCTGGAATCGGCAGCCAGTGAACAGGGAGCTCGCCGGGTAGCGATGGAAAACGCAACCAGCAATGCGGAAGATATGATTGAAAGCTTACAGCTTCAATATAACCGGGCCAGACAGGCAGCCATTACTCAAGAGATATCTGAAATTGTAGGTGGGGCTGAAGCATTGAAATAACCACTAAATTGTAGTGATGAAACTGAAGGAGGGTAAGGTATGCCCAAAGGAAACAAAGGAAAACTGGCACAAATCATAGGGCCGGCACTAGACATTCGATTTGAAAGTGATCAATTGCCGGAACTGATGAATGCCATTGAAATTTATAATGGGGATGAACGCATTGTAGCGGAAGTGGCACAACATTTAGGGGACGATACGGTACGTTGTGTTGCTATGAGCTCGACGGAAGGGCTGGTACGAGGGATGGAAGCTACCGATACAGGGGCGCCCATAACGGTTCCTGTCGGAAAAGCTACTTTGGGCCGCATTTTGAATGTACTAGGGGAAGTGGTAGATGAAAAAGAACCTGTGAAGTCTGAGTTTACAGCTCCGATTCATCGACCATCTCCCAGTTTTGAAGAACAGGAGACATCCACAGAAATCCTTGAAACGGGAATTAAAGTGGTGGATTTGATTGCTCCTTATGCCAAAGGTGGAAAAATTGGCTTGTTCGGTGGTGCGGGTGTTGGGAAAACCGTTATTATTATGGAACTAATCAACAATATCGCCAAAGAGCATGGTGGTTTATCCGTATTCTCCGGTGTTGGAGAACGTACCCGTGAAGGGAACGACCTATACTATGAAATGATTGAATCCGGCGTTATTGATAAAACAACCTTAGTCTATGGACAGATGAACGAACCGCCAGGTGCCAGAATGAGGGTTGGACTGACAGGCCTTACCATGGCGGAGTATTTCCGGGATGAAGAAGGGCAGGACGTATTGCTCTTTATTGATAATATTTTCCGGTTTACTCAAGCGGGTATGGAAGTTTCGGCCCTGTTGGGTCGTATGCCAAGTGCGGTTGGATATCAACCCACATTAGCTACGGAGATGGGTATCCTGCAAGAACGGATTACCTCAACCAAAAAAGGCTCGATTACTTCCGTTCAGGCCGTGTATGTACCGGCGGATGACTTGACAGATCCGGCGCCGGCCAATACGTTTGCTCACTTGGATGCGACCACAGTTCTTTCCAGGCAGATTGCTGAGCTAGGTATTTATCCAGCGGTAGATCCCTTAGATTCAACTTCCAGGATTCTTGATCCGGCTATTGTAGGCCAGGATCATTACGATGTAGCTCGAGGAGTAGAGTCTGTTTTACAGCGGTATAAAGAACTTCAGGATATTATTGCTATTTTGGGCATGGACGAGTTGTCAGAAGAAGATAAATTAACCGTAGCTCGTGCTAGAAAAATACAGCGATTCTTATCCCAACCATTCCACGTTGCAGAGCAGTTTACGGGCATGGAAGGGAAATACGTACCATTAAAAGATACGATTCGTGGATTCCAAGAAATCCTGGATGGACAACATGATGATTTACCTGAATCCGCATTTCTTTTCGTTGGTACAATAGAAGAGGCTCGTGAAAAAGCAAATGCCGGAAAGTAGGTGACGACGCATGGCTAACAAATTACATCTTGAAGTTATTTCGCCAGACGAAGTTTTTTGGGATGATGAAGTTGACACAGCGGTTGTTCGGACCATTGAAGGTGATGTTGGACTAATGAATGAACATTTACCGATGGTATCCCCTTTAATTGTCGGGCGTATAAAGATTGTGAAAGATGGAAAAGCCAGAGAAGCCTCTTGTGCGGAAGGGGTAGTGAAAATCCGTGGAAACCGGGCACTTGTTATTACCGGTGCGGTAGAATGGGTAGATGAAATAGACATAGAGCGGGCCAGAAAAGCGAAGGAACGAGCCGAACAGCGCTTAGAAGCGAAAAAGAATGACGTTGATCTGGATCGGGCCAATATTGCGATGACAAAAGCACTTAATCGAATTAAGCATTATGAAAGATTGGAAAAATAAAGCGAAAGACCTGTCAGGGTTACTCTGGCAGGTTTTTTTCTTGCATTTTAACTAGTATATCAGATATAATCAGTGAAGATAGACACAAGTAAAGTTAAGGAAGGAAGCGCAGACAGTGACTAAAATAATGAAACCAGGCGACTACGTGTTAATCCTTTTTGTCGTTTTGGCCAGTGCCGGTGCCTTTTTTGCTATCCCTCAATTACTGACAGAAACGGCTGATCAAAAGATGATTATTGTGACCATGGATGGTGAAGAAATTCATCGTTTTCCATTGGAAGATCAGGAAGAAGCCTATTTTATTGATTTTCCATTCAATTACCAGGGCGAGGAATATACAGGCAGACTGGAAGTGGATGAAGGGGCTGTTCGCTTACATCGCTTACCGGAAGAAATTGTACCTTTATCGATCCATGCAGATATGGGATGGATTAGCGAAACCTATCAGATGATTGTATCACTTCCTATAAGAATGTATGTCAGCTTAGAAATTGAAGAAGGAAAGAAAGCACATCCGGATATTGATATTTTTGCTTATTAAAAACAGTTCTTTGAGTCTAAGAAAGATGCTTGGCAACAGGCATCTTTTTCTGTTATACTTAAGAGCGTAGGTTTATAATCATTGACATCCTTAGGGATGCAATAAGCCAATAGTGAATCGTCAGGAAAAGAAGCTAGAAAAATATGTTGAAGAGGTGGAACGATGATGGGATTTTCTCCAGATATTGGGATTGATTTAGGGACGGCTAGTGTATTGGTTTTTGTAAAAGGAAAAGGGATTGTATTACAGGAACCATCAGTAGTTGCCATTGACAAATATACGAATAATGTGCTGGCTGTTGGACGAGAAGCCAGAAGAATGCTGGGAAGAACTCCCGGTAATATAGTTGCGATTCGCCCCTTAAAGGATGGCGTTATTTCAGATTATGAAATAACTGAAAAAATGTTGAAATATTTTATTCAGAAAACCATTGGCAAAAAATTGTTTTTTAAGCCTAAAATTATTGTTTGTGTCCCCAGTGGAGTTACAGAAGTTGAAAAAAGAGCGGTAATTGATGCTACTAATGAAGCGGGAGCCAGAACTACCTATCTGATCGAAGAACCAATTGCAGCCGCCATTGGAGCAGGGTTAGATATTACACAACCGGTAGGCCATATGATTGTTGATATTGGTGGCGGAACTACAGACGTAGCGGTTATTTCTCTTGGAGGCATTGTGGTGAGCAATTCTATTAAAACCGCCGGCGATAAATTCGATGAAGCCATTATCAGATATATGCGAAAAACCCATAATATCATGATTGGTGAAAGAACAGCCGAAGAACTGAAAATAAATATAGGTGGAGCGATTAAACGAGATGAAGCCGTTACCATGCATGTTCGTGGAAGAAACTTGGTTTCGGGATTACCGGTAAACATTGAAATCACCAGCGAAGAAATTATGGATGCTTTAGAAGAAAACATTGCAAGCATTGCTGATGCTATTCACTCTGTACTGGAAAGAACACCACCAGAAATGGCATCGGATATTGCCGATCAAGGCATCATTATGACTGGTGGAGGAGCCTTGTTATATGGATTGGATGAGTACGTTCAAAAACGAATGGGGATTCCTGTAACCGTAGCCGAAGATGCTATTAGCTGTGTAGCAAAAGGGACTGGAAAAGCGCTTAATTCCATTCATGTGCTAGCACAGGCAAGAGGGCAGAGAAGTCGCCAGGACAGATAAAGAAAAGCAGTTGAATTTTAAACGGTGACAAGTGAAAATTAAAAACATGAGAATTCATTAAAAAGCCTAAAGCTTAAAGCGAAAATGCCGATAACCTTTCTATAGGGTGTGTTCGGCATTTTTGCAAGTAAAAACAAGGTGGAAAACCATATAGGTAAGAAATGGGAAAGGTGGTACATAGATGTTCAGAGGAATGTATAATGCTGTATCAGGGATGCAAACAGCCGAAAAGCGTTTAGATGCGGCTTCAAATAATATGGCTAATGTAAACACTTCTGGATATAAGCGGGATATGGTTGTGACAGAGGCCTTTCCGGAAGTGCTGATTAGTAAAATCAATGCAACAGAACCCGCTTTTCCCCATAGTAGAAATCTGGAAGTAGAAGTGGAAGCTGTGAATGGTGGCTATCAGCTTTCAACTTCCGGTGGTTTTTTTGCGGCAGCCACTCGCACCGGGATTAGCTATAATAAAACAACAGCCTTTGCGAGAGATGAAAATGGTTTTCTCAGAACCTATGAAAGAGATTCTACGGGAGAAATTACTACCAGATATGGAAATCGAATTCTAGATGCAACCGGAAGACCGGTGCAGGTGGAAAACGAAGACTTTGAGATCGATCCTCTTGGTCGAGTAATTGACAACGGACAGGTGGTAGCTAATTTAGTAAGAAGAACCGGCGGTAATGTTATCGGTACGATGAACGCCGGGGTTCGAATGGAAAAATTTGCAACGGATTTCACGCAAGCTTCCTTGGAACAGACAGAAAGTCCTCTTGATCTGGCATTAAAAGGTTCCGGGTTTTTTATGGTATATGATCCGGAAGATCCGGAAGCCGATCCACTATTTACCAGAACTGGACATTTTACGTTGACGGATAATGGCGATATGGTAACGCCTTCCGGCCATTTTTTAGCTAGTGTAAATGAAACATCATTAATGGTAGACGGAGAAGACTTCCAGGTGAGACCGGATGGGACTGTTTTAGTCGATGGAGAAGTTCGTGATCAAATTTCAATTGTTAACTTTTCTAATACTCAAGATCTTAGAAAAGTAGGAAATAATCTTTATCAGTTTGAAGATAGGTATGAACCGGAAGAAATTCCTTTTGAAGGTCAGGTGCTGCAAGGCTTTATCGAAGGATCTAATGTGGAAGCCGTTGATCAGATGGTTGAAATGATCAACGTGATGAGAGCTTATGAATCGAATCAAAAGGTTGTGCAAACCTATGACGAAATGATGCAACGTGCGGTAAATGATATTGGAAGAGGCTAGGAAAAAGCAGGTAAACCCCTCTCCTGTGAAGGAGTAGGAAACAATCGGAAATAATCCACGATACAAACCAAGTAGGAGGGCCTGAAAATGAGAGCATTATGGTCAGCGGCAACAGGAATGAAATCCCAACAACTAAATATGGATACGATTTCAAACAATTTATCCAATGTAAATACTACCGCCTATAAAAAACAAAAACTGGAGTTTCAAGACTTACTGTATAGTAATATTCGTCGAAATCATTTGGTAGAAGGGGAAGGTAGTCCGGTTCATCTTCAAATGGGTCATGGGGTAAAACCTGTTGCAACTTCCCGTTTATTTATGCAGGGAAGCATGGAAAATACAGATAATCCCCTGGATGTTGCACTTCAAGGGCCAGGTTTTTTTGAAGTAGAAGGACCGGGAGGAGAATTCTATTATACCAGGGATGGTTCCTTTAAATTGAGCGTTGATGGTGATGAACTAGCACTGGTCACATCAGACGGATATTTTGTGATGTCTGAGTTTGATGATATGATTGCCTTTGGTGACGAGTTCGGCCAGTTAAGCATTTCAGAAAGTGGTATGATTACGGCCGAAAATGAAGATGGTGAAATCGAAGAGCTGGGAACATTGAAAGTAGTTCAGTTCTTAAACCCCCAAGGCCTGGAAGCAAAAGGGCAGAACTTGTTTCAACCTACGGCTGCCTCGGGTGAAGCGATTCCGGAGGATAACGAAGAAATGGAAACACGAATTCGCCAAAACTATCTTGAAACCTCAAATGTTCAGATTGTTGATGAAATGGTCCGGATGATTATGGCTCAAAGAGCTTATGAAACAAACTCTAAAGCCATTCAGACCTCTGATGAAATGATGAGTTTGGCAAATAACGTAAAAAGATAGATAAGATAAAGGCTGATGGAAAGTGAAGGTGAGTAAAATGACGATTAACGAAACGATGATGCGTGTTCAATATCAAAATAGTCAACCATCCGTCAGTTCGGCAAAAGATATGGATTCTAAGGAAAAAGAAAGGCTCATGGCGGCATGCCGGGAGTTTGAGTCTATCTTTCTACATATGATGATTCGACAGATGCGTGATACGGTTCCGGATAACTCGTTGATAGAAAAAAGTCATGCCCGTGAAATATTTGAAGATCTTCATGACGAAGAACTGGCAAAAAACATGGCTAAAGGGCAGGGGGTAGGACTGGCACAACAGATGTATCAGCAACTTTCTCGCCATGTTGAACCTGTGAAAGAGCAGGAAGAATCTGTGGAAATATAATTTGGAAAAAAGTCGGCTGTGTTCCAACAGCTGACTTTTTTATTGTTCATTCTTAATTACCGTAGAGGTGAAGCATCTTTTTGGGTTAATCAGCCTGATACAATGGTATAATAAGGATATAGGCCAAACGGCAACAAGAGAAATAAGCAATGATTGAAAAAAAAGGAGTGATCATAGTGGATAAAAATATCATAGAAAAGTACGAAAGATGGAAAAATGATCCTTACTTTGACAAAAAAACACAAGAAGAATTGATTGCTATTGAGGGGAATGAAAAAGAAATTGAAGATCGCTTTTTTCAGGATCTTGCTTTTGGTACAGGTGGTCTCAGAGGAGTTATTGGCGCCGGCACTAACCGGATGAATATTTATACCATTCGAAAGGCAACGCAAGGGCTGGCTGATTACATAAAGTCTCACGGCGATACAGCGGCTGCGAGAGGTGTGGTAATAGCTCATGACTGTCGTCATTTTTCCCGGGAGTTCACTTTGGAAGCGGCATCTGTTTTGGCGGGAAATCATATCAAAACCTATATTTTTGATGATTTAAGACCAACGCCGGAGCTGTCTTTTGCTTTGAGGGAACTGGAAGCCATTGCTGGGATTGTGGTTACAGCCAGCCACAATCCGCCAGAATATAACGGGTTTAAGGTTTACTGGGAAGATGGTGCTCAGGTGGCAACAGAAACAGCGGAAGCGATTATGGAGTCGATTAATCAGGTAGAAGAAATGAGCCAGATCAAACAAATGCCTCAAAAAGAAGCCATAGAAAAAGAATTACAAGAAATCCTCGGGAAAGAAATGGACAAGAAGTATATGGATGCTGTCTTAGGGCAAAGTCTAAGAAAAGATGGGATCCAACGGATGGCGGACGGCTTTAAGGTGGTTTATACACCACTGCATGGTACAGGAACTTATCTTGTGCCCGAAATTTTGAGAAGAGCAGGATTTAAGCAAGTGATCACAGAACCAAAGCAATCCGTGCCAGATCCGGATTTTTCTACAGTGAAATCGCCGAATCCAGAAGAAAAAGAAGCCTTTACACTGGCTATCCAATTGGCGGAAAAAGAAAAAGCGGATCTGATTATAGGGACAGATCCTGATGGTGACCGGGTAGGTGCTTTGGTTAAAGACCACGAAGGGAAATATCAGGTATTGACAGGTAATCAAACGGGTGCCCTTCTGGTGGAATATATTCTCAGGAGTCGCCGAGAGTTGGAATCACTCCCCTTGAATCCACTTATCGTAAAAACCATTGTCACTAGCGAGATGGGAGCAAAAATTGCTGAAAACTACGGCGTGGATGTTGAAAACACCTTGACAGGGTTTAAGTATATTGGGGATCGGATTAAATATTATGAAGAAAGAGGGAACAAAACATTTCTAATGGGTTGGGAAGAGTCCTATGGATACCTGGTGGGGACTTATGCCAGAGATAAGGATGCCATTGTGGCGGCGTTGCTGATTGCTGAAATGGCAGCCGTATATGCATTAGAAGGCAAGACGCTTTATGATGCCTTACTTCAACTATACCAAGAGTATGGAACCTATCGGGAAACCTTGAAATCCATCACCTTAAAAGGAAAAGAAGGAATGGAAAAAATTACAAGCATTATGAATTATTTTCGGAATAAAACGCCTGATCACCTTGGAAAAGATCCTATACAAACCATCGAAGATTATAAAAAAATGCCTGACTTTCCCTCTTCGAACGTTATAAAACTGATGATGAGTCGAGAAGAATGGGTGTGTTTGCGGCCTAGTGGGACAGAACCTAAACTCAAAATATATGCCGCTGCAAAGGGAAAAAGCATACAGGAAACAGATGAAAAGCTACAGCGATGGGTAGACGATATTGAAAAAATGATCGCAAAGATTTAGGGATGATCCCAACCATAGCTGGATATATGTCATTTTCTTTTCAAAACAATTACAATCCTATTACAATAGGTAGAAAAAGGCAAAATAATGATAAAATAAACAAAACTTTAGCCTTCTGATACTAAATCAGAAGGCTTTTGTGTGGTCTTAGGAAAAGAGGGATATTTTGGATCAGGCATTTTTGAGGGTTGCTAGTCAGATTATGGTGTTATTTTTTATTATGTTAGCTGGGTACGCTGCACGAAAAACATCGGTGTTAGAGCCTTCTACGGTAAAAGGCTTAAGCCGCCTTTTAATGAACGTATCACTTCCGGCACTTATTGTAACAGCAATGCAATTTCCTTTTGATACGGAAGTATTAGCTTCCAGTATTCAGATTGTCATCATATCCATTCTTGCTTACATAGGGATTATAAGTTTTTCTTATCTTTATGCCAAACTAAGCAAAGAAGAACCAAAAAGAAAAGATGTGATACAATTCTCCTTAATTTTTTCCAACGTAACCTTTATGGGTTTTCCGGTAGTGAATGTTATTTATGGAGAACTAGGAGTGTTCTTTGCGGCTTTATACAACATGCCCTTCAATCTGATACTGCTAACCTTAGGAGTTGCAATTATGTCCAGAAATGCAAAAGGGAGTGGTAGTCGTAAAGGAAATATTAAAAAAGCATTAATGAGCCCGGGAATCATAGCCCTTATCATTGGTTTTGGTTTATTTATATTTTCCATCACCCTTCCAAAGCCGTTGCATCAGGCAGTTGACATGCTGGGAAATACAACGACACCCTTAGCGATGATCATTATTGGGGCACTTTTAGGAGATGTATCGCTTAAGAGCATTCCAGGAGATAAAAGTTTATACTTACTAATTTTTAACCGATTGTTCCTTATGCCACTACTGGCCTATATACCTCTTCGACTCCTAGGGTTTGAAGGGATGATGCTGGGCATTCCAGTGATCATTATTGCCATGCCTGTAGGTGCCGTTACAGGTGCTTTTGCCAGTCTATACGATGCAGATGATTATTTAGCTTCCAAGGCTGTTTTTATTACCACTCTGCTTTCGATGATTACCATACCGATATGGGCCATGTTTCTTTAAGGGGAGAAAACAAACATTAGTGAACAGAAAAATTGATTATTGATAAGAACAGAAAGAATAAGAAAAGGAGTGATTAAAGGAATGGGAAAAAAACTACTGGTGATCATTAGCTTGTTACTCTTTATTCAATCAGCCATTATTTCTGTGGCAGCAGATGATCAGCCTTGCCGAGATGAGATTAATGAAATTATTAACGAAGTAGCACTTCAAAAAAATATTCCTCCGGTATTGTTACGGGCCATCGCTTGGAAAGAAAGTGGGAAAAGGCAATTTCATAATGGTCAGCCCTTTGTTCATGCAGGGAACCAGGGGGTTATGCAGATTAACAGAGTACATAATAGTAGCTTGGATAAAGAAGCTTTATTAAATGACGCAAGGTATAATGTGGAAGTAGGGGCGGATGTCTTGTTGAACCGGTGGCTTTTTGATGACATTGCTACGGTAGGAGAAAGAGATCCAGATGTACTAGAGAACTGGTATTTTGCTCTCTGGGGTTATAATGGATGGCTGCCACGAAACAATCCGGTAGATCAAAATGGCGATACCTATCAAGATGGTATTTTTGATCTGATCAGAGAACGTTATGATGTACCGGTGTCTGATATTGATTGGAGCCAGATACCGGCTGGTGAAAGAACTCCCAGAGGATTTGGGATACCAAATCCAGATAGGGTTAGTGATGGACATCTGCTATTTTATCAGCCAGGTGACCTTGTGGAGGCTGTTCCAGAGGATTTATGGCTGTTGGAAGCACCTGGAGCTGATCATACAGGGTGGGCTCCGGAAGGCTCAAGGCTTAGGGTGATCAGTCATGAAAAGTTGGAAGCCGGATTGTACTGGTATCGGTTGGAATCTGTTGATAATGGTAGTCAGGGATGGGCCAGAAGCATTGACTTATTACCGGTAAAAGCAGCTATTTTAGCAGAAATCGATGTTTTTAGCCGATTAGAAGAAACAGAGCAACAGGTGATCACTTTATCCATGCCAGAAGAAGCGGTATCCTCCATGCCGGAAGAAGCCGCATCCCCCAGTTCCTTCATGGACTTAAAGGATCATCCTTCGCAGGAAGCTGTCGAAAGACTGAGTGAGGCTGGAATCATTAGCGGTACTCAAAGTGGTCGCTATGAACCAGACCGGCCAATGACCAGGGAAGAACTGGCGGTTGTTTTTGAAAAAGCCTTTGATTTGGACAATCAAAAAGAGGAAGAAGCACACTTGCCAAAGGACTGGGAAAAGGTAAGTGAGTGGGCACAGGAACCGATGGAAACAGTAATCGCTCACCGTATTATGACTGAATATGGTGATGGAACCGTGAGACCAAAGAAGCATGCAACGAGGGAACAGGTACTTGTGATGGTGACAAAAGCTTTAGAGCTGGAACTGGAAGCCACCACCAGTGAAGACCCAAATTTTGCGGATGCCGATAGTGTTAGTGAATGGGCTGTCCCGGCGGTAAACAAGCTTGTTGAAAAAGAGATAATACCAGCTTCGGAAAAATTGAATCTATTTCCTGATAGAGCGGTTACCAGAGGAGAATTAGCCATTCTTTTGGATGGTGTGATTGATAAAGAATATCAATAAATAACTTGACATACAAAATATTCTAATGATACAATTATGTAGTAATTTAATGTCTATATCAATAAACACATATACCTTATAAAGAGTGATGGAGGGACGGGCCCGATGAAATCCGGCAACCATAGTCAGTGATGTATGGTGCTAAATCCTGCAGAATGAGGATTCTGAGAGATGAGGAAGGGTACAACCATCGCTTTAATTGAGCTTGAAGCCTCTTCTATTTGAAGAGGTTTTTTTGTGAATAGGAATACAACGAGGAGGAAAAATAATGAAAAGAAGCTTTTTTACTTCAGAATCAGTAACAGAAGGACATCCGGATAAAATATGCGATCAAATCTCTGATGCTATTTTGGATGCGATCTTTGAAAAAGATCCTAACGGTCGTGTTGCTTGCGAAACCATCGCTACAACGGGAATGGTGATGGTAGCGGGGGAAATAACAACAAACTGCTATGTGGATATTCCTAAAATAGCAAGAAAAACAGTAGAAGAAATTGGCTATACAAGAGCTAAGTTTGGCTTTGACAGTGATACGTGTGCCGTATTGACCGCTATTGATGAACAGTCCAGCGATATTGCTATGGGGGTGGATGAATCTCTGGAAAGGCGTGGGGGCGAAGAAGAAAACGGTCTTGAGTCAACAGGTGCCGGGGATCAGGGGATTATGTTTGGATATGCTTGCAAAGAGACATCGGAATTAATGCCCATGCCAATTTCTTTGGCTCATAAACTGGCTAAAAAGCTGGCGGAGGTTCGAAAAAAGGGAACCCTTCAATACTTGAGACCGGATGGAAAAACCCAAGTAACCGTAGAATATGAAGGCGATGTACCCGTAAGGATTGACGCTATTGTCATTTCCTCTCAACATAGCTCGGAAGTGGATCATGCAACCATAGAAAAAGACCTTATTGAATACGTAATACGACCGGTGTTGCCAACGGAATTTATTGATGAAAATACCCGATATCTCATTAACCCCACCGGACGATTTGTTGTGGGTGGCCCTCAAGGAGACGCCGGGCTTACGGGCAGAAAAATAATTGTAGATACTTATGGAGGTTATTCAAGGCATGGCGGTGGAGCTTTTTCAGGTAAAGATCCAACAAAAGTAGATCGGTCAGCTGCCTACGCAGCCAGATATGTGGCAAAAAACATTGTTGCGGCAGACTTAGCATCCCGTTGCGAGGTGGGACTTGCTTATGCCATTGGCGTTGCTCAGCCAGTTTCTATTTTGGTGGACACTTTTGGAACAGGAAAAGTACCAGAAGAAACCCTTATTCAACTTATTCGACGCCATTTTGATTTGCGGCCGGCGGCGATTATCCGAGACTTAGATCTCAGAAGACCCATTTATCGACAAATTGCGGCTTATGGCCATATGGGTCGGACAGATCTTGATTTAACCTGGGAAAGAACCGATAAGGCAGAACGACTAAGAGAAGATATAGCGAAAGCCTAGTTGTGATGATGATTAAAATTCCTTCGATATTTGCCGGAAGAAGTAGCTTCGGTGAAATCGGAGGTTTTTTTATCAGACACAAAATGTCATTGCTTATAAAAAATTTTGTAGTCGTTGCTTATAAAAAATTTTGTAAAAGTAGAAAAAATAATAAGTATTTGGTTTAGTGATATTGTCCTGGGTATTAATGCATCATAGTAAAAGACGGATATTATTAGAAAGAATTTTATTGGAGGGTTGAGGATGTCAGGAAAAAAGAGTTTATTACAAAATATGAAAATTCGCAATAAAATTTTTGCTATTTTTATGGTTGCAGGCCTTATTCCGATGATTATTATTGCGGCTGTCAGCTATCATCAGGCAAGAAATGAGCTGATAGAAAGCGTTTTTTCGGAAGTGGCACTTTACCAGGAAATGACCGAACGCAGGGTTGATCAGTATATGGGTGAAAAAACAATGTACGGCACCACTCTTTCGAGGATGGAAAACGTATACAATGCGGCTGAGATATGGGAAATCTATGGAGCGCAAAGTGAAGAATGGCAGGAAACTTACAAGGAATTAGAAGCCCTTCTTCCGGGTCTGACAGAAGAATATGGGTTCTTAAGCATCTATATTACCGATGCAGAAGGGCGAGGTATTTATGGAAGCGGAGACCTTAAGGAGCGTATTGAAGGTGCTGATTACTCACCGAGAAACTATTTTCAAACGGCCATGGCCGGTGATCAGAACATATCAGAGTTTGAGTATTCAGATATTATTGACGATTACTATATAACGGTTTCAACTCCTTTGAGAAGGGGTGGTACGGGGACGGTAATAGGGACAGTTAATGGCTACATACCAGTAGATACATTGCAAAACATGCTTCAAGAGGGGATTTACCTGGTTGGTGAAACCGGAGATATTTATCTGATTGACGAGGATGGAATGTTGCATACAGATACCATTCTTGGAGATTATCGGCAAGATGCCGCTTTCCAGGTGACCATCGACACTTTTGCGGTTCGGGAGTTAAAAGGACCGATTCAAGAGGGAGTGGATGAGTTTTCAGGAGTAGGCGTTTATGATGACTATATAGGGAACCCTGTTTTAGGTGGGTTTGGCGTGGTTTTTCTCGGTGATACTCCCTTAGGAATGATCGTGGAGATTGACCAGGCAGAAGCCTTAGCGGGTGTTAGGACATTAATGATAGCGATGATTACAATGACGGTAGTCAGTGTGGGTATTGCCATACTACTTATTTTCTTTGGCTCTCGTTCGATTACCACTCCGATGCAGGTGATGGCGAAATCCATTCAGAAAATAGCTGCTTATGATTTCACCATTACGGAAGATGGTGGAATACAACAATACGAACAACGTAAAGATGAGATTGGTGAGATGGCTCATGGCCTTTCATCTACGGTAGAAACTCTTAGAAATATCATTGTAAAAATTCGGCGTGAGGCTGACTCAGTGAACCATTCGGCGACTACGGTGTTAGACGTGGCCAGTAGTTTGGCAGCAGGAACCGAAGAGATGAGTGCTAAAACCGGTGTTGTTAGTGCGGCAACAGAACAAATCAATGCCAGTATTGATGGAACCGCAAAGGCAACAGAAGAAGCCCGTACCAATATGAGCACCATTGCTTCGGCTGTAGAGGAAATGTCGGCGAATATACGTAATTTAGCGTCTGCTTCAGAAGAAACATCCTCAGAAGTTAATAACGTAACAGAATTGATCGAAGGCGTTAACAAAGATATGGAAGTCGTTGTAGAAGACACCCAGGAAGTAAATAGTTTAGTGGCGGATATTACGACAGCGATAAAAGAAATTAACCTTTCTTTAGGTGAAATTAGTGAAAACTGCGAGCGATCCATTACAATTAGTGATGAGGCAGAAAAAGAAGTAGAGCATACAGCGGAAGCGATTCAAAAACTGAATAAATCCTCGGCAGAAATCAATAAAATTGTTGAGGTAATCAACGACATTGCTGATCAGACCAATATGTTGGCCCTAAATGCAGCCATAGAAGCAGCAGGAGCGGGAGAAGCCGGAAAAGGCTTTGCTGTAGTTGCTAATGAAGTAAAAGAATTGGCGAAACAAACAGGTGACGCCACTGATGAGATTGCCAATCAAATTGCATCAATGCAGCGAGATATGCAGGGAACGGTTAAAGCCGTTGATGGTATTACCAATGTTATTAAGCAGGTAAAAGATATCACCGGACAAATTGCGGCCGCTGTGACAGAACAATCAGCTACTACTGGGAATATCTCTGAAAATGTGATAGACACCTCAGAAAGAGTCAACAATATTGCGACGAGCATCAGTAAAGTCACCGAAAATTCAAAAGACGTTTTAAGAAGTTCCTCTGAGGCATCAAAAGGCGTGAATGAAATAGCCAGATCAGCTTCTGAACTATCAGCAGCCTCTGATGAAGTAGCACAAAGCAGTGAGAATGTAACCATGCAAATGGAAGAAATTGCCAGGGCAAACGGTGAAGTTTCTTCCGGTGCGGTTGATATTGCGGAAAACATTCGTGAAATTGATCAAGCGGCGGCAGATGCTGCTCAGGGTGCTACAGAAAGTAGTCAGTCAGCTCAGGATCTGTCAGAAATTGCGAATCAACTAAATCAGCTGATGGCACAATTTAAGGTATAAAACCCGCTTCTTAAAAAGCAACTGTTTTTTTCAACTGACCTCCTTCAAAAAGAGGTCAGTTGTTTTTGCGAAAAAATAAGGCGAAAAAGAGAAAGATTTTAGCTTTAGATGTGGCAAAAACCCCTAAAATGTGGAATAATAGGAAGCGTAGGCATGATTAACTAATTCGAGACATAATAAGGAGGAATAGTGATGAGTACAACCATGGTAGCACCTCATTCCAAACGTCCAATAGCGGACGACAAGGTATTTGCAGCTAATAAAAAAGCTCAGGAAGCCGCAAAAAAGGTGGGCGCTGAGCAGGTGATTAACTCAACCTTGGGCGCATTGATGGAAGATGATGGCAGTCTTTCTGTCATGCAATCTGTTATGAAAACCTTTAAGGACCTTCCGGATGCAGAGATTGCTGCTTATGCACCCATTGCCGGCCTTCCGGATTTTCAGCAAGCGGCTGAAAAAGCCGTTTTTGATGAATATCGTCCGGCCGGTCACGTTCGAGCTGTTGCGACACCAGGTGGTTCAGGTGGTATTCGACATGCTGTATGGAATTATATGGAAGCGGGAGATACAATGCTTACGGCCGATTGGTACTGGGCTCCCTATAAAACCATCACAGAAGAACATGGTCGGAAACTGGACACTTTCCAGTTGTTTGATGAAAACAAAGCCTTTAACCTTCCTTCCTTTAAAGAAAAAGTGGAAGAACTGCTTGGAAAGCAGGAAAGACTCCTTATTATGATGAATACACCGGCACATAATCCTACAGGCTACAGTCTGACGGAAGAAGAATGGAAAGAAGTATTGGATTACCTGAAAGAAAAACAGGCAAAAGATCAGAAAAAGATCATTCTCTACTTGGATATTGCCTATATCGATTTTGCGGGAGACATGAAAACCTCCAGAGGTTTTATGAAGCAATTTGAAAATCTGCCAGAAAGCATTCTGGTCCTGGTAGGTTACAGTATGTCCAAAGCCTTTACTTTCTATGGACTTAGATGCGGGGCATTGTTATGCCTGAGCAGCAGCGAAGAGATCGCCGATGAGTTTATGGCAGCGGGTACTTTTTCCAGTCGTGCTTGCTGGTCTAATGGAACCAGGGGAGCACAGAAACTGCTAGCCAAGGTATATAGCGATGAAAGCTTGTTGAAAAAAGTGAATGAAGAAAGAGACTCTTTCAAAAAGTTGTTGGAAACACGGGCTCATGCTTTTGTGGAAGAAGCAGAAATGGTAGGACTGGAAATATTCCCTTACCGGGCAGGTTTCTTTATTACAATTCCCTGTGAGAATCCAGATAAGGTGGCGGATGAACTGGCAAAAAACCATTTATTTCTACTGCCTTTAGGGAGAGGACTAAGATTTGCTCCCTGCGCCGTATCAGAAGCAAAATGCAGGAAATCAGTCCGTTTCATTAAAGAAGCGATGGATAAGGTGAATGGATAGATAACAGAAAGCAAGAAACCCATCAAAGATGGGTTTCTTTTTCCATCAAGTAAAGAGGTAATCATCAACAGATTCAAGGAGAGATGCTATGTTTTTGCATCAGTTAGATCAATATACCGTTGGCGATATTATGGACCGCCGACTGATTAAGTTAAGGGAAGAAGCCAATAGCCGAGAAGCGATCAATACAATGATTAGTCATAATTTAGATGATATTATTTTAACGGATGAAACCGAAAAAGTGGTCGCCGTCCTGACGTTTAAGGATTTAATGAAACAAATCAGATCAGAAGAAGATTTAACGAAACCCCTGAAATACTTAGTCAGTCAAAATGTTATTGTATCCACAGAAAAAGCACAAGCGATTGAAGCGAGAAACCTGATGAGAAAAAACCACATTGGCAGACTTCCAGTAATACGGGAAGAAAAAGTGGTAGGGATTGTTCGTGTCAATGATATATTGAATAAAGTATATTCAAAAATCGATGAAATGCATGCGGCCCTGGAAAAGATTCTAGATAGTCTTTACGAAGGAGTTTGTGTGGTGAATCCGGAAGGGACGGTTTTGCTATGGTCAAAAGGAATTGAAAAACTTTATGAGGTGAATCAGGAAGAGATCGTTGGCCGGAATTTGGAAGAATTTTTTCCAACGGCCCTATTACTTAAAACCCTCAATAGCAAACAACCCATTCGCAACGTATATCACAGCCCCCGTCCTGGAAGCTATGCGATTATCAGCTCAATTCCTATTTTTATTGGTGGTGAAATGATAGCCGCTGTATCAACGGATAGAGATATTACAGAGACAACTAATCTTTCGGAAGAGTTGGAGACAGCAAAGGAAAAACTGGATCTTCTGGAAACGGAAGTAAAAAAAATCAATGAAGAACAGTACTCTTTTCATAATGTGATTGGAAAAAGCGATATTATTAAAGAAAAAATATTGGAAGCCAGGAAAGTGGCATTAGCCAATAGCAGCGTTCTTATAGGTGGCGAAAGTGGCACAGGGAAAGAAGTGTTTGCCAGAGCGATCCATCAAGCCAGTGGTCGAAAAGGACCTTTTGTAGCGATAAATTGTAGTGCCATTCCGGAAAGCCTTTTTGAAAGTGAGATGTTCGGTTATGAAAGCGGCGCCTTTACAGGGGCACTTAACAAAGGAAAAACCGGTAAAGTAGAACTGGCTAACCAGGGCACCTTGTTTTTGGATGAGATCGGGGATATGCCACTTTATATGCAGGCAAAGATGCTTCGAGTTTTGCAGGAACGTCAGGTTTTAAGGGTAGGAGGCGAAAAATCCATTGATATTGACGTAAGGGTCGTATCAGCAACCCATCGAAACCTGGAAACCATGGTGATGAAAGGAACCTTTAGAGAAGATTTATATTATCGTCTCAATGTGGTATATATTGATCTGCCTAGTCTTAAAGAGCGGAAGGAAGATATTCCCATCTTTTTAAGACGCTTTATTTCAGAATTTTGTGAGGAAAACAACCTGCGAATTCCAGAAATAGATGCGGAAGTGCTTCAGGTATTAATGAATTATCCTTGGCCAGGAAATATCCGGGAGCTAAAGAATACGATTGAGCACCTGGTTATTTTTTCGAAAGATAATGTGATTCAAAAAAACAGCTTGCCAGAAAGAATTCTTGAGAAAAAAATCATTGATGAAAAACAACAACAGCCAATAAGTTTCGACTTACAGGAAAATATAAGAAATACAGAGATAAGTACGATTAAGAGTGCGATGGATATGGCTGATAACAACAAGGCAAAGGCAGCAAAAATCATGAATATACCCAGGAGCACCCTGTATTATAAATTGAAATATTACGGGCTGAAAGAATACCTCTGATAATGCTTGTTTGTTACGGATAGCACAAGCGTTGAAAAACAGCATGTCAACAAACTGACGCAGTGTCTAAAAATTGACACATTGTGATGAGTTATGAATATCAAGTAGTAAGAAGGCACCAACCAATCTTTGACAGATTGTGAAATTTGAACTGACTAAGACCACCCCAAAAAGTGTCGGATTTCCGACGATTTTTGGGGTGGTCTTAGATTGAGGAAAAGAATATAGCCATAGAAAAGATTAATCATTAAAAAACAAATTGGATGAAAAGCTTGAAACAAGAGGGATTAAGGAATAAAAAATAAAAATTGATAAATTAATATCAAAACTTGGCACAGAGATTGCATTAATATAGAAGCAAGCAAAAGGAGGTGAAGGTGATGAATATTGTTTTACCATTAAGACAGCATGTAGGAGCACCCTGTCAGCCGAAGGTCTCTGTTGGAGATGTGGTTAAAAGAGGGCAATTAATTGCCGTACCACAGGGGTTAGGTGCTAATATTCATGCCAGCGTTCATGGGAAAGTACAAGAAGTGACGGATGAAGTGATTGTTATTAGCCCACAAGCAGATCAGCCTGATGAATATGTAAAGATCAGCGCAACAGACAATATGCTGGAAGCTATTGAAGAAGCTGGCGTTGTTGGAGCTGGAGGAGCAGGTTTTCCTGCACATATCAAACTGAAAGCAGAGCTTCCGACAGGCTGCGTTATCATTAACGGAGCCGAATGTGAGCCACTCCTGGCCCATAATCTATTGTTAATGGAAGATGATCCCGGCGTTGTTGTTCGCGGTGCTAAGTATATGATGGAAATAACAAAAGCACCCAAAGCCTATATTGCGGTTAAAGCAAAGTATAAAAAAGCGGTGAGAGCTTTAAAACGAGCGGCAGCGTTGGAAAAAGGCATTGAAATTGCCTATCTACCAGATATATACCCATCTGGAGATGAAAGAGTAGTTGTCAGAGAGTTGCTGGGTGTTGAGCTGGAGCCAGGCCAACTTCCCTTGGAAGCAGATGCAGTGGTTCAAAATGTTGAAACCGTTAAACATATCGTTAATGCTATTGAAAAACGCAAGCCTTTTATCGATAAAGATTTAACAGTAGCTGGCCGGGTGAAAGAGGGGAAAAAAGGAAAAGTTTTTCTTGACGTACCCCTGGGTGAACCGGTTGGGAAATATATTGAAATGGCAGGCGGATATGTTAAGCCTTACGGTGAAATAACATTAGGTGGTCCTTTTACCGGTAGTGCCGGGAAAGAAGATTCTCCAGTAGTAAAGACTTTGGGTGGCGTATTGGTTTCAATGCCCTTTCCGCAGGAAAGTCGAAAAATCGGACTTTTAGCCTGTGAATGTGGTGCTCAGGAACCAAGACTTCGCGAAATTGCAGAAGCAATGGGTGCCGAAGTAGTAGCAGAAGAAAAATGCAAAAGAATGGTTGAAGTTAACGGTAGATACCGTTGCGATAAACCCGGCGAATGTCCGGGACAAGCAGAAACTGTTATGAAGATGAAAAAGAAGGGCATGCAGGTTTTGCTTACCGGCAGTTGCGGAGACTGAACGAACACAGTGATGACTGTAGCTCCCAGGTTGGGAGTTCCAACTTACCACAGTACGGATCATGTCTTGCGAGCCGCCGGTGAAAAATTAATCAGAAGATGTGAAGACGAGATTGATTAATGAAACAATAAGAATAGGAGGCGATTCGCATGGCAATTTCAGCAGAAGCTGCAAAGAAAAACATGAACAAAGTTGCGGTTGTGTGCTGCAGAACAGAAGCAGGAACCGTTCTGGAAGCAAGCAACCTTGAAGATCCGGCGATTTTTCCGGATCTGGAAGATTCTGGATTACTAACCGTACCAGAAAATTGTTTGAAAATTGGAGAGGTATTAGGAGCAAAGGTTACTAAAACCGTTGATTCTCTTACTCCTCTTACTCCAGATGTAGTGGAAGGAATCCAGGCAATAGAATCAGAAGAAAAAGAAGAAAAAGAAGCGGTAGTACAAGAAGTTGCTACACAACCAGCAGCACCAGTAAGTGAAGCTGTTCAACAACCAGTAGTACAAAATGCTGGTGGCGTTGTAAAGATTCATATTGGAGAAGGAAAAAACATTGACCTTGAATTTCCTATTGGTTTAACAGGCGGGGTAGCCAGCAGTGCGCCTGTTGCCGCCGGCAATGCTCCAGCTGCAGCAGTACCAGCCGCTGGTCAGACAGCTACTGAAGCTGTTTCAGCACCGGTAGAAGCAAAAAAAATGCGTTCATTGGTTAAGAAACACTTTAAAATTGATAAAGTAGAAATGGCTGATGAAACAAAAATCGAAGGAACTACTCTATACTTACGAAACAATGTTTGCGATGATGCTGTAAAGGTAAGTGACCTTGTGACTTCTATCAAAGTAGACATTATTCCAGAAGAAAACTACAATCAGTATTCTGAAACAATTATGGATGTTCAGCCAATTGCTACCAAAGAACCTGACTGCAAGTTAGGAACAGGAGCGACGAGAGTATTAGATGGCGTTGTTATGGTAGTGACAGGAACAGACGAAAAAGGCGTTCAGATCGGCGAGTTCGGTTCTTCTGAAGGTGAACTTGAGAAGAACATTATGTGGGGTCGTCCGGGAGCACCTGATAAAGGCGATATCCTGATCAAAACAGAAGTTGTGATTAAAGAAAAAATGAACATGGAGCGTCCGGGACCATTGGCGGCTCACAAAGCAACCGACTTTATCACTCAGGAAATTCGTGAAGCGATGAAAAAACTGGATGAAAACCTAGTTGTGGAAGAAGAAGAATTGGTTCAATATAGAAGACCAGGCAAAAAGAAAGTCCTTATCATTAAGGAAGTAATGGGTCAAGGTGCAATGCATGACAACCTGATCTTACCAGTAGAGCCGGTTGGAATCGTTGGTGGAAAGCCAAACGTAGACCTAGGCAACGTACCAGTAGTATTATCCCCATTAGAAGTTCTGGATGGCGGTATTCATGCTCTGACTTGCATCGGACCAGCGTCAAAGGAAAATTCTCGTCATTACTGGAGAGAGCCATTGGTTGAGCATGTGATGAAAGACGAAGAATTAGACCTGGCAGGCGTTGTCTTTGTAGGTTCTCCTCAGGCTAACTCTGAGAAATTCTACGTATCGGACAGACTTGGTTTCTTAGTAGAAGCCCTAGATCTTGATGGAGCGTTTATCACTACAGAAGGCTTTGGAAACAATCACATTGATTTTGCCAGCCATCATGAGCAAGTGGGACAGCGAGAAGTAACCGTTGTAGGAATGTCTTTCTGCGCTCAACAAGGAGCTTTGGTTGTTGGGAACGAATACATGAAATACATGGTAGATCATAATAAATCAGACCAAGGAATCGAAAACGAAATCCTGGCCAACAACACACTTTGCGAAGAAGATGCGATTCGAGCTACTTTAATGTTAAAAGCAGCCATGGCTGGTGAAGAAATTAAAGAACCGGAAAGAAAGTTCAATCCAGTAGTAAAAGAAAACAATATTGATATGATTGAACAACAAATGGGCATGGAAATGGACTTAGTTCCAAACGAGCAGATTCTACCCAAAAGCAAGAAACGATTAGAAATTTACGAGCCGGAAGCATAGGTTAGGCAACCTACTCATTTAACAAAATTCAGCAGAAGATCATGAGCAGACTAACCATTAGGAATACTCAGATTGAGGGTGAAATGATGAAATATGGAGACAAGATTATTTATATAGAAGGTATTATTATCGAAGTAAAAGATGGAGCTGTATCCATCGATCTGAAAGGAAGACTAGGATTCCTGAAGGTTCCCATGCGGATGTTGATCAATGATTACCCGCTGAAAGTGGGACAGGAAGTTGGTCTGAACATGAGTTTTGTCGAAGTGCTGAGCGAAGAAGTGAATGAGACCTATGTCAGCAATATTGAAAAGAAGAATAGAAATAAACAAACAAAGGAGGCATAATCATGGCTGATATGACCATTGTAAAAAATCTACAGTCAGAAATATTCGTACCTATTACCCCTCCTCCTGTCTGGACACCGGTAACAAAAGAGCTTAAAGATATGAAAATAGCTCTTGTAACCGCAGCCGGCGTGCATTTGCAGTCCGACAAGAGGTTTAACCTAGCAGGAGACTTTTCTTTCCGCGTGATCCCAGGAGATGCTCCTGTTGAAGACATGATGGTATCCCACGGTGGTTACGACAATGCGGATGTTAACAAAGACATTAACTGCATGTTTCCGATTGACCGAATTCGTGAATTAGCGGAAGAAGGGTTTATCAAAGCAATATCTTCTGTAAATCATGGATTTATGGGTGGCGGTGGAGACCAGACAAAGTTCAGAGAAGAAACTGGTCCGGAAATTGCCAAACAGCTTAACGAAGAAGGCGTTGATGCCGTTCTTCTAACCGCTGGCTGAGGTACCTGCCACCGTTCCGCTGTTATTGTACAGCGAGCGATAGAGGAATCGGGGATTCCTACAATTATCATTGCGGCATTACCGCCAGTTGTAAGACAAAATGGTACACCAAGAGCCGTTGCACCACTAGTACCAATGGGTGCTAATGCAGGGGCGCCAAATGATGTAGAAATGCAAAAAAATATTTGTATTGATTCATTGAACCAATTGGTAGAAATTACAAGTGCAGGAAAAATTGTTCCACTACCTTACGAATACATCGCAAAGGTATAGAATTAATCATCTGAAAGTCCGGCCGGATTTTTCCGGCCGGAAGAACTTAAAAGTATAGGGTGATTTTATGTCAGTCAAAGAGAAACAGTACAGAAGATTAGTCATTAAAACCTTCCATATTAATCAGGTGACAATGGGAGGTCAGACAAAGATAGAGAACCAAAAACTTTCGATTACTATGCCTAATTTTGATAAAAAAATGTCAAATTATGAACAGATCAAGGATATTCAACTGGAAATTATTGAACCCAAAAAACATGACCGATGGACAAACAGCATCATGGATATCATTCCGATTTCAACAAAAGTATTGGGTAATCTTGGAGAAGGAACCACCCATACATTAACCGGAGTGTATGTCATGCTGACAGGGGTTGACGAAGCGGGTCAACAAGTAGCTGAATTTGGTTCTTCCGAAGGAACGCTTAAAGAAAAGCTAGTGCTGAATAAGGCTGGCACACCATCGGAAGGAGATTATATTATTTCTTTTAATGTGACATTAAAAGAAAAACAAGGCACTAATCGAGCCGCCATTCTTCAGGCTCATCGATGCTGCGATGATTTTATACAGGAAATACGAAATCTGTTGAAAAAAGCAGATAGCCGTTCCTATACAGAAAAACATGAGTTTTATGACCGAAACAATCCCAGTGGGAAAAAAGTAGCCATTGTAAAACAAGTGGCCGGTCAGGGCGCTATGTACGATAATCAGTTATTGTCCAAAGAACCATCCGGAATGGAAGGTGGCCGATCGATTATTGATATGGCAAACGTTCCCATTATTCTGTCGCCTAACGAATACAGAGATGGTGCTCTACGGGCGATGACATAGGGTAGGTGATTATTTATGGGAGTCGGACCATCAACTAAGGAAACAACATTGCATCATTTTCGAGATCCACTGCTAGATGTTCTGGAAACGGATCAAGATATTGATCTAACGGGCGTCATTATTGTTGGCACCCCACAAAGCAATGATGAAAAATATTTTGTAGGAAAAAGAACGGCTGCATGGCTGGAAGCCATGCGGGTGGATGGCGTTATTGTATCTGTCGATGGCTGGGGAAACAGTCATGTAGATTATGCGAATACCATTGAAGAAATTGGAAAGCGAGGGATACCGGTTACGGGCCTTAGCTTTATCGGAACACAAGCAAATTTTGTAGTGAAAAACCAGTATATGGATGCGATTGTGGATATTAATAAATCAGAAGCAGGCATCGAAACAGAAAATGTAGGCGAAAACAATATGAATCGGCTTGATGCCAGAAAAGCACTGGCTTTCCTGAAACTAAAAATGAGGGGGTAAAACAATGAAATTTACAAAAGGCATTCACACCATTGATTCACACACCATGGGAGAACCAACTCGAATTGTGGTTGGAGGAATTCCTCAAATTCCAGGAACGACTATGGCAGACAAAAAAAGCCATCTTGAAAACAATCTGGACTATATGAGAACTTCTTTAATGCATGAACCAAGAGGCCATAACGATATGTTTGGTTCTATTATTACGGCATCAACCGTAGAAGAAGCCGATTTCGGTATTATTTTCATGGATGGCGGCGGATACTTAAATATGTGCGGCCATGGTTCTATCGGTGCGGCTACCGTAGCTGTAGAAGCTGGAATGGTTGAAGTAGAAGAACCCTACACAAACTTAGTGATGGAGTCTCCTGCTGGATTAATCAAAGCAAAAGTAAAAGTAGAAGACGGAAAAGCAAAAGAAGTATCCATTGTAAATGTTCCATCCTTCCTTTATAAAGAAGACGTGGTGATTCAAGTGCCTGAGATAGGCGATGTAAAAATGGATATTTCCTTCGGCGGTAGTTTCTTTGCCATCATTAACGCTAAAGAATTAGGCGTTAAAGTAGAGATGGAACAAGCAGATGTACTCTTAAAGCTAGGACTTAAAATTCGTGATATTGTAAACAATACAGTTGAAATGCAACATCCAGAGCAAAAGCATATTAAGACAGTGGACTTAGTGGAAATCTACGATGAGGCTAGCAATGAAGAAGCGGATTACAAAAATGTAGTTGTCTTTGGACAGGGTCAGCTGGACAGATCACCTTGCGGTACTGGTACCAGTGCAAAACTAGCTACCTTACATGCAAAAGGACAGCTGGGCATTGATGAAAAGTTTGTATACGAAAGCATTACAGGTACTATGTTCAAAGGAAGAATTATGGAAACTACTGAAGTGGGTGACTTTAAAGCGGTTATTCCGGAAATTACAGGAAGCGCTTATATCACAGGATTTAACCATTTTGTCATCGATCCGGACGATCCACTGAAGCACGGTTTTTCTCTGTAAGAAAAAAATAAGGATAACAGAATAAAAAAAGGAGAAACCTGCTTTCTCCATGATATAATAAATAAAATAATAAAGAAAAGAATTTAAGGAGGGAATTATATGTTAGCTAATGCTGTATTAGGAGTTCTTGGGGTTATGACCCTATGGTTTGTGTTCAACTGGATTAAAGTTTACAAAGATAGCCCGTCAGGTAGCCCAGGATTCCATCGAATTGCCGTAGGATTTGTGACCAACTTTTTTGACACCTTAGGAATCGGATCTTTTGCACCAACAACCGCATGGTTAAAAGGCGCAAACCTTGCTCCGGACCGTGTTATTCCAGGTTCACTAAACGTAGGTCATACCCTGCCTGTAGTAGTAATGTCTTTTATCTTTATTCAACGTGTAGAAGTAGAGCCATTAACCTTGGTGTTAATGTTGCTAGCAGCGGCTGGTGGTGCTTTCTTTGGTGCTGATATTGTTTCTGGATTGCCAGAGAAAAAAGTTCAGTTAGGAATGGGTTTTGCATTATTTGTAACAGCTGCCTTTATGTTTGCTGGTCAGGTAGGGATTATGCCAGGAGGTGGAGAAGCTGTTGGTCTTACAGGATTACCGCTGGTTATTGGTGTAGTCGTTAACTTCTTTTTGGGCGCTTTAATGACCTTAGGGATTGGCCTGTATGCACCTTGTATGGCATTGGTATATGCTTTAGGAATGAGCCCTATCGTTGCTTTCCCAATCATGATGGGATCTTGCGCTTACTTAATGCCAGTAGGAAGCTCTAAGTTCCTTAAAAATGGCGCTTTTGATGCTAAAGCGGCGCTTGGTTTAACCCTTGGTGGTATCCCAGCTGTGTTTATTGCAGCTTATCTGGTAACTGGATTACCGATTAATGTATTAACCTGGTTAGTAATTGGTATCATTATTTATACAGCGATTACAATGTTAAGAGCAGGAATGATGAATACAGAAGTGGCTGCTGATCATGTAGCAACAGAAAAATAAAATAAAGCACTCGTAAAAACAGGCTCTGGAAGAACAGGGCCTGTTTTTTGTGCTATAAAAACAAGTTTTTAGGGTATATCTTATGACGAAGTGAAGAAATAAGAGGGTGGAGGTGCTGAATGATTAATAAAAACAATAAGCGAATCATAAGACCTGGTCAAAAGATAAACATCCGGGCATTGAAAAAATGTCAGCAAGAACTGAAAATTCTTAAACAGGCTTTACATCATTCAGGCACTGTTCTTTGGTCTACGGACTACTGTACTAATAAGATATCAGCCGTGGATACCTGGGTAAAGTTGTTAGGATACCCTTTAGATGAAGCGGAAAGCTCCTTGGATTTTTTTAAGGAAGCCATTCATCCAGAAGATCGAAAAAGGGAACTGGAAGCCAGAGAGAGACATTTTAACGGAGAGCTGCCGGAATTTCATGTGGTATTCCGCATGAGGACAAAGAAAGGCTCCTATCGTTGGATCAGAGCCCGTGGAAGATTTGTGGAACGGGATGAAAACGGGAAGCCTCTTGGTATGGTAGGGATACACGAAGACATTACCCAACAGCGACAGATGATTGATAAAATCCATAAAAGTGAAGAAAAGTATCAATTACTATATAATACAATGAAACAGGCGATGGCCTATCATCAAATCATCACCGATGAAGAAGGAAATCCTCGTGACTACTTATTTTTAGAAGTAAATAATGCTTTCGAGCGGCATACAGGTCTAAAGAAAGAAGAATTGATCGGAAAAACCGTTTTAGAAGTACTGCCAGAAACGGAGAAGGAATGGATAGAAAGGTATGGGAACGTAGCATTATCCGGAAAATCTGAACATTTTATCCAGTTTTCAAAAGCATTAAATCGTTATTATGAAGTCGACGCTTATTGCCCAAAAACCGGTTACTTTGCTGTCCTCTTTAATGATATTACAGAACGGATTCAAGCCAGCCAGGAACTAAAGCATCAAAAAGCAATCATGGACGGATTGTTTCGGACATCACCGGATGCCTTGGTATTAATTGATTGTGAGGGGATTATCTTAAGGATAAACAAACGGTTTACAGAAATATTTCACTATGCAGCTGAGGAAGCGTTAGGAAAACATGTTGATGAGCTGATTGCTAACCAAAATCAACGTGAGGCGGCTCAGGAACTTAATCGCCGTGCAAGAGTGACTCTGGATCTGGAAGTTGAAACACAGAGAACCAGAAAAGACGGATGCCTAGTACCCGTTATGATCCGATCCCAACCCTACTATTTAGATGAAAAAATAATAGGACACCAAATTATTTATACAGACATTCGCCATCGAAAAGAGCAGGAAGAAATACTCCGAAGGGCAAAAGAAGAGGCTGATCAGGCTAACGAAGCCAAAAGCCGGTTTCTTTCTAATATCAGTCACGAAATGCGCACTCCCATGAATGGGATCTATGGAGCGGCCATGTTGTTGGAGACCACAGAATTGTCGGCAGAACAACAGGAATTGGTAGAAATGCTAAAGGAATCATCTGACCGGATGATGAATACAGTAGCGGATCTTTTGGATATTTCGAAACTGGAGCAAAGTGCTGTTGTTCTGAAAGAAGAGCGATTTGATCTTTGTAAAACCCTTCAAAAATCCGTTGAACCTTTTCAGAAAATGGGAGAAAAACGAAAGATACAATTCCTTCTTAAGTGTCATGTGGACACTTCCCCTTTAGTGTGGGGCGATGCTGGAAAACTTCGGAGAGTTTTATATCATTTAATAGGAAATGCCTTTAAGTTTACAAAGAAAGGACAGATTGTTGTAGAAGTTTCATTAAAAGAATATCAAACACCAATCAGTATTTTCCGGTTTATGATCAAAGACACCGGCATTGGTATTCATCAGGAAGAAATGCACCAATTGTTTAATACCTTTACGCAATTAGATGATTCGAATAAAAAAACCTATCAAGGTTCCGGCTTAGGTCTGACCATTGTGCATAAACTCTTAGAACAAATGGGAGGGACGGTTCATGTGGAGAGTAGTCCGCATAAAGGAAGTCTTTTCTATTTTGATCTTCCCTTGAGAGTGGAAACATCCGAAAACTGTCTTTCGGAATCATCCGAGGAGGAGTTGCTGGCGACAGAAAGAAAGCCGAGCAAGATTCTTGCCGTTGAAGATGATAAGATAAGTCAGCTGCTGTTAAAAAAACTAACTCAAGAGATGGGATTTGACTTAGAGGTAGTAGCAGATGGATTAAAAGCCATAGAAGCATATGGAGAAAACCAATATGACCTTATTTTAATGGATGTACAACTTCCTTCCATTAGTGGGTTGGAAGTTACCTCGGTGATTCGTTCCTTTGAATCCCGTACCGATGAGCATACACCGATTATTGGCATTAGTGCCCATGCCATGAATAAGGATAAAGAAGAATGCTTGGCGGTAGGAATGGATGATTACATGGCAAAACCCATCGATTTTAAGCAATTATCCCACATAATAAAAAAGTGGACGCATAAATAGTGCGTCACTTTTTTCTCTTGTTAGTTTTCTGATTTTTCGGTTTTCCTTTTTCATCCACCAATACTTGCCCCACACTCGTAGGGGCAAGATGTTCTAAGAGCTGCTGCACCTCTTCGATTTCCTCTAACCTGATTTTCCATACCCGTCGTATTTCCTTTGCAAAAGGTGTTGGAAGGGTAGGGGAATAGATGAGCTCCAAATGCCCTGCATCATTCCATTGGGTCCATCGAAGGTTTTTCCAAGGAACAAAACCTTCTGATACAAAAAAACCTTTTTCGTGAAGGGCTGGCTGGTGTTTGGCACGCAACGTATTAACCCAACTGAAAAGAATCCAGAAAGCACTGGTGATTCCCCTGGTAATAAGGTCCGAAAGTTCACCTTCAGGGATAGCGTCATAGCGGAGCACAGCCTCCTGAAGGGCTCTTAAAAACTCACCGGCATAAAAGACCCAAAAAAACAAGAGCAGGATCCATAAATAAAAAGACATATTTTTGTTTTGGGTGGCTGGTTTTTTGAGCAAAACTCCGGCCCAACGCTGGCGAGTCAGCTCCCGAATTAGCCAATAAACCATCAGAAATGAAATCAGAAACAGAAAAATATCCAGATAACCCATAGAAGCGATGATAGATTTAATAAGAACAACCTCCTTTTGAATACATCACTATTGTATTCAAAAGAAATGAAGATTTCAATAGGAAAAGCATCTATCCGTAAGAAAGACGACTTCGAAGGAGGAAAACAAGGTGAAAATAGGAATTATTGGAAATGGCGGTGTTGGAAAAGCCCTTATCCGGTTGATTCATGAAAAAAAAGAAACACTGGCTAAAGAAGGACTAACTCCTGTAATCTGTGCTCATTTGGACAGTACCGGCGGTATTTATGATCTTGAAGGTATTGATCTAAAACGACTAATGCAACACAACGAAAAAAAAGAGCCTTTGAAAGATTTTCCAAAAGGAGGATCGGCTGGTTTATCCATCGATGATATTTTAGAGGAAAAAAGTATGGAAGTGCTGATAGAGCTTACACCTACCAATAAAAAAACCGGTGAACCAGGGATAGGACATATCACAAAAGCCCTGGAAAATGAGATTCATGTGATCACGGCCAATAAAGGGCCGGTAATGATTGCTTACCACTCATTAAAAGCCTTGGCAAATCGGAAAAGACGACAATTTTGGATAGGATGTACTACCGGTGGTGCCTTGCCAGCTATTAACGGCGGGTTGATAGATCTTGCTGGTTCGGAAATCACCTCTATTACCGGCGTACTGAACGGCACTACCAATTATATTCTGGAAGAAATGAAAACCAGAGAATGTACCTATAGGGAAGCATTGCAAAAGGCACAGAAGGACGGAATTGCCGAGACAGATCCATCTTTAGATGTAGAAGGCTGGGATACGGCGATGAAATTATTAATTCTGACCAATGTGTTGATGAATCAAAACAAACAGCTTTCGGATATAAAGGTAAGAGGGATTACAGAAATTGACCAGGCGGAGATAGGCAGAGCCACCGGGGAAGGTGGCAAAATAAAACTGGTGGGAAGAACCCGGTTAGAGAAAGAGAAAATTCTTATGACGGTTCAACCGGAAACCCTCTATCCAGAAGATTTTTTATTTCAGGTAGATGGTAAAAATAAAGGGGTTCACTATACAACGGATACTTTAGGAGACATAGGGATTTTAGGCGGCGCCTCCGGCCTGACGGCGGCAGCGGCATCGGTCCTTAGAGATTTGATAAATTTACATCGTGGTGGTTGTGGATAAAATGGATTTTACTGGAAAAGAATCATTTTCAAGAAGGTTCAATTTTTAATGGGAATAGGAAATCATATAAATGAATAGAAAAGACAGGAGGAAGGGGATTATGAAGCTACGAACAAAGTTTATTAGTGGAATTGGAATTAGCATTGTTGTTGCGATGTTGGCATTGACCATAGCAATCAATCATCGTGTAGGTGAAATGATTGACTCTGTGGAATCAGACTATAATCAGCTATTAGAAAGTGCTGTTTATGCTCAAATGGATGCTCAACTGGATAGTGCGAGAATGTCAGTATTAACTATTGCCAATAACACGAGGATTCAAGCGCTTTTTGCTGAGAGAGATCGTGAGCAGCTATCAGAAGAGCTAATGCCAGTGTATGAAATACTAAAGGACGAAGTAGCTCAGATACAATTTCATCTTCCAAACTCAGATTCTTTTCTAAGACTTCATATGCCGGAAAACTATGGCGATAGTTTGCGAGATTTTCGATTTACAGTCAACGAAGCTAATGAAAAAAAAGAAATTGTTGAAGGACTGGAAGAAGGGAGGGGCGGTTATGGATTCCGGGTAGTGGTGCCAATGTTTTATCAGGGACGCCATACCGGATCGGTAGAATATGGCAGCGACTTTGGAACAAGATTTTTGCAAGACTTGAAAGAAGATTACGGGGGAGACTACTTTATCTACTCCTTAACAGATGATTCCGTTTCTTGGGTTGAGGGTCAGGAGGAAAGTTTCCTGGCTTCTACGGCGAGTTCTGATGAGTGGCAACCGGAGTTGTCCTATAGAGACAACCTAGAAGCTGGTGAAACGGTTAGCCTACGGTCAGAAAGTGAAAAAGAAAGTATTTTAATGATTCCTTATTACGATTATCAGGGAAACGTAGGCGGATATATAAAAGTGGTTACCGATAGAAGTACCATACTGGGATATTATCAGCAAATATACCGGGTATCATATATCATTTCCGCTTCTGTGGCTATTTTGCTAGCATTAGCGATGTTTTTATTATTAAGAAAGTCGATCCTAAGACCACTACAAGACTTGCGAGAGAGTATTCAGAAAGTAGAAACCGGAGATTTTACCGTTGC
This sequence comes from Tindallia californiensis, assembly GCF_900107405.1. Taxonomy (NCBI): domain Bacteria; kingdom Bacillati; phylum Bacillota; class Clostridia; order Peptostreptococcales; family Tindalliaceae; genus Tindallia; species Tindallia californiensis. The sequence goes on along the minus strand of NZ_FNPV01000003.1, from coordinate 198,235 downwards.
GTGTAAAAAACATTCCCGAGATGAAATTGGTCAACTGGCTGATTCCTTTAATCATATGGTTGAAACGGTAAGAGAAATAATAGGAAATGTAAAAAAAGCTTCGGAAGCAGTTTCAAAATCTTCTAGATCTCTCACAGAAACTTCTGATCAAAATACCAGAGCATCTGAAGAAGTGGCAAAAGCGGTGGAAGACATAGCTTCTGGAGCTACTGATCAGGCGGAAAGAACGGAAGAAGGTTCTGCTAAAGCGGCCTTATTAGGAGAGCAGATTGAGGGAAATACTAAGTTAATGGAAGCACTTAAAAATTCGTCAAGAGAAGTGTTTTTAAGTATTCAAGAAGGCATTCAAGAAATAAGGAATATTTCTGAAAGCTACGAAACCACAGATCAAGCAATGCAAGAGGTTCATCAAGGTATCCAGCAAACGGATGAAAGTGCTGAAAAAATAAGTCAAGCTAGTCATGTTATTACAGCTATTGCAGAACAGACGAATCTCTTAGCCTTAAATGCAGCAATAGAAGCTGCACGGGCAGGAGAGGCTGGGAAAGGTTTTGCTGTTGTGGCGGAAGAAATAAGGGAATTAGCCGAGCAGTCTAGCAGATCTACTCGTCAGATTGATGAGGTAGTTAATGAATTAAATCAAAACTCGAGAAGTGCTGTTGAAAGAATAGAAAAAGGCTTTGAAGATTTAGCAAAACTTCAGGAAGCTGTTAAAAAATCAAAAGCAGTCTACGAGAGAATAGATGTGGCAACCGAAGCCAATCAACAAAACCGGAGTCACCTGGATAACTCAATGAAAGAAATGGAATCCATGAAAACAGACATAATGGACACGCTACAAAGTTTAGCAGCTATTGCGCAGGAAAACTCAGCATCTACCGAAGAAGTTTCTGCTTCTGTAGAAGAACAAACCGCATCGATAGCAGAAGTATCAAATGCTAGTGATCATTTACAAAATCTGTCTATCCAACTCTATGAAATGGTACAGCGGTTTAAAGTATAAGAAAAGGAGGCAAAGAAATGAGTGAATCAAAAAATCAAAAGAAAAAGGAAAAGGAAAAGAAGGAAAAAAAAGAGCATGAGATTGTAAAAATCAATGGAGTAAAACAAAAAAAACTGAAAAGAAAACCCTACGAAAAAGAGTTGATTCGTTTACAGGAAGAATTGGTAAAACTGCAGGAATGGATTAAACATGAAGGATTAAAAGTAGTGGTTATTTTTGAAGGAAGAGATGCGGCTGGTAAAGGAGGCGTGATCAAACGCATTACAGAAAGCTTAAATCCACGGATCTGTCGGGTAGAAGCTTTGGGGACACCAACAGAACGTGAAAAAACACAATGGTATTTTCAACGATATGTTAATCGATTGCCGGCGGCAGGAGAAATAGTTCTCTTTGACCGTAGCTGGTACAATCGGGCAGGAGTTGAGAAAGTGATGGGATTTTGCTCCGATGAAGAACATCGGGAATTTCTTAGGTCTTGCCCGGAGTTTGAACGAATGCTTGTCCGCTCCGGCATTATTCTAATTAAATACTGGTTTTCTGTTTCTGATGAAGAGCAGGAAAGGCGGTTTCAGTCACGGATCGAAGACCCGACCAAAAGATGGAAACTAAGTCCAATGGATCTGGAGTCCAGAAAAAGATGGATGGAATACTCGAAAGCAAAAGATGAAATGTTTGCGCATACCGACATTAAGCAAGCTCCCTGGTATGTGGTGGACGCGGATATTAAACGGCATGCAAGGCTTAATACCATTCGGCATTTATTAGGTCAAATTCCATACCGGGACTTGACTCCGGAACCAATTGAATTACCACCCCGACAAGATGATATGGCTTATGTACGTCCGCCAATATCAGACCAAACCTTTGTTACTGATTATTATGGAGGATTTGTTGGATCAACGGAGTAACTCTTTGAAACGGTAGGGGTTCATTTTATCCTAAAAGGAGCATGACAAGATGATTTCATTGACACAATTGACAAACCGGTTATCGCGGGCATCCGACATGGTAAGTCCTGCGCTGAATGGCCATCAGCAACAAGTAGCTTATATTTCCTGGCATATAGGAAAACAGATAGGGTTAACACCAAAGCGAATGAATGAATTATATGCCGCATCAGTTTTGCACGATATCGGAGGCCTTAGCATGAAAGAAAGGCTTAAACTCCTCTCTTTTGAATTGATCAACCCTCATCTTCATGGAGAAATTGGGTGGTTATTACTTAAAGATTATCCTGAATTCAAAAAAGAAGCCAAAATCATTCGTCATCATCATGTTTCCTGGGATTATGGAAGAGGCAAAAGGAATTTAGGGGACGAAGTGCCATTGGAAAGCCATATTATTCACATGGCCGATCGGATTACTACGTCGTCGATACTGGATTCTACTGCATTAAATCAGGCGAAACCTATTGTTGATAAAATTAAAAGCCTTAAAGGGAGCAAATTTCACCCCGAGCTTGTGGAGGCCTTAGAGAAATTAGCGGACAAAGAGTATTTCTGGTTAGATTTACACTCTGTCTTAAAAGAAAAACATTGCTACTCTCCTCCGGAACCAGAAGATATTAAGGTGGAAGAGGGAAGGCTGCTTTCTATTTCGAAACTTTTTGCACGAGTGATCGATTTTAGGAGCCGATTTACGGCTGTTCACAGTGAAGGCGTTTCTTCTGTGGCTACTACCATTGCCTCTTGCCTGGAGCTTTCAGAAAATGATTGCACAGACATAGAAATAGCAGGATACCTGCATGATATTGGGAAATTGACGGTTCCGAGTGAAATTCTTGACAAGCCCGGTGACCTGACAGCAGAAGAGTACAATGTGATGAAAGGCCATACTTATTATGGCTATATTCTATTAAAAGACCTTGAAGGAATGGAGCGAATCAAAGACTATGTCTCTTTTCACCATGAAAAAATCAACGGAACAGGATACCCCTTCAAGCTTACAGGAAAGGAACTTCCAGTAGGAAGCCGGATCATGGCCGTAGCGGATATTTTAACCGCATTGACAGAAAATCGTCCCTATCGCAAAGGGATGACAAAAGACAAAGCCTTGCTTATTCTGGGAGAAATGGCAAAAGCAGAAGAATTAGACCCGGAAATAGTTCAATTAGCACAGGATTGTTATAGTGAAATCAGAGAAAGTCGAATCAAAGGGCAGGAACAAGCTCGGAGTCGATATGATACCTTTGCATCTAAAATTGGAGACAGAATCGATTAATTGAGAGATGGCCAGAGCGGGGGATCAATGGCGATCATCCTCGCCTTGGCATAATCGTTCAACAGTTCCTTTCATTGCCATAAAGAGAAATATTCAGTAAAATGAGAGAGAGGCTTTTTCTTACTACTTGATGAAAGGGTCTGATACTATGACTGGCAACTCTTTTCTCATTCTAGGATTACCCCCTGCCACCACTGTGATTGTGGGAGGGCTATTTTTATTGTCTGCCTTTGCTCCGACACTTCTGACCTACTATTTGAAAAAGAAAGGGGTCTGGAAGGATGAATAAGTCAATTGTTTATTTAATCTATTTTACGGGATATACAATGATCCTTCTATTTATAGGGAAAGGCGGATTTAAAAGAACCAATAATCTGAGAGATTTCTTTTTAGCAAACAATAGCCTGGGCCTTTTAATGAGTATGGCCACTTTTTCGGCCACCTGGTTTAGTGCAGCTTCTATGCAAGGCGTTTCTGGGTCTATTTTTGCTTACGGTTATAATACAGTGCTTTATGCCGTTATTCCTTGGTTTTTAGGCGCTGTCATGCTGGTGCTGTTAGCAACTCGACTGCGGGAATATGATTTGATGACAGTTCCGGAATACTTTTACATAAGGTACGGTAGCAAGAATATGCAGGCCGCTGGAGGGGTAATGATTGTCATAATTTATATTCTATACATTATTATTCAGATAAGAGGCTTCGGTATTGTTATCTCGGAATTTTTAGACATCAATTATACCTTTTCTATTTTACTGGTGTATTTGTTTGTGATGTATACTAGTTTTGGAGGCTTGTTTTCAGTAGCAAGAACAGACAGTTTGAATATCACATTAATTGTGACGGGCATTTTTTTAGCCGCCATCCTAATCCTGAAAGAAACAGGTGGCATTACTGAAATGCACCATCAGGCAGCCTTGATTGACACGAAGGCTTTTCCGGGGCTACCGGAAGCGACTGAACCGGGCGGCTTGCTAGATCCTTTTTCTAAATCAGCGGCTCCGCCCTTGTTAACGGTGACCTCTTTATTTGGGTGGGGGATGGGGTTGGCCGCAAACCCTCAATATGCCCTTCGGATCCATTCGGCTAAGAGTACAGGGACGGCGCTTCGGATGATTTCTTTTTCGGTACTGTTACTGGCGGCCATGTATATAGGCATTTTAATTATTGGAATTGGTAGTAGGGTATTACAGCCAGAAATTATTGGGATTCAGTCTGTTGACGAAGTGTTGCCCTTTGTGATCAATAATGTTATTTACTCTCGGTTTAGCGGGTTATTACTGATTAGCATTGTGGCCGCCGCTATTTCGACAGCGAACTCCCAACTTTTAGTGGCAGCCAGTGGGTTTAGTTATGATATCTATAAAAACATATTTTGCCCACAAGTAACGGAAGAAAAACTACTATTGATTAACAGAGCCTTTGTCTTTTTTGCCGGAACTATTTCCTTACTTCTTTCCTTAAAACCACCGGAAAGTTTATTAGTATATGGTGGTTACATCTGGGGATTTTTTACCGTAAGTTTTTTTCTTCCTCTCTATGGAGGCCTTTTCTGGAAAAAAGCCAGCTATAAAGGGGCGGTTGCATCTTTTTTATCAGGATTTATGGTTATGGGACTGGCAATGGGAATGAACGTGGAAGCTCGTTTTCATATTCATCCCGCTTTTCCTGGATTTTTAGCATCCAGCGCAGCCTTTTTTTCTATGAGTTTTTACTCTGTTCATAAGAAGAAAGAAAAAAACATCAATGGTAATCATTAAAGGAGCGGGTCAGGTTGAAATGGTTTCGTTTTGATATTGAAAACAAAATACTAATCCCTTTTATGATCCTCTTTATTCTAGCGATTGTTACCTTAGGAAGTGTTTCTTACTGGACGGGGTATCAAATGTTGCTTCGAAACGAAACAGATCACCTTCAAAAACACCTACAGAGTTTTTCTGTGTACCTTAATGAATTAAATGCCAAGGTAGAAACAGGAGAGTTAGCACTGGAGGAAGCTAAAGGCAAAGCGATTGCCTTTTATTACCTGAATGGCTCCGAAAATGGGTTCATTATGGCAGAGGACCGATTATTAGCAAGTCTTTTTATCACAGAAGAAGAATGGATTTCAACCTTTGCGCAAGAAGAAAAGTCGGATGCTGGCGGAAGTATGAAAGTAGGGAACAGCGTGTTGGTATACCGCAAATACCCACCTTGGAACTGGACATTAGGCTATGGAATGAATCGCCAGTTATTTTCGGAAACCGTCTTAGAAAGCCAGAAATATATTATTTTACTGGCCATCGTTTCGTTGGTAGTATCCATGCAGGCAGCAATTTTGGTTGCGTACCATATTTCAAACCCTGTTCGGCAGTTAGTGGACGCCTTTAGTCGCATAGGGCGAGATCATATGAGCGAAAAAATTTCTTTTAGCCGGAAGGATGAAATTGGACAACTGGCAGAAGCGTTTAATGAAATGATGGAACGATTGCGCCTGAGTACTACGAAATTGTTGGATATGACCAGATTTAATGAAGATATTTTAAGGAGCATTACGACGGGAATCATTACAACAGATGCGGATGGAAAGGTACTTTCCGCTAATCCGGCGGCAAAAGAAATCTTAAACACCTTTCCGAAGGACCCTGAGGATGACTTGATAAATGTAAAAGAAATACGCCATCAGATTAACACCACTCTAAGCCGCGGAAAATGCTTGAACAGATTGCACACTTTGGAAAAGGAAGGGTTAGCTGAAAAACGATACCTGGACAGCATGACGTCTCAGCTAAAAAATGAAAAGGAAGAAGTCATAGGCGTTATTTGTAGCTTTAGAGACATTACAGAACGAAAACGAATTGAAAACAATATGGAACTTTTAGATCGCCTTAGTTCCATCGGGCAGTTAGCGGCAGGGATGGCTCATGAAATTCGTAATCCATTGGCGGGAATGAAAACCAGCCTTCAAGTGCTGCAGCGGAGAAGCCAATCGACAGAAAACGAAACCAGCCACCGACTTTTTCAAAGCACCTTGTATGAAATTGACCGCATTGACAGTCTGATCACCGAACTGTTAAATTTTGCTCGCCCTAGAAAACCGACATATGAGATAGTGGACGTATCCAAGGTGCTTTATAGAACCCTTGAATTGCAACGAAAATCCATTGAAGAAAAAAAGGTTCATGTAGAGATGAACCTAACCGATTCAATGCTATGCATTTTAGCGGACAGCCACCAATTAGAACAAATCTTTCTAAATCTGATGATCAATGCTATCAATGCTATGAAAAGAGAAGGGACGTTAACAATAAATATTTTTTCAGATCAAAAAAAGAAAGGAATCGGTGCTGACAATCCTTCACAGGTAGTGATTGAGTTTAAGGACAATGGCAAAGGAATGAAAGCAGATGAAATAGAAAAGATTTTTCTTCCCTTTTACACAACAGATCCTCAAGGAACCGGTTTAGGTCTCTCTGTGGTACATGAATTAGTGAAGGAAAACAACGGAAAAATTGAAGTGAATAGTAAAGAGGGTGAAGGTAGCTGCTTTCGGATTTTATTTCCGGAGGCTTCTGGAGAAGGAGGCTAAAATATGGCATTGGAAATATTGATTATTGATGACGAAGAAACGCTTCGAATGTCTTTGGTAGAAGGACTGAAAGATATGGGGCATAATGTTTATGCAGCTTCAGATGGCAAAACAGGAATGGAAGCCATCGAAAGCAAAGGTCCACAAGCGGTGATGCTGGATATACGGTTGCCGGATGCCAATGGACTACAACTCATTCAGTCAATCAAAGCAATTGATGAAAGCATACAGATTATCATTATGACAGCCTATGGCGATATTAGAACAGCCGTATCGGCGATCAAACAAGGGGCCTTTGACTATATTCATAAACCCTTTGATCTGGACGAAATTCAAGTAATACTTAAACGAATCGAAGAAACCCTAAGAATGAAGCAGAAATTGTTTCTCTTGGAAAAGGAATCCGATGCTCTGATACGTCAACCAATTATTGGTCAACATCCTTCGATGAGTGATGTTTTTCATAAAATAGAAGTGCTGTCAAAAAACGATGATGTCACCGTTCTGATTCGTGGAGAAACAGGAACAGGAAAAGAACTGGTAGCTTCCGCCATTCATCACGCCAGTTCCCGAAAAAATGCCCCTCTTGTCAGCATTAATTGTGCCGCTCTTTCTCAAAATCTTATAGAGAGCGAACTGTTTGGTCATGAGAAAAATGCATTTACAGGCGCTAATGCATTGAAAAAAGGACTGATAGAAATTGCCGATGGTGGAAGTGTTTTTTTAGATGAAATAGGAGAGTTGAAGCCGGATACACAAACAAAATTTTTGCGAGTGCTGGAAGATAAAAAAATGAAACGAGTCGGTGGATTAGAAGATATTCAGGTAGATGTGCGTATTATTGCAGCTACCAATAAAGACTTAGAAAAAGCCATAGAAGAAAAAGAGTTTCGGGAAGACTTATATTATCGGTTGAATGTAGTGCCTGTTTGCTTACCGCCGTTGAGAGAACGTGGAGAAGACATTTTATTGATTGCACGCCATTTTTTGACGCTATATAACCAAAAATTTCATAAGCAAATAGAAGGTTTCACCAAAGAAGCAGAAAAATGCTTGCTGGATTATCCATGGAAAGGCAATATCCGGGAACTCAAAAATGTGGTGGAACGAATGGTGATTTTGCATACGGGTAAAACCATTGATGAAAAAGCCTTACCATCGGATATAGGGGAAAACAATAAGAAGACGCCAAAGGAAAAGAAGCATTGGATGATGGAAGAAACGGAAATACCGGAGGGATTTTCTTTAGAAGAGCACCTGAAGGAAATAGAAGCCTGTTATCTGAATCATGCATTGGAAAAATGCCATCATAATCATACCCAGGCGGCAGAATTGTTGGGGATTAGCCGATTTGCCTTAAAGCGCCGTACAGAAAAACGAAAGAAATGACCAAGAGTGCGAAAGCGCTCTTTTTTTGTGCAATATCGCTCAAAAAAGAAAAAAACAAAGCCTCCAAAATAGTTAAAATATTTGAAACCTAGCCAAAAATGAAACTGGCATAATACTTGCATTCATATTGAATGTCTCTTATTCCTATCAATCATATTAAAGGAGGAAAAAAATGAACATTGATCCCAAAAAACAAAACGCAGCAGCACTCTTAGGAGCTGCCTTTATCATGGCAACTTCTGCCATCGGCCCCGGCTTTCTTACACAATCGGCAACTTTTACAGAGCAATACGGTACCAACTTTGCTTTTGTTATTCTCGTATCAATTATTCTTAATTTGGTGGTACAGGTAAATATCTGGCGAATTATCGGCGTGTCTGGTCTTCGTGGACAAGATATTGCCAATAAGGTATTGCCTGGCTTAGGCTATTTTGTTGCTTTTCTGGTAGCACTTGGCGGACTTGCCTTTAATATTGGGAATATTGGAGGAGCCGCCTTGGGAATCAACGTCTTAACCGGTCTTGATACACAGTATGGTGGTTTAATCGCTGGCATTATAGGCATTACTATTTTTATAAGCAAAGATGCAAAACCCATTGTAGATAAAGTAACCAAAACCCTGGGGATTCTAATGATTATTTTGGTAGCCTATGTGGCAGCAACCAGCGGCCCGCCGGTAGGAGAAGCGGCTATCCGAAGCATTGCACCAGAAAACCCGATGTTGTTAGTCTTTCCTATTATTACGCTGCTAGGAGGGACGGTTGGCGGTTACATTACTTTTGCCGGTGCTCATCGCCTCATTGATGCGAAGATATCGGGAGAAGAGAATTTAGGCCACATTACCCGCAGTGCTGTAACGGGTATAGGCGTTGCTTCTGTCATGCGGGTACTGTTCTTTCTGGCGGTACTAGGGGTGGTTCATCGAGGCCTGGCCCTTGATCCGGAAAATCCAGCAGCATCTGCTTTTCTTCATGGAGCTGGAACTATTGGGTATCGATTTTTTGGAATTGTTCTGCTGTCAGCCGGCATAACATCTGTAATCGGTGCAGCCTATACCTCTGTTTCATTTCTTAAGACGCTTAGCCGCACAATTGACAGGCATGAACAAAAATTCATCATTGGATTTATCGCTTTTTCAACCTTTGTCATGAGCTTTGTAGGAAGTCCGGCAACTTTACTAGTATTAGCTGGATCGTTAAATGGATTGATTTTGCCAGTCACCTTGGGCAGTATGTTGTTAGCTTCCAGAAGGAAAGACATTATCGGGGATTATCAGCATCCGACCTGGCTAATTGTATTAGGAGTGATAACCGTTGTGTTGACAGCGTACAGTGGTTTTATGTCATTACAGAACATCGCAAACTTGTTCTAGAGAAAGAGGGGTTGATACGATGGATGAGAATACACGTTATATGGCGGCAGGAGATAGGGCTTTGGTAATGGAGTTCGGAAATGAAATAAACACCAGGATTAATGAGAAGATACGAGCCATGACCATTGCTCTTGATCAAAGAAAAATAAAAGGTGTGGTCGAAGTGGTTCCCACCTACCGATCTTTAATGATTCATTATCATCCACTGACTGTTTCTTTTCAGGCATTGAAAAAACAATTGGTGGAGCTGGAAGAAACACTTCAGGAGATTGAGCTTCCAGCACCGGATGTGATGGTGATTCCGACCCTTTACGGAGGTGAGTATGGCCCTGATATGGCGACGGTCACCGCTCATAGTGGTTTAACCGAAGAAGAAGTCATACAGATTCATACTTCCCGAGATTGTTTGATCTATATGCTGGGATTCACCCCAGGATTTCCTTATCTTGGTGGAATGGATGAACGGATAGCTACGCCAAGATTGGAAACGCCACGCACAAAAATAAGAGGCGGTTCCGTTGGAATTGCAGGAAAGCAGACGGGTATTTACTCCATCGACAGCCCGGGTGGGTGGCAACTCATCGGATGGACACCAGTACCTCTGTATGATCCGGAATCAGAAAAACCATTTTTATTAAAAGCTGGCAATTATGTCCGGTTCGAGTCTATCACAGAAGCCGATTATCAAAAAATAAAACCTCAGATCGAAAACCGGAGCTATCGGTGCAATGTAATATCCAGGCAGGGAGGTGAAATCCATGGGTAATATTCTTGTCAGGAAGCCAGGATTATTGACAACTGTTCAGGATGGTGGAAGACACGGCTATCAGCAATATGGAGTTCCTGTATCTGGAGTGATGGATGACTACGCTTATCGATTAGCAAACCTGCTGGTAGGCAACAAGGAACAGGAAGCGGTACTGGAAATAACCATGTTAGGACCGGAACTTGAATTTCAGGAAGACATGGTGATCGCTTTAACAGGGGCTGATTTAGCCGCTTCCCTGGAAGGAGAAAAAATCCCGTTATACCATGCGATTTTGGTACGATCGGGAGAAACACTGACCTTCAAAGGAATTCAACAAGGTTGCCGAAGCTATTTAGCCATCGCTGGAGGCATTCAAGTTCCATTAGTAATGAATAGCAAGTCAACCTATACAAGAGGAAAAATGGGAGGGTATGAAGGGCGAAGCTTAAAAGCTGGTGATACACTGGAGACTGGAAAACCTGAAATCAAAAGAGAAGCATTGATAGAACGCAGTCTTCCGCAGGCAGTGGTGGATTACCCGCAGGAAATAAACATTCGAGTAGTGGCAGGGCCCCAGGAAGATGAATTTACAGAAGAAGGTATAAAAATATTTTACAGCTCACGCTACGCTGTCACCAATGAATGTGATCGAATGGGATATCGGCTCAGTGGTTCAGAAATTGTCCATAAAAACGGTGGCGATATTATCTCAGATGGGATTGCAATGGGGGCTATTCAGGTACCGGGTCATGGAATGCCGATTGTGATGATGGCAGACCGGCAAACCACTGGGGGCTATACAAAAATTGCCAATGTAATTACGGTGGATCTTCCTAAAATGGCTCAGGCAAAACCTGGTGATCAGATAAGGTTTCAAAAGGTAACGGTGGAAGAAGCTCAAGCATTACTAAAAAAACAAGAAGACGAGTTCGAAGCATATCGGGAAATATTAAAGAATAAAAGTCCTTATCGGAGAGAATTATTTCGCTATCGAAAAGGAAAAAAACAATATGCGTTGGTGATTGAAGAGATTCAGGAAGGGGGAGACGCCGATGGAAAAAATGAAGGTTGATTTGAACAGTGACATAGGTGAAAGCTTCGGAGCATGGAAAATGGGCATGGACGAAGAAGTGCTTCACCATGTGACTTCAGCAAACATCGCCTGTGGATGGCATGCCGGTGACCCGCTGGTGATGTTAAAAACAGTAAAAATCGCTGCACAAAAAGGCGTTAGCATTGGAGCACATCCTGGTTATCCGGATTTAATGGGATTTGGACGTCGGGAAATGAAAATAAGTCATGAAGAAGCAAAAGCCTATATCCTCTATCAGGTAGGCGCCCTTGCAGCCATTGCTAAATCTTTGAATGTGACGTTAAGCCATGTGAAAGCTCATGGAGCCTTATACAATACAGCAGCAAAAGATGAAGGCTTAGCCCTTGCTATTGCTGAAGGAGTAAAAGCCGTTGATCCATCACTGGTTTTAGTAGGTCTGGCAAACAGTCAGCTAGTAAAGGCTGGTGAAACCGTAGGACTGAAAGTAGTTCATGAAGTTTTTGCCGATCGAGCCTACCAGCCGGACGGATCTTTGGTAGCCAGAAGTCATACGGGCGCAATGATTAAAGATGCAGACCTGGCAATAAAACGGGTACTTCGCATGGTAAAAGAAAGAAAAGTGGAAGCGATTACGGGTGAAGATATTACCATTCAGGCAGACAGTATCTGTGTTCATGGAGATAGCCCTCAGGCCTTGGAATTTGTTAAAAAAATAAAAAAAGCACTTTTAGAAGAACAGATTTTGATTCAGGGAATCTGAGATGAAGAAAAGAGCTACAAAAAACAAATCTGGAAAAATCTGCCTATAGAATGTTTGATTAATCAGATAATTTCGATTATTACACAAGGTTCAAAATAGCTGATAAAAAGAATGAAAAGGATTCGGGAATATGTTAAGATGATTGCAGGTAACAATCATGAAAAAATTGTCCGTAAGGACTATTACAAAGTGGGGAGGAGAATATTGATGAACAAACCTGTTTTGTCAGCGCATTTTGAATCCAGAGAACCTTCTGATGTACGACTAGCTCAGATGAAGTACGATGAGCGGGAAGTCAAACCGGAAGCCGTTATTAATGTGGGGATTGGGAACGTTTCATTACCTACTAATCCGGCGATGAAGCAACGTTTATTTGGTTTGGACGCTCCAGAAAGTCCTTTTTCAAAAGGGGTTATCCGTTACACAGGAACCGCCGGTACGGAGGAGTGTCGAGATGCCTTTAAGAACATTCTTACATGTGAAGGTTTCGATACAGACAATTTGTTTGTACAGGTAACGGACGGAGGATCAGCCGCTATGGAGCTGGCGATTCTGGGAATTTGTGGTGCGGCAGCTACCGGTGAAAAACCACTGATGATGATCGATCCGGCCTATACCAACTATATTTCCTTTTCACAACGGGTTGGACGAAAAACCATCACCGTAAAGCGTCAGTTAGGAGACGATGGTACCTTTACCTTGCCGGAACTGGACAAAATTGAAGAGGTTATTAAAACCAACAAACCGGGCGGTATGCTGGTGATTCCTTACGATAATCCTACAGGACAACTCTACAAGCATGATACATTAGTAGATCTGGCAAAACTTTGCGTAAAATATAATATGTGGATGATTAGCGATGAAGCTTATCGTGAACTATATTACGATGAGAACAATAAACTGGTCAGCATCTGGGGCCTTACAGATAAAGAAGTTCCTGGGATTGAAGGACGACGCATCAGCATCGAAACCGCTTCAAAAGTTTGGAATGCCTGTGGCCTTCGGATAGGCGCCCTTATTACGGATAACAAAGAATTCCACACCCGTTCCGTTGCTGAATATACAGCGAATCTTTGCGCCAATGCCATTGGTCAATATATCTTTGCCGCCTTAGCGAAAGAAAGCAAAGAGTCTATTCTTGGCTGGTGCAAAGAAATGAGAGATTATTATAAAGAGCAAATTCTAATGGTAAACAAAGGCCTGAAAGAAAATGAGCCAGGCTTGATTGTTTCCAGTCCGGATGCTTCTATTTATTCCGTTATTGATGTAAGAAACGTGGTAAAACCAGGATTTGATGCGGGAGATTTCGTATTATATTGCGCCGGTAAAGGGTCTGCAGAAATAGACGGTATCGATACCACTTTGTTGGTAGCACCAATGAAAGGGTTCTATGATATTGAAGAAGGACAACCAAATCCGGGAAGCACCCAGTTCAGAATTTCTTTTGTTGAATCACCGGAAAACATGAAAAAAGTACCAGAGCTTTTTGTAAAACTTCTCAAACAATTTGAAGCACAGCGATAAGAACAAGAATAAACATAAAAAACCCGCCAACGGCGGGTTTTTTTAGATAAAAGACAACTTAAAGACAACTTAAAGATTGTTTCTTCTTTCCTCATCTCTGGCATACATGGCAGCACCAATGATGCCGGCATCATTGCCCAGCTGAGAAACTTCAATACGGGTAAGGTTCATCTTTTTTACATAAATCCGTTCGCTGACCTGAAGCTTCAACTCATCAAGAAAAAAATCTGATGCGGCAGAGATACCGCCTCCCAGAGCAATGATTTCAGGATCAAATAGATTAATAAGATTGGCAATGCCAACGGCTAAATAACGAGTCATTCGTTGAACTACTTGTAAGCAAACCTCATCCCCTTCTTTTGCCCCTTCAAATAAATGCCATATACTGATATGATCCGGATCATCCTTTGTTTTTTCTTTTAAAACACTGGGCGTTTTTTGTGAAAGCAGCTTTTTAGCATGGTTTTTCATCGCTGTACCGGAAGCGAAAGTCTCCCAACAACCGTTATTACCACAGGTACAGTCATAATCCCAGTTATGACCTACGGTCATATGGCCAACTTCTGTACCAATTCCATGATGTCCACTATATACCTGATGATTAATAATAATGCCACCGCCTAGACCGGTTCCGAGGGTCAGAAAAACAGAGTTAGCAGCCTGTTGAGTAACGCCCAGCCGGTATTCCGCCACCGCCGCCATGGTGGCATCGTTGGCAACAAATACAGGTTTTCCTGTCATTTTTCCCAAGGTTTCTCCCAAGGGGATATCGGTCCAAAAAATATTAGTGGCAAAGTAAACAAAACCTTCCTTGCTGGCAGCTCCTGGTATACCTACCCCAATGCCACCTACCTCTTGACCATCCAGCTCCGATGCCACTAATAATTCCTCGACCAAAGTTGCGATATCTCTTATGATCGTATCGGACCCTTCCTTCGACCTGGTTGGCTTTTTATCTTTCAGAACCACCGTGCCCTGCTCTGTTACAATACCGGCTTTGACAGAACTTCCCCCAAGATCTATTCCGATATAATACACAAGCCTCACCCTTTCCCTCTTTTCTCCAGTATACAACAAAAACCACCAGGAAAACAGGTTTTGCCGATGGTTAAGATGGCTTCTTTTATAAAGAACAACCACATGTTATAATGAGTAGACCGTTCCCCTTTAAACCAGATATAACCAGATATAAGAGGAAAATAAGGACGCTTTTTCACAAGGAAAGGAAGGATCAGGATGAAAGATCCCACACAAAGGCATATGATGTATCGAATCATCAGGATGATTATTGGCTTTGCCGTTTTTGCAGCCGGGATTGTGATGACCATTCATGGAAATATAGGGCTAGCTCCTTGGGATGTTTTCCATCAAGGCTTGTCAAAAACCTTAGGCATTACCATTGGACAGGCTAGCATTGGAATGGGCTTGTTGATTGTGATCCTGGACGTTATCTTTGGTGAAAAGATTGGATGGGGAACCTTGGGCAATATGCTTTTTATTGGCCTTTTTATTGATTTTTATATGATAAATGAAATCATACCAATACAAAACACCTTTTGGCTGGGAGTCATACAAGTGCTGGCGGGCCTCTTTGTTATCGGAATAGGAAGTTTTCTATATATTAGCGTTGGTCTGGGCTGTGGTCCCAGAGATGGATTAATGGTAGCGCTGGTAAAAAGAACCAAACGCCCGGTAGGAGTTATTCGTGGCAGTATGGAAGGAATAGCCCTAGTGACCGGTTGGCTGCTGGGTGGTCATGTAGGTTTGGGGACTTTGCTGATTGTGCTGACCATCGGTCCGATGGTTCAGTTTGCCTTTCACCTGTTTCGATTTGATGTGGCAAACTTGCGGCATCAATTTATCGATGAAGATCTGAAAGCGCTAAAAAAGAAGAGAGAGAAAGAGAGAAGGTGAAGGCATCTTGAGTTCAGCCGAACAGTACGAAGGCAAATTAGTAGAAATGATTTACCAGAACGATGAAAACGGATACCGGGTAGGCATTTTAGAGTGTGAAGAACAGGTTCTGACAGTGGTAGGCATTCTTCCCGGACTCAATGCCGGAGACCGGATTCGGGTTCGGGGAAAAAAACAAGTGCATCAGCGCTATGGAGAACAGCTAAAAGTAGAGGAATACTATCCCTTATTACCGGAAAGTCAGGAAGGGATGATGGAATACCTAGCCTCCGGGTTAATCCCCGGCGTAGGAGAAGTTATGGCAAGGCGTATGCTGGAAACCTTTGGAACCGATATCTTTACCATCATGCAACAAGAACCGGAAAGACTGCAAGAGGTCCAAGGCATAGGAAAAAAAACCTGGCGTCCTATGGCAGAAGCATTTCAGACCCATAATCAGTTGAGGGAATTGATTCTTTGGTTAGCGGAAAAAGGCATTGAATCCCGTTTTGCCCTTCGGATCCATCAGGCTTTTGGCAGTGGAGCCAAAGCCATCGTAGAAACCAATCCTTACCAATTATTGGGAAGCATGCCGGAGATAGGGTTTAAGGCGGTAGACCGAATGGCTCTAAAGCTAGGGCGAGAGCCGGAAGATCCGCAAAGAGTAGAAGCTGGCATTCTCCACACTCTTGCCGCGGCAAGTTTTGAGGGACACACCTATCTTCCGGGAGAAGAACTGCTTCGTCGGGTATGTGACGGGCTGAGGGTAGAAGAAGGAATCACCAGGGAAACCATCCAATCCCTGGCCTATGATCAGCGCATTCAACTTACCGGCGGTGCGGAAGATCAGCGGGTATACTTGCTTTCCTGCTTTGAGGCAGAAAGTGATACCTGCAAAAAACTTTTGGAGCTGGCTTGCACCGTTCCCTTGCCAGCACCGGAAAACCTGAAAAAACGGCTGGAACAATCCCAAAAAGAACAAAACATTCAATTAGCCAGAGCGCAGATAGAAGGCGTGGAAGCGGCTTTTCACCACCGAAGCCTTGTGATTACCGGTGGACCAGGCACAGGAAAAACCACTTTGATCAATTCTTTAATACGTTTAATTGAAGAAGAAGCGTTGGACGTCCTGTTAGCCGCACCGACCGGAAGAGCCGCCAAACGAATGACCGAAACCAGTGGAAAAGAAGCCAGTACCATCCATCGCTTATTGGAAATGGGCTTTTCAGAAGAGACAGGAGAACATTACTTTGGCCGTGACGAAGAAAATCCGCTGGAAACCGACTTTTTAATCATTGATGAAGTGTCCATGGTTGATATTCTGATGATGCGACATTTATTAAAAGCCATCGGCACCTCCACCACCCTTATTTTAGTGGGCGATGTGGACCAGCTTCCCTCCGTTGGACCAGGGGCTGTTCTGAAAGACATTATTAATAGCGGCATTATTCCCGTTATTCGTTTAACAGAAATCTTTCGCCAAGCACAGGAAAGCCTGATTGTTATGAACGCTCACCGTATCAATGAAGGGGAAGTACCTACGCTGAACCATCGGGATCGGGATTTTTTCTTTATGACAGAGGAAAACCCTCATAAAGCCTTGGAAAAAATTCGGCAGTTACTGGTCAAACGACTACCGGACCATTACCATTTTGATCCGATCAAAGACATTCAACTCTTAACACCAACCAAGAAAGGGATTACCGGAACCATTAATCTGAACCAGCATTTGCAGCAAGTCTTAAATCCACCGGAAAAAGACCGACAGGAAAGAGCCTTTGGCTCCAAGGTTTTTCGGGAAGGAGATAAGGTCATGCAAATTCGCAATAATTACAGCCTAGAGTGGAGTCGGATCGATCCTTTAGGAATGGAAGAAACAGGAAGAGGTGTCTTTAATGGAGACATTGGACATATTGCCGCCATCCAAGTTGAAAAAGAGTTGCTGACCATCCTTTTTGATGACGATCGACAGGTTGTATATCCCTTTGCCTTGGTAGATGAACTGGAACCAGCGTATGCCATCACGATTCATAAGTCTCAGGGAAGTGAATTTCCCGCCGTAGTACTTCCTATGTATCCGGGACCGCCGGTGCTGATGACCAGAAACCTTCTCTACACAGCTATTACCAGAGCTCGTTCTTTGGTGGTGCTCATTGGTCATAAACAAGTCTTGTACCGGATGATTCAAAACAATCGAACCCAGGAACGATTTTCTGGATTAGAAGAAAGATTAAAACAAGTCATGGAATACATGGAGAGTCCTTTATGATCAAACCTATCAAGGAAATGCTCTTAGACCTTGTCTATCCACCCTATCATCCTTGTCCCCATTGTTTTGAAACGGACATAGCTATTAAAGGCGAGACAGGTTCCTTATGCCCTTCCTGTTTTAAGAGTTTTCCTTTTCTTCGAAAAGAAGAAAATCCGCCCAATGTCCAGGCCTTGGCCCACTATCACGGAGCAGCCCAGTCCTTGGTTCATCGGTTAAAATACAAGGAAGCTCTTTATTTGGCAAAACCAATGGCGAATCTAATGCTTCAACATCTGGAGCCGAAAGGAAGTTCACTTGTCATACCGGTGCCAATGCATCAGCGTCGGCAACGGCAGCGGGGATATAATCAGGCAGAACGGCTTGCCAGACATATTGCCCGCATGGTAGAATTAGAATGTGAAACCAATGCAATGATAAGAAATCGGGAGACGGAACCAATGTACCGGCTGAACCGCCTTCAGCGGATTCAGAATATGTGGAATAGCATTACGGTTCGGGAGACAGAAAGGTATAGAATTAGAAATCAGAAGATTCTGTTGGTAGATGATGTCTATACAACCGGTGCGACAGCTCAGGCCTGTATCCGTTCCTTAAAAGAGGCAGGAGCGGAAGGTGTCACAGTTATCACCTTTGCCTTGGCTGATATAACCCCATCCTAAAAGAACTGATTGGGAGAAATAGAAAGGAGAAGGAGTGCCCATGACCTTAGATCTGAAAAACTGTAAAAATTGCGGACGTGCCTATCAGTACGACGGCAACGCTTTCTGTAAGCGATGTCGACAAGATAGTGAGGAAGAGTACAAAAGAGTAAAAGAATATTTATATGATAACCCAGGAGCCAGTGTGGGAGAAGTTTCCGAAGAAACGGAGGTAAGTGAGAAAAAGATACTGAAATTTCTCCGGGAAGGCCGACTGGAAATTAAGGATGAAAACAATTTCTTTTTAGATTGTGAACGTTGCGGAGTAGGCATTAAATCTGGAAGGTTTTGTGACAAATGCACTCATGAAATGGCCAACGAATTTCGATCAGCGGCAACACCAAAACAAAAGGAAGAACCTAAAAAACCGGAGAAAACCAAAAAAAGCCAAAGAATGTATGTGGATGTCCGGCGGAAAAAATAAAAAAGAATAATTCACTCAAGAAACACCTGTTTCTGCCGATATTCTTCTTAGAAGGATGAATACGGCTAGAAAGAGGTGTTTTTTATGAAAATTCAAAATCATCCACAGATCATTCAAGCCATGCGTAGTTATCAAAATAACAAAACAAAGGCAACAGAAACAAAAGAAAAAACGTCTATGGCTAAAGATAAAATGGATCTTTCGGAAAAAGCCATCGACTTTCAGACAGCAGTGAAAGCTTATCAGAAACTGCCGGAAATTCGTGAAGAACGGGTGCAGGAAGTAAAAGAAAAGATGGCTCGGGGAGAAGGCGCCACGCCGGAAGAAGTGGTTGAAAAAATGCTGGCGGATCTGAATATGCGTAGCAAGATCTAATTACTTGTATCGGTTTGGAAGTTACTAGGAGAGTGCCTATGTCTAAAGCAATCATACAATTAAAAGAAGCCTTGCGCCAGGAACAGCAGATTTATCAGGGAGTACTGGAACTGGCGGATCAAAAAACATTAATGGTTGTTCGAAACAAAGTCAAAGAACTGGAAAAACTAACGCTGAAGGAACAGCAGTTTATCCGGGAAATAAGCCGTTTTGAACAAATACGCCAATCATTACTTGGCCACTTTGCCAAAGAGAAGGAGCTCGCGGAAGTGCCTCAAAATCTGTCTGCCCTTCTTTCTTTTTTGCCCGAAAATGAAGTGGAAGAAATAGAGTCTCTTCGTCAGCAATTGGTAGTGACCATCCAGGAAATCAGCGAAAAAAACCGGTTAAACGAAACCTTGATTAACCAAAGCTTGGACTTTATTCAGGTAAACCTGGAAGCCCTTACACAACTAGAAACAGGAAACCCTTACGGAGAAAAAGCAGACGCAAAAAACAAGCAGACCAGGCAAATTTTTGATGCGAAATACTAATAAAAACAGTTGGAACAGCAGTGGGAACAGCAGTTAGAAGTGCAGTGAAGAGTTAAAAGTTGGAAAATCAAGAGAGCGGGTTACAGGTTATAGGGGAAAAGGTTACAGGTTATAGGGAACAGGCACTGCCTTTACCACTGCCCTTACAACTGCTTTTACAACTGCTTTTATAACTGCTTTTACAATTGCTCTTAACAATAGGACGGTGAAAACAATGAGATCAACATTTTTAGGATTTAATACAGCTACCTCCGGCCTCTTTGCATCCCAAAGAGCCCTGGATACTACCGGTCACAATATTGCGAATGTCAACACCCCTGGCTATACCCGTCAACGAGTAGAACAATCCAATGCGGACGGATGGCGCATTGGTGGTGGCAAAGGTGTGTTGGGAACAGGGGTTCAAACAACAGGCATTGAACAAATGCGTAATGAATTTCTGGACTTTCGATATCGGTTCGAGGTAAATAATATGGCTTACTGGGAAGCACGGAGAGACGGGCTTTCGTTTATCGAAGCCAGTTTTAATGAACCTTCCGAAACAGGGATGTTGTCTAATGTAGACAATTTCTTTAATTCCCTTCAAGAGTTAAGTAAAGAACAGAATGCGGATGAACTGACCCACAGAGCTTTGGTATATGATCAGAGTGAAGCTTTGGCGGGAAGTATTTCTCATCAATACGATCAATTGGAAAAAATGGTGGTGGATGTCAATGAAGAAATTAAAACAACCGTTGATACCATCAACCTCTACGCCGAACAAATTGCCAGTCTGAACGAACAGATTTTCCGATATGAAGTGGATGGCAGCAGCGCTAACGATCTTAAAGATCGTCGAAATTTGCTGATCGATGAACTTTCAGAACTGGTAAAAGTGGATGTTAAAATGGTGACGGATCCCAGAGATACTTCTCCTAACGCTCCTCAAAAAATGGTTTTACAGATCGCCGGACAGCCTTTGGTATATCATGGAAAGGCTTATCAACTGGACGCTTCTGAAAAGGAGAAAAGTGATTTTTTTGATGATATGGGCGTTGATATGGAAATCAATAGGGTACAATGGGCCGATGGCAGTTACTTAAATCCTGATAGTTTAGAAGGTGAATTGAAAGCCTTGATAGAACTTCGGGACGGGAACACAGCCCAGAAAAAAGGAATTCCTTATTACATCAGCAAACTCAATGAATTTGCTCAGACCTTGGCGAAAGAAATAAACGAAGTAGCAAAAACCGGATATGGGTTAAAAGGTGAAATTCTCCGAGATTCCGATGGAAATCCATTAGGCGATGATACCAATGGCGCCGGCTACCTAATGTTTACGGCTAACGGCCAAACCTCCGCCGAAATGTACGACGAAAACGGTAATGTGATGCATACAGCTATTAATGCAAAAAACATCGGCGTATCTATGGATATGCAGGATCTCAATAAAATACCGGCAGCAGGCTCGCCGGACGCTTTACCCGGCGATGCTTCCGTCGTGATGGAAATGTTGGAACTTCGTAATAAAGACAGTATGTTTGCGGAAGGTCGACCGGAAGATTTTCTGCGCACCTTGGTTGCTAATTTAGGAGTAGATCAGCAACAGGCCATGCGAAATGCGGAAAATCAGCAAGTATTGACCCAACAGATTAATTATCAACGAATGAGCTACTCCGGCGTATCTCAGGACGAAGAACTGGCAAACATGGTGAAATTTCAACATGCTTATAATGCTTCTGCCCGGATGATTACCACCATGGATGAAATGTTGGATGTGGTCATCAACCGAGTAGGATTAGTAGGTAGATAAACTATCAATAACCGAGGTGAAACCTGATGAGAATAACGAATAATATGATGGTACAAACCATGTTAAACAATTTGAACCGCAATGCTACCCGGTTAAATCAGGCACAGACACAGTATGCCACGGGAAAACGGATCAATAAACCTTCCGACGATCCCCGAGGTATTGCAAAAAGCATGCGCCTGCGCAGTGATATCAGTGCTATGGAACAGTACGAACGAAATGTAAATGATGCCTACTCTTTTATGGACACCACCGAAACAGCCATTCGAAATATGCAGCAAGAAGGAATGAACCGAATTCGGGAACTGACGGTCCAGGCATCCAGTGAAACCTTAACTCAGGACGAAACCATTAAAATACAAGCCGAAATTGAAGAAATACGTCAGCAAATGATTGATATGGCAAATTATACCTACTCTGGAAAACATATTTTTTCCGGAACGAAAACCAACCAACCTTTGTTGGATAGTCAAGGCTACTACCAGATGGATTTAGTAAAATATGAAAATCCGGCCATGAACGATGACGTATGGAATTTTGAAACCAGTACCAGAGAAAAAATTCAAGTGAACACCCTTGGCTTTGAAGTGTTCGAAGCAGAATCCAACGAGATTGTTCGGGCAGAAGTAGTGGCAGGAGAAGATACAACCATCGAGTTGCCCTATGTCGATGGAAGTGGAAAGATGGAGCTTACCATACGAGATGGTGACGATAGCGAACCAACAAAAGAGGCGGATGGAAACTGGACCGTAGGAGCTGGTTGGCAAGGTTCCTTGGAAGACTCTGTAACGGAAGCCATGAAAGAAATAAAAGCCATAGAAGGCGAAAGAATTATCGACTATCAGTTTGAAGTGGCAGACTACCGGCAATCCAGCTATGATGGTACGGCCATTACGAGTGAAGAGATTAATTACTTAAAAGCGGTGCCAGTGAATGGGGTCATTGAAGACACCTTTGAAACCCAAGCGGCTTGGAGTTTAGCCGAAGACCAATTTTCAACCCCGAATTTTGCCAATGGAACCCCGCAAAGCTTTAGTTTTGGAGGGGCGGAAGTAGTGCTGGTGCAAGGTGATCCAGATGCCGATCCAGCGGAAGTGGTGATTCCGGAAGAATTAGCCAGCAAAGATAAAATTGTATTAACGGTTCATGGAGATCCGGATGACATCAGTGAGGAAGACTACATGGAATCTTATGCCGAGGCACTGAATAAACTATCGGATCAGAGAGGTTCTCAAGTCCAAGGCTTTGCCTTTGTTGGAGATGCAGACGGGCTGAAAGCCATAGCACCAAAAAAATCCGATACCTTGCATAATAAAAAATTCTTTAGCGGTTCCTTGCTTCCCGTAGACCCTACTGACAGAGAAGCTTTCAAAAAAGACCAGTTGGTGGTAGCGGGCAAAGGGAAACATCAGTATATTGTCGAAGGCCAACGAGCCGGACTCTTCCAGTTGCTAGATGATTTAGAGAAAAACATGCTGGATGGCAATCAGGAAGCCCTTAGCAATATGTTGGGAGATATTGACGCTCATATGGATTCGATGCTGACCGCCCGTTCTTCAACAGGAGCCAGAGCCAATCGGACAGAACTGATTTTATACCGGATTGAAGACGATGTGCTGAATTTCCGGGAGCTGATGTCAAAGATAGAAGATGCGGACATGGCAGAAGTCAGTATGAACCTGATGAACGAAGAAAACGTCTACAGAGCCTCATTGAACGTAGGCGCCCGAGTGATTCAACCATCCTTGCTGGACTTTTTGAGATAAGTAGGAACCCTCTCCCCTAACCCCTAATCCCTATCCCCTAACCAAAGGAGTGTATCCCATGCAACTGGAAACCAAAAACTTCGGCATGTTAGAGATCGAAGAAGACAATATCATTCACTTTCCTGAAGGAATTCCAGGATTTGAAAACCTGAAACGCTACGTTTTTATCCAGAATCCGGAAGAAAATGTTCCTTTCCACTGGATTCAATCTATTGATGATGGAGAATTAGCCTTTGTGGTGGTCAATCCCTTTTTATGCCGCTTCGACTATGAGTTCGAATTGCCTCAGTCAGTGATTGATAAATTGGAAATTGAAGCACCGGAAGATCTGAAATTTTTTTCCATTGTTAAAATTCCGGAAAAAATAGAAGAAATGACCATTAACCTCTTAGCCCCTATTGTGATCAACGAGAAAAACAATAAGGCTCAGCAGGTGGTACTAAACGAAAACCAGTACCATACCCGTCATCGGGTAATGGATGAATTCAAACGAAATGAAACCCTCTCTAAAGAGGAGGAGAAATAATGCTGGTACTGACAAGAAAACCAGAAGAAAGCATCGTTTTAGGAAACGATATCGAAATAAAAATACTTTCCTTGGAAGAAGGAAAAGTTAAAATAGGCATTAAAGCACCAAAGCATGTGGAAATCCATCGGAAAGAAGTATATTTGGAAATACAGAAAGAAAACAAAGAAGCCGCCGGCTTTAAGATTAATGCCGCCGATCTGAAAAAAGTCATGACGAAAAAATAAATCAGCACGACCCTTCCTAACAAGCTCCCAATTTTTCTGGGAGCTTGTTTTTAATCCTTCTCTGTTTTCTCCTCTATAACCTCTAACCTATTCCCTTGCACCCTGCTTTTTCATTCTTTTGACCTTGAATGACGCCCTTGACTTATCTTTTGATTTTAACTCATAACTCTTAGCTGAAGTTAAAACTTTTAACTGAATTTCTCTAAAGTTTTTATTTTCCCTTCCGATAATATTAATGAGCAAGAAAAATGTTAACAAAGCCTGATCTTATTCGGCCGAAGACAGGGAAGGCAAAAACCCACCCCATGGCAAGGATGCCAGACGGGGCAACTAAATTTCAAGGAGGAATTAACAATGAGAATTAATAATAACTTAATGGCTATGAACACTCACAGACAGCTTGGTATTGCACAGGGTGGCGGAGCAAAATCAATGGAAAAATTATCTTCTGGCTTCAGAATTAACCGAGCTGGCGATGATGCAGCAGGTTTGGCCATCAGTGAAAAAATGAGAGGTCAGATTCGAGGACTTAATCAAGCTTCTCGAAACGCTCAAGATGGTATTTCAATGATTCAAACAGCAGAAGGTGCTTTGAACGAATCTCATGCAATTCTTCAAAGAATGCGAGAATTGGCAGTACAGTCAGCGAATGATACCAATGTAGAAATCGATCGTGAAGAACTTCAGAAAGAGATTAACCAGCTACAAGAAGAACTTGATCGAATTGCAGAAACGACAGAGTTTAATACTCAGACACTTTTAGATGGATCTCTTTCTTCGACATACTCTGCAAGTGGAGCAGTTGAAGAACTAAGAGCTATAGATCAAGACATCACAATTTCAGATGTTCCTTATTTGTCAATTGATGAGGGTGCTCTAGAATTAGTAGATGGTGAAATCAATTTTGACGCTAGCTATAATAATTTTGACTGGGAAGATGTAGATCAAGAAGCAGATACAGGTGTAGAAATCTTCAAGAATGAAGATGGCCAGCTAATTGTTAATATTAATGCTCAAGAACAGGGTAGTGATGTAGAACTTACTTCAAACGATATTATAACACCTGAGTTTGTGGATGGTGAGTACACTTATGATAACCATGGAGTGTCTTTTACTATCACAGAAGAAGCTTGGAATGCGGCTACAGCAGATGCAAAAATAGAATTAGATTTTGAAGAAGTTCCAGATGATGATGGTTACGATATTACCGGCGGTGTTAATTTAGAAGGACAAACATTCACTGATGGCACAGCGAGTTTCGAAAATGACGAAATAAGCATTGATGCTAGTGCTTTATTGCAAGATTTCCCCGAAGCAGCACAGGTGACGGTTGATTATGATGATGGTGAAAATACTATGATCGTAAGTATATTAGATGCTGATGGCAATGCTCTTTCAGAAGATACTTACGAAGATGTAGATCTTAGTAGTACAGGCGCGGATTTTGTGTATGATAATCATGGTGTATCCTTTACTGTTGAAACCTTTGACGCGGACGCGGAAGATGACTTTGAAATCACAGTAGATATGGAACGAGAAATGACAGAAGTGACGCCAGAAGATGTAGAAGATCGTTCTATTCAATTACAAATTGGTGCTAACGAAGATCAAACCATGAGTGTAAGCATTGAAGACATGGGAACGGAAGCTCTTGGCATTGATGCATTAGACTTAACTAGCAGTGAGAGTGCTCAAGAAGCTATTTCAACTGTTAACGATGCAATTGAAAAAGTGTCGGCTCAAAGATCTGATCTTGGTGCATTCCAAAATCGATTAGAGCATACTATTTCTAACTTGGATAACTCTGCTGAGAACTTACAGGCAGCAGAATCCAGAATCAGAGACGTAGATATGGCTCAGGAAATGATGGAGCTTACTCGACAAAATATTTTACAACAAGCTTCAACGGCTATGCTTGCTCAAGCCAACCAAGCTCCTCAATCTGTACTTCAGTTACTGGGATAAAACTGGTAGCTTAAATAGCAAAGATTGGCAAATGGGGGTCAGAGGATTTTTCCTCTGGCCCTTTTTGCCAATCAAAGAGAAGAAAAACCAATGACGGATAAAAAAAGAATAGTTTTACAACCTACATAGCAGGATACCATCAAGGTTTAACGGATGCTTTAGTGGTGAAATGGGTACAATTGTTATCCAACATACTTCTGCATAACAATAGCTATACACCCAAAAAGATTGCTCAGTTAAAAGAAAAAGATCAGGTAGTTTAACCTTTATGTCCATTTTAGTAAAAAACTAAAAGAGGTACTATTATAATCAGAGGAAAAGGTGATTCTATGAGGATTAATAACAATTTAATGGCAATAAACACCCATCGACAGATGGGTATTGTCGATAACGCTATTGGAAAAGCCATGGAAAGATTGTCTTCTGGCCTGAGAATCAACCGAGGATCGGACGATGCAGCGGGGCTTGCGATCAGCGAAAAAATGAGAGCGCAAATTCGAGGATTAAACCAAGCATCAAGAAATGCTCAGGATGCAATATCTTTGATTCAAACAGCAGAAGGGGCTCTTAGTGAGACGCAAGCAATTCTTCAAAGGATGAGAGAACTTTCAGTACAGTCTTCTAACGATACCTATGTTGAAAGGGATCGAGAAGAAATTCAAAAAGAAATCAATCAACTAACAGAAGAGATAGATCGAATAGCCAATACCACAGAGTTTAACACCATTCAGCTTCTTAATAGAGAAGTGAAAGTGGAGGAAAGTAGCCCCTCCGCAAATCTTACGGAAGAAGAAATCATCATATCAAACCTTAAAAAGTGGTGGTTGGCGGAAGCGGAGAAGTTGGTAAAAGAAGGATATGGAATAGAATCTCAGAATATTGATATGGAAGTGATTATGTTTGATGATCCGGATCATCCTGCAGCTGCACTGGTACGAGCAGAGTTTACAGTAGATGGAACAAATAATGTTGGAACCCCTGGTCTTACCGGAGGAGGGAGTAATCTTACCTTAGAAATTAACCTGGCTCACTCTAGGCCAGTGGATGAAAATACAGACGGTGGATCACCTCCACAGTATGTTAGCCGAGTGATGGCCCATGAAATGGTGCATGCTGTTATGATGACCACCATGAACTTTCAAGACTTAGGCATATGGTTTAATGAAGGCACAGCTGAATTTATTCATGGGGCAGACGAAAGACTTATGAATAATATTTATGCCAATAGTGGAGCAATTTCTGTTCCCATGAGTGAAGCTGAAAAAAATACAGGATTACAGGCAGTAATCGATGCGATCGGTAATGGAAATGACTCCGATTGGAACTCGACGTCCCTTGATTATTCGGCAGCCTATGTAGCGGTAAGATATTTAGATTGGCAAATTAGGCAAGATGATCATATGGTAAACCCTAATGCAGGTATAGCGGGAGACAGTGACGGTATTAAGGTTTTAATGAAGTATTTGGCAGATGATGATTCAAGAACGATTGATGACGGACTCACACATTTGCATCAAGAAGGATTAATAAGTTTTAACAATCACAGTGGATGGATCGATGCGTTTAAGACAGATGTTGATCATTTTGATGCCTTGGAGACTCACACAGGAATACAGCTAGATTTCAATGTTGTAGATGGAAGATTTGTAGCTGAAGATACAGGTTCCATCTTTGGTTCTTCTATTACAGGTGATGAACACTTAACAGAAGAAGCTATTTTACCTCAAGCAGGTGGAGTCGACGCTCCTGAACTGGAACAACCTTTGTTAGGGTTTAATATTATTTGGCCAGAAGGAATGGAAACCGACGAAGAAGAGGCTGACGATGGCGCGAAAAAGGAAGCGGCACTTGTTTTTCAAATAGGTGCTAATGCTGGACAAAGTATGAAAATTGAATTGGCTAATATGACAGCAGAAGCATTAGGGATAACAAAGGATGGTGATACGTTGGATATAACAGACCATCAAAAGGCATCTCAGGTTATTTCGATTGTAGACAATGCCATAGAATTAGTTTCCGGTGAAAGAAGTAAGTTGGGGGCTTTCCAGAATAGACTGGAGCATACCATTGCAAATTTGGATAATGCTTCAGAGAATTTGCTTGCTGCCGAAAGCAGAATAAGAGATGTGGATATGGCGAAAACAATGATGGAATTAGCGAGACAAAATATATTGAAGCAGGCATCGATGGCAATGCTTTCACAGGCTAATCAACGGCCACGAACTGTATTGCAGCTATTGAGCTAAGAACTTTAAATAGAAGGGAATGTTACTGTATGGGTAGGGAGTTTTTAGCAAAGTGCAAAAAGTGTGGTGAAATTTTTAATGTTCGAGAAGGAGGCGGGAAAGATTCTGTACTTCTTCATTGTGATACGTGTGGTAAAGAAAAGCTATTGACGAAAAACGATTTGGATAAAAATGTGCCACTCATTGATCAGTCAGGTATTTCATATCATGAAAGAATAGAGGCATATGCAGGTGAATGTAGGGGAGGCAAATATAGAATAAAAGCAAAAGCCAGATGTCCGATATGTAATTCTGATGAGTATGAGCCAGCAGTAGATAGAGATAAAAAAGTATCGATGGCATACTATGATTGATTCCAAAGTCGATGGTGCTAAGTCGATGGTGCCAGTCACTTGACTTATTAAGTTTGAATATTCAGATAATGGAAAGAAGGGTTTAAGATGCTTCGCATCCTAAGAAAAGCCAAATCCAGATCAACAACTACTCACCCTCAGAAACCATCCCAACACAGCAACCAACCCCAGTCGACCCTCTTGACAGAAACAGAAAGGCAGGAAAAACGAGCTAAATACCAACACTGGCTGGCATGGATTCAGCAGCGACAGGAAGCTCTAGACCAGATGGAATTAAAACTCCGGCGTATGCGAAAAATTGCCCGAGAAGCCCTGGAGTCAGAAACAACGAATAAAGACATTGAAGCCATGAACAGCGAGCTGCACCGCCTGGAAAAAGAAGTGGGAGCTCTGGACCGGGAAAGCAAAGAGGCGGACCAGATGCTGGAAAAAATGGAAGAGGAACTGGAAGAAAACCCCTAACGGCCATGGGGATCCGACCCAAGCAATAAGCACCCAAAGGAGGTGTGAAGATGTCTGTTAATCAAATATCCAGTTACAACACGAATGAAATGCTGATTCAAAACCTGATGAAGGTCAAAGACGTTAGCCATGAAAAAGAAATGATGGGAGCCATCTCCACAGCCATGGATTCCGTCTCCCTCTCCTTCGTGGGCAAAAACTTTGCCGACTACCACGAAACCCTGCGAAGCGAAGGAAGCCAGGAAGCTTTGGAAGGCCTGCGTCAAATGGCCATTCACCTGACAGAAACCCCCAACAGCCAGTTAGCCATGGATTTTTCCAACATCATGCAGACAAGACAGGCGGAAGAGGGCTTTCTCACCAACTTTTTCACCGCCGTCCATGAAATAGAGGACAGTGGCAACCGAATGGGCACCTGGCTAAAGACCTTTAGCAGTCTGGACACCGCATCTAATCAAGATGGTTTTATTAACACCACAAGAGACATTCTGAGTATGGAAGGGGAAAGAGAAGATCTGTCCAAGATTTTTAATGATTTTGTTAACACCACAGGAACAATCATTAATAAATTTGAAGACGAAGCCCTAAGGCAGGAAACCCTGGAAGACTTTTTTACCGGCCTATCCGGAAGAGAAACCCTGGAAGCCTACGGCGAGGGCATCAAAAACTTCAGAGAAAACATGGAATAAGTAACCGAAGGATCCTCATGGCCATTAATAAACCAATGTATAAAGTGTAAGGCGGGGTAAAGCGGGGTCAGGCTTGAATAATTTACTTTAAAATCAGCAAAGGTATTTTTGACAACCGCAAGTGGGGATCTGGAGAGTAAGCGAGAAAAACTGATTGAGCAAGGGAGAAATAGGATCATGGCCTTAAGGATCAGAAGGATTGAAAAAAAGGATAAACAAGGCATTAATGATTTAATAGAGGTAGTCAATAAAATAGATAACCTGGGATACTCCCTGACAGAAGCGTGGTTTGATTATGTTATTACTGAAGCAGGAGAAGGAATATTGGTAGGATATGATGACGACCAACTAATAGGACTTGCCACCTGTATGGTCAATTCAGTAGACATTGGTCAAGCCATATTTAATGTAGTGGTGCATCCTGAGTTTCGAAACAAAGGCTTTGGATCTAGTTTATATAATAAAATAGTGGAACATGCCAAGGAACAACAGGTGAAAACAGTAGAAGCTTATGTTAAGAAAAGACTGAATGATGCTGTTGGCTTTGCTGAGAAAAGAAGCTTTCGAGTGGTTCTATACTCTTGGCAGATGGAGCTGGAATTAGAGGCAATACCAGCGGAAACTATGGTTATCCATGAAGAGAAGGAGAATCATTGTTTTAGAAAAGCAACGATAGAAGATGGCGACGACTACGCAAGGATGATGCATGAATGCTTTGGAGATGATATAGGGGCAGATGCTCTGGAACAATTACTGAAAGATCCCTCCGTGTCGGTATATATGTTGGAGCATAAAGGGAAAAAGATAGGGTCAACGACGATACAGTTTAGAAAAAACCTATCCCTGGGATATATTTTTGATGTTGCCGTAGTGAAAGATTATAGAGGGCAAGGATGGGGGAGTTACTTATTACAACGGTGCATTCTTGAACTAAAACAAAAGGAAATAAAAACAGCTTCTTTACTGGTGGCAGGAGAAAATAAAAACGCCTTAAATCTGTATAAAAAAGCAGGTTTCAAAGAGGCGGATACAAATCTAATCATGCAGAAGGTTCTCTAACAGACCCTGGATAGAAAGAAAAATGATACGCTTGTAGACGGGACTCAAAGAAGATATAATGAGAGACAAGAAGAAGGATGCGGTTGAGGGAAAAGGAGTCGGGACGATGGAAAACTTATTAAAGCAGATTCTAGGAGAAATGAGTGGGATCAAGACTGATATTAATGAGATGAAAAATGACATCAGTGGAATTAAGACAGAAATGAATGGAATGAAAACAGAGATTGCTGGAATGAAAATAGAAATTGATGGAATAAAGACAGAAATGACTGGAATGAAGAATGACATCAGTGGAATTAAGACAGAAATGACTGGAATGAAGAAAGACATCAGTGGAATAAAGACAGAAATGAATGGAATGAAGGTAGAGATTAACGGAATGAAGAAAGACATCAGTGGAATAAAAGGCGATATAATCCAAATTCGTGGTGAAATGGCTGAAACCAGAGAAGAAGTAAAAGGACTTAAGGTAAATCAAAACAACTTGGAAAAAACATTAACAGCTACCAAAGAAGACCTGAGTCAACAGATGGCATTGATAGATCAACGATTAACCCAGGAACATGAAATCACCAGAGAAGAGTTGAAAACAGAAATACAAAATGTCTACGAAGAGACACAAAAAACAAGGCAGGATTTGAGCACCATAGAAATGGTAACGTCTAAAAACTGGAATGATATCGTGAAATTAAAGGCGGTCAGGCTATAAAAAAGGCTTCTGCCGCTGTGTCTTATCTAAGGAAAAAAGATCGCTGATAGGTAGCGATCTTTTTTTGATGTGATTATCTTTTCATTTGCTTACACAGTTTCGCCCTTTTTTCTTTGCGCGATAAAGAGCTTTATCCGAAGCAGTTCTTACCTCTTCAGGAGTTTTGAACCGATGATTTTTTTCGGCGACCCCGATGCTAATGGTGACTCTGAGGTTTTTCCCTCTGGATGAGCCACGCTTTTGCGGTTTTTTCATCGGCTTAGGTTTGTAAAGGTAAGTTTGTTGAGCGATGGTTTTTCTTAGTTCATCCAAGACTGGGAGAATCTCTGTCAAGCCTTTGCCTGGAAAAACAATTGTAAACTCCTCTCCTCCGTAACGATAAGCTTTTCCACCGGACTCCACGTTTTTCAAGACAGATGCTACCATAGCAAGCACATCATCCCCTACATCATGGCCATACCGGTCATTAAATTTCTTGAAAAAGTCAATATCAAGCATGGCAATGGTATAGTGATTCCCCAACTGCAACAGTTTTTCTTCTAAAGCTCTTCGGGAGGGAATTTGTGTTAACTCATCTATGTAAGCCATATGATAGGACGAGCTAATCACAGAGAGGATCAGGAGAAGGCCTATGGTAGCATAAAAGATAGGCACAGTTTCTGATGGAATATCCATAAAAATAATGATAGCAATTATCAGGACGCTGGTTACCATGGATCGGTCTGTAAAAGAACCGGTTCTGATAGCTTTAATCGCAAGGATAAAAATGGTCCCCGTAAGAAGGATAAGAGAAAAAGTTTGAACATCCATTTTTTTGACAAGGGGAAATGATACATGCTCCAGCAACAGGCGATCAAGGTCGGTACTTAAACTTTTGGATGCAGAAAGAAGCAGCCAGCCCTGAAAAGCAAGGGCAGTAAGTTTGATTTTTCCCCAAAAGCTAAAAACTCCCCTTTCGGTGGAAAAGGAAAAAAATAGCAGGTTTGAGATGCCTACGATCAGAATCAGTGTATGTTGCGGCTGGTCCGCTGAGATAAAATTATCTGAAAAACCAAGTCCTTCCGCTTGGTTATAACAGAGAAAAAGCAAAACGATAGATGTAAAGACAATGGAACCACGATTAAACCATATACCAAGAACAATCGCCAGAGCAAAAAGAGTGACGGTTAGAAGCGGCATGGCATTTATCCAGGAAACAGGGAGTATTTCGAAGCTTGCATGGGTTACATAGGCAATCACTAAAAAAAGGAAAGGGATAGTAAACGAAAGTAAGTGCTGAAAAATTTTGTTCATACGAAGAATTCCTTTCTAGTCTACGCAAGGGGCATAAGGTGTGGATTTTTAATAATAATATCATTTTTCAATAATAACATCCTATAAGATTATCGACAAATCATCCTAAAAATTTACCTGATAGTTAATTTGGAATTTTAAGATAACCAGCAGGGGTTTACCTGCTGTTGATGGTTTCTTATAACCATATTACTTCTGGTATGGTTTGTTCAAAATATGATAAGATAGTCCTATAAAAAGAAAGAAGAAAAAAAACAGTAACCTAGTGGAGTGAGAAAATGAGAAAGTTGGCTGTTGTTGGAGTAATGGGAATTATTATTATTATTATGCTAATGAAGCCAGTGGAGGCATCAGAGCATAAACACCTTGTTGATTTAAGGTGTAATAAGGATTCACTGCAACCCCTGGAAGGTCTGTGGGAATTTTATTGGAATGAGTTATTAGAGCCAGAGGATTTTCGACTTAGACCTGTCGAATCAGCAGAACATGTTTTGATTCCAGGAGCTTGGAATGGTTATTTGATTAACGGAAAGCAACTTACAGGAGATGGGTATGCAACATATCGCACCTTTGTACGGGCAAACGGGGAGGATATCATAGCCTTTAAGATACCACGAATATTAACGGCCTATCGAATGTGGGTAAATGGCGAGGAAATAGCTGGAGCAGGAAGGGTAGGTACTTGTCGAAGTGAAAGTAAACCGCAGTATTTGACACAACAAGCTTTTGTGAAGGTTGAAGAAGATATTGCGGAAATTATTATTCAAGTATCGAATTTTAATCATCGAAGTGGAGGGATTTTAGAAAATATTTATGTTGGAAGAAGTGAGCAAGTTCTTGCTTCAACAAAAAATGCCTTAGCGTACGAACTTTTTCTTTTTGGCAGCTTGATGGTAATAGGCGTATATCACTTGGTGCTCTATTATTATCGTAAAAAAGACCGAGCGCTTCTGTTTTTTTCTATTTACTGCCTCGTTATAGGATTGAGAACAGTTTTAGTAGGTGAAATATTCTTTATTCAAGTGTATCCAAATTTCAATTGGGAAGTAGCGCATAAAATGCAAACGCTTAGCTATTATAGCGCCGTTTTGATTCTGATGTTGTTTTTTAGAGAAAGGTATCGAATTTACGTTCCGGTTTGGGTAGTAAATAGCTGCATGGTGACAACGGGCATCTTTAGTTTACTGGTATTGGCAACGCCTGCACGAGTGTTTAATCATATTAATCCTGTTTTTCAAGTGTTTACCATTCTGGTAAGCGGTTATATATTGGTAATTCTTTTTCGGACATGTCAGAAAAAAGAGTCAGGAACGCTATTTATTGCTTTTGGGTATGTCGTTTTAATTGTTACAGTTTTTCACGATCTTATTTATTCAAGCATTCTTATGAGTGATTATCAGTTCTTAAATAATATTATTCGCAGGGGCAATCTTTCTTCTTTTGGATTACTTGTTTTTTCTCTTACGCATTCTTTTGCCTTAGCGATTACATATGCGGAGATGTTTAACAAAAATGAGAAAATGACTAATGAACTGATTGATCTTAATGAAAACTTGGAACAGTTGGTGGAGCAGAGAACAACCGATTTACGAAAATCCTATCAAAAAATTGAAGAACAAAAGCATGCATTAGAAAAAACGAACCGAAAACTGGAAAAAATGTCACAGAAAGATGCTCTTACGAATGTGTGGAATCGAAGGTACTTTGATGACTCTCTCGACTTTGAATGGCAGCGTGCTCTAAGGACGAAATCTCCAGTATCTTTGTTATTTCTGGATATTGATGATTTTAAGGACTATAATGATCAATTTGGTCATCAGGCAGGAGACGATTGTTTGGTAAAAGTGGCGAAGGTTCTACAGGAAAAGATCAAACGAAGAATAGATGTAGTGGCTCGTTATGGAGGCGAAGAGTTTGTGGTACTTTTGGCTAACGTTGATCAGACGGGTGCAATCACAGTAGCTGAGGAATTACGAAGGGCTGTTGAAGCAATAGGAGTAACTGTAAGCATAGGTGTTGCTAGCATTATTCCATCGCTGAACAAGTTGCCGGAAGACTTGATTCGAGCCGCCGATCAGGCGATGTATATCGCTAAAAAAAGTGGGAAAAACCGCGTGGAATCCTAAGAATTTACCGAAAAAGAAAGAAAATGACGCAAATGTTGTTATAAAAGTATCAAAGTTTGATCAAAAGTGTTATACTCTTTTCAAGCAGGGTATATAATAAACAGAGATTTTACTTGA
Organism: Tindallia californiensis; assembly: GCF_900107405.1. Classification (NCBI taxonomy): domain Bacteria; kingdom Bacillati; phylum Bacillota; class Clostridia; order Peptostreptococcales; family Tindalliaceae; genus Tindallia; species Tindallia californiensis. The sequence goes on along the minus strand of NZ_FNPV01000003.1, from coordinate 163,072 downwards.
GAAATAAGCCTAAAACGATAAAATGAATGATAAAGGTAATAGAAGGTGGTTGAGATGACTACGTTGCTAAGCTATCAAAATTCAGAAAAAATAATGGTTCAAGAGGTGGATTGTCTTTTTTATAATGATAAATCTCCTGAAGAAAAGATTCCTATGAAAAAAAAGGGAAATAAATGGGTTCTGGAAAAAAACCTGCCTTCTGGAGAACATCGTTATGCTTTTTTGATTAATGGGAACCTAAGGCTCAATGATCCGGAAGCAAATATGTACGCACCGGATGAAAATCAGAAGATATGGTCCGTAATATTGATCAATGAAGAGGGTCAGCGCTTATACAATAATAAAGAATATCGGCTGCATATTGATCATTACCAACTGAGTTCTTTTATATCGGAACAGGAAATGGTAACGGTTAAAAAAAACTTTAATAAGCGGATGGATCCCAAAGTAGCCGCCCGGTTTACTTTTAGCGATGTTACAGGACTTCATTGTGTTACCGTGGCTTGGTATAAGCCGGATGGAACCCTAGATCGGTTTGCCGAGCAATATCTGGTGGAGCCGGAAACGGACAATGAAAAAATCAAGCTTTGGTTTTGGATAGATTTAAAGGAATCTAAAAAACAGATTCCTGTGGGCAAATGGACATTAAAGTTATTTATTGATGGACGCTATATACTAGAGGATAGTTTTGTGATTAATGAACAAACCATTTATGGCCCATTTCATCAATAAAAAGGAGCTTCTTGAAGAAAAATGAAATACTAAGAAAACATGAGTAAGTGAAAGAAAATCTAAGATTAAATAGGGAGGTGTTGTTATGACAAAAATAGGTATGAATCATCTCAATGCAGCTCATGCAAACCGGGAAATAAATCAACCGATAGGGAATCAAAATCAAATAAAAGAATCGCAAAATCGGGATAATAGTAATACTGGAATAAAAATGGATCTGTCAAAAAAAATCCAAGAACCTTCCTTGAAAGAAGCTGAAAGCGTTGAAACAAAATCTCAGGGAAATGGACGACTAAGAGGTTTTTTTAACTCTGTAAGAGAAAGCGTTGTCTCAGCTGCTGATACAGTAAGGAATACAGGGGAAACAGCTGTAACGATTGCCAAGGATGTTGCTGGAACAGTAAAAGAAACGGCTTCCAATATCGCTGTCAATATAAGTGAAACGGCATCGAATGTTCGAGGACATCTAAGCGAAGCCTCTGAAAGTGTGGCTCGTCTGAGTAGTGCGGCGGCAGGAATGGTTGGAGATGCTACAGCTATGGTGTCTGCTGGGGTAAAAACCGCGGTTTCGATAGGGCAGGATGTGGTACAATCTGGTGCTAATCTTGTGGAAGGTCTTCGGCAGATGGGGGAAGCTTTTGGAAAAAATCAGAGTTTAAGCGAGCGGGCTGGGCATTTGGCTCGGGGAACCCAGACGATGGCTACTGCTTTTGAACCGCTGAACAGCATTCCGGAAGATTTTCAAAGAGGGCGAGAAGAGATAAGTAATCGCATGGATTCAATGAAGAGTCAATATCAAATGGTGAAGGAAGAAGCAGCGGCGATGAAATCCACGGCCATAAGCATTGGTCAGGAAGTTGCTCAATCTGCAAGCCATACAACAGGCCAAATAGTTCAAGGTACTCAAGATATTATTGGTGCTTTTTCGAATAATTCTCAGGAATTAGTATATGCATAGTCATCAGATAAGGCGAGAAGCTCTTTAGATAAATCTAAAGGGCTTTTTGTCGGAAGAATATTGATTTTCACCTCTTTTTTTGGTAGAGTTAGCTGAAATATGCTATAATAACATAGTGAAAACATGTCCAATACTAGGGCTAGGAGGCTACTAATGCAAGAAAACAGAGAAATGATGATACAGGCGCAAGAGTTGATGAAGACTATTCATGAAGCAGTAGATCATATGATAAAACAATTGGAAGAACTTCGTTATGAAGAAACGATCCAACTTCTGGAAGATGTTGTGAAGGGGACGGAAAGTGTCCAGATGGCTTTATTACCTCTGGCGAAAGATGAAGAGGCGTCGAAGCTTGAATCCTTGCACAAAGACTTGATGGAAAAAGTGGATAAATATTTGGATTTTTACAGAGACAAAGAACATGAAGCAATGAAAGAGCAGATGAGTATGGCGATTGTTGAATCTCTAGAAAAATGGCATCGGGAAATGGAAGAAATGATCAAATCGTATATTGATCATTAACCAATACAGTGGAAACCCTTAGATCGATGAAACTTTTAGATGCATTTTGTTTAAAGGTATCTACATAAGGAGATAGATGAAATGAGAATTATGTCTACTTCCGGCTTGACAGCTGGTGTAAAACTGGGAAAAACAGTATATGACGAAAAAGGATTAGTGTTATTACGATCAGGTGTTAAGTTGACAGATTCTTATATATTTCAACTAAAACGTAAAAACATTCCGGCGGTGTATGTGGATGATGCGTTGTCTCGTGGAGTAGAGATAGCCAGTGCTATTGATCAGGAAGTCCGCGTAAAGGCAGTATTGCAAATCAAGGAAATTTTTGAAGAATTAAAAGAGCAAAGAAACAGTAAAATGGCAACTCGGTATATTAGTGATCAACACTACGAAGGAGTCAAGAGTACTTTCGATGATATTATGGCAAATCTGCAGCGAAATAAAGGTGCTACGATGAATATGGCAGAACTGATGTCTTCCAGCTTGTATACCTATACCCACAGTTTAAATGTGGCGGTTCTTTCGGTTTTGACGGCTCAGTCCTTAGGGTTGCCACCGGATAAGATTAAAGAACTGGGTGTGGGAGCTTTGCTTCATGATGTTGGAAAAATAGCCATACCAGATGAAATACTTAATAAACAGGGAAGTCTGACAGAAGCTGAATGGAAGCTAATGAAAACCCATCCGGAGGAAGGTTATCGAATGGTTAAAGATAATCTGTCCATTAGTGCTTATACGAAAGCCATTATTATGTCTCATCATGAGCGGGTGGATGGTAGCGGTTACCCCAATGGTTTTTCCGGCGATAAAGTACATCTACTGACACAAATTGTTTCCATGGCGGATATCTTTGATGCGGTGACCAGTGACCGTTGCTATAGAGATCGGGTGCCGGTATATCAAGCTGTTGAAATCATTATGGCGCAGGTGCATAAAGGCTATGATGAAAAGGTTTTTCGTGCCTTTATGCAAAATGTAGATCTTTATCCACCGGGACAAATTGTTCGCTTATCTAATGGAGAAAAAGCCATGGTAGTAAGAAACAATCGGGAACAGCCAACCAGGCCTTATGTTCGAGTATTAAACACAGAAAATGAGCCAATGGATGAGGTGGACCTGATGAAACATCTGTCTCTTTTTATCATTAAAGAGTTAGATGAAGTATGTGCCTAATGGTTTTCAAAGGGCGTAGAAGGGCATAACCCAAGAACGGTATTGTATAAATGTCGTTATCAGAAAATATTGATGATTTTATTCCGGCATGGTATAATAAAGGAAATAGGTACGGTGTTTTAGGAAAGCTTAGGGTACTATCAGCAACTAATTGAGAAGGAGGTGTATGCTTTTGATTATAGAAACGTCAAACTCTATCCTGAGGCCTATTGTAAAGCCTCCTACTCATGCCTATGATAACTTTAAGACTCCGAGGCAGCAAGGCCTTGAGCAGGAAAAGAATATCAGTAATCCTTCGGTCAAAAAAGTGGTGCAGGAGAGTGTCAATAAAGTGTATGAGAGTTTGCAAAAACTGGTAGAGAATACAGATTATAATGTTAGTTATCGGCTAGATGAAGCTACTGGAGGTCGTCAATTTCGAGTAACGATGAAAAACAGTGGCAACCTAGTGGCCGCTTTTCCAACAGAATCAGCCATTGAAATTGCAGAGCGGTCAAAAGCGACTACCTTAGGTCTGATCATGGACAGGCGAATATAAAAAAACAAAAAGACTGATAGGACATGGCAAAGGCTGTGTCTTTTTTTGTACCTGCTTATGACTTGAATGAGTAGGCTTCTTTGTAGAGGATAGAAGTTTGCAGGACTTATGGAAGGGTATTATATGTAAAAGAAAGATTTGGGATAAAATTGGATGAAGGCGAGCCTTGGGGAGGCATGAAAATGAAACCGAAAACAAAAACGTTGATCATAGGGTTGTTGCTGATGGTAATGCTGATAGGCTTCTTTTTCTTCAGCTTAGGCAGACAAGAAGAACCGTTGGTCATTGGGTTTTCCGCAGGGCTTACCGGTGCGGCATCAGAGCTTGGGGTTAGTGGGCGTAATGGGTTGATGATTGCGGTTCAAAAGATAAATGAAATGGGAGGGATTCATGGAAGGGAAGTAAAGATAGTGGTAAAGGATGATGAAAATGATCCACAAAAGGCTTTGGAAACAGATAAGGCCCTTTATCAGCAAGGAATTAAGTTTATTATTGGTCATATGACTAGCAACATGGCTGAAAAAACCCTTCCCTTTATTAACGAAAAAGAAATGTTAATGGTCACCCCTACTATGAGTTCTGATGAGTTAAGTGAAAAGGATGATTACCTGATTCGTGTGGTTTCGTCTAATCGTGATGAAGCCATCTTTATGGCCGAAATTTATCAACAGAAACCGGAAATTAGGAGGGTGATGGTTCTTTACGACCAGTCCAATCGTGCCTATACAGCCGTGATTCGCGATTTTTTCGCTGAATCTTTTGAAACAGGGGGAGAAAAGCAAGTAATGTCCTTGGCTTTTTCTTCTGAGAAAGGCATCGATTATTTAGAAACCATCCAGAAGGTGGTAGATAGCCAGCCGGATGCATTGATCATTTTATCTTCAGCCTTTGATGCGGCTATGTTCTGCCAGCAAATAGAACGACTAAGAGTTGAAATGCCAATTCTTTTATCAACCTGGTCGATGACAACGGATTTAATTTCTCATGGTGGAATCGCCGTAGAAGGTGTTCGGATTGTTAGCTTGATAAATCAGGATAGTGAAAAAAAGGAGTACCAAGATTTTGCAGATGAATATCGACAACGATACGAAGAAGAACCATCTTTTTCAGCGGTTTTTGCTCATGATGCGGCAACGGTTTTGTTTGAGGGAATAAAGGCTTTGGATTCGAAAGAAATAACCTCGCAGCAGGTAAAAGATGCTATTATAGATATCAGAAGCTTTCAAGGGTTACAAGGTCTTATTGAAATAAATGAATATGGTGATGCCAGCAGGGAAATTTTCAAATACACCATTCAGAATGGTCAATTTGTTAAGGTGGAATAAGCATGAAAAAAAGTCGAAAATTACGTGACTACATTATTCGCAGCAACATTCTTGCGGTGCTATTACCTATTCTGATGGTAGGTCTGCTGGTAGTGTCAATTATTATTTATTACAATGAAAAAGAGATGCAACAAAAAAATCATATTATTACCTCTACCATTGCACAGCGGATTAGCCAAATGTTGGATAAACCCATAGCAGATCTGAAAGAAATTGCGGATATAATGGATCGGCAAATTCTATCAACCGATAAGACAATGGAATATTTGGAAACGGTGGTGACTCATGCCGATTATCTGGAAGGCTTAGAGATCATTGATGAAAATGGTCGTGTTCGGTATATGGCACCCTTTGACCAGCATTTGTTGGGAATTAGCCGGGTGAATCAGGCATATTACCAAATCGCCAACCGTCAGGAGAAAGCCTATTTTTCTACGAGCTTTATTTCACAGCAGACAGGAAGTCCTGCCTTGACAGTGGCGATGAAGCATGAATCAAAGGTATTGGTAGCCTATTTGAATTTAGAGCAGATCAGCCTTTTGTCATCACAGTTGAGTGAAAGCTATGGAAATAATATGCTGGTGGCTATCACTGACCGCCGAGGTGTTTATATTTCCTACAAAGAACTGGAAAAGGTATACCAGAGAGAGATGGATCCCAATATTCAGATGATAAGAGAAGGAATTCAGGAAAAAGATTTTTATACCGGGAAGCACCGGGACCACTGGATTACTGCTTACCCTGTCGAAAATGCCAATTGGTATACGATTGTTTATCAATCCGTTGATACGTTGTATGGTACGGTAAAAAGGATTGTTTTCGTGGGTTTTCTGGTAATGCTGATATTTTTTGTCTTGTCTGCCAGTATTACACGGCGAAATTTACGGAAAATAACCCATTCGTTCCAGGAGCTCTTGGCTCAAACTAAGGAAATTGCCAGAGGGAATTACGAGAGGCGAGTTCAAACAGACAGTTTTGAAGAATTTCACCAATTAGCGGAAAGTTTCAACATCATGGTTGATAAAATTGAGTCAAGAAATCGAAGGCTGCGAGACCTAGCCTACTTTGATCCTGTGACAAAACTTCCGAACGCCAGTTATGTACATGATTTTCTTGGGAAAATGCTATTAAAGCACCAGGAGGCAAATAAAAAACTAGCGGTCATTTATTTTGACCTAGATCATTTTAAACGAATCAATGATACCTACGGACACACCTTCGGCGATGAAGTATTAACTCAGGTAGGAGAAAGGTTGTTAGCGGAAGAGAATCAAAGTGGTACGGTAGCTCGGATGAGTGGTGATGATTTTGTTTGTGTTCTTCCAGAAATCAAGGATTTAGAGACGGTGCTGGAAAAAATAAATAGCCTTCGAAAGAAATTTGCTTTACCAATTTCTTCTCGGGACACAGAGGTTTACTTGAATATAAGCTTTGGCATTGCCCTTTATCCAGAGCATGGTGATACGGTGGGGATCTTGCTTCAACATGCTGATACGGCCACTAGTGCATCAAAAAAGGAAGGGCGTAATAAATATACCTTTTTTCATGAATCGATGAAACTTGATTTAAGAAGAAAAATGGATCTGGAAAAAGGGATGAGAAGGGCCTTAGAGAACCAGGAAATGTCATTATGCTATCAGCCGCAAGTATTTGCTAAGACCTTAGAAGACAGGGGGGTTGAAGCGTTGTTGAGATGGCATCACCCGGTATTTGGTTCTGTATCTCCTTATGAATTTATCCAGGTAGCCGAAGAATCCGGACAGATTCTTGCTATTGGAGAATGGGTACTGTCAAAGGCCTGTGAAAAACTGGCGTCCTTTAACGGTAGGCTATCGCACAAGCTTACGATGTCTGTCAATGTATCAACCTTACAGCTCAGAAGCCGTGGCTTTGTAGATATGGTAAAAAAATACGTAAACAAGTATAAGATTAATCCGTCATTACTGGAATTAGAAATGACAGAAAGTGTTTTTATTCATTCTTTTGATGAAGCCGTGACAATCCTAAATGAGCTAAGAGGGATAGGCGTGAAAATTTCTTTAGATGATTTTGGAACTGGATTTTCTTCCCTGTCTTATTTAAGACATCTTCCGATTAATACATTGAAAATTGATAAAGCATTTGTTCAGGGAATGGAAACAGATAAAGACACAGAAGTAATGATTGATTCAGTTATTACGATGGCACATAATATGAATCTGGATGTTATTGCGGAAGGGGTGGAAAACGAAGGACAACTTCAAGCAATGGAGCACTTTGATTGCGATATGGTTCAAGGCTACTATATTAGTCGTCCCTTAACGGAAGAGATGCTTGGAAAATATTTTGAAAAAAAGAATGATGAAAATAGTTGACAAAAATACAAATCCATATTAATATGCTATACAGGTTTAGAAAATTGCAAGTGAAAACAAACAACCGAATAATATGAAACTCTTATCAAGAGTGGTGGAGGGACTGGCCCGATGAAACCCGGCAACCATAACTGTTTATCAGATCGATAACAGCTAAAGGTGCTAAATCCTGCGGAATTTCCGGAAGATGAGAGAGTCAATGTGATTTACTAAATTGCCTCTCTGTCTTGACAGAGAGTTTTTTATTGTTCAAAAAGGAGGAATGGAGGGAAGGGAAAAAGCGGTTATTTGACAGAAAAACAAACTTATAGAAAAGGATGATGAACATGAAAAAAATAATAGTCTTATGGATGGTAGGAATACTTTTTTTACTAAGTGGTTGTGGCAGTTCGGATGCACAAAATACATTGGATCCAAATCATTTGATCATCGGTGTGACTCCGGGACCGCATGAAGAGGTAATGGAGCAGGTTAAGGAAAAGGCTGCGGAGGATGGAATAACCATTGAACTGCAAGTGTTTACAGAATATGTAATGCCTAATATTGCTTTGGCAGAAGGTGAATTAGACTTAAATATGTTTCAACACAAGCCCTATCTGGAGAAGTTCAGCGAAGAAAGAAATCTTGATCTGGTAGACGTAGGATATACCATCAATTTTCCTATCGCTTTGTACGCTGAATCTTTGGAAAATATTTCGGAATTTCAGGAAGGGGATCGTATTGCCATTCCTAATGATCCTACTAATGGCGCGAGAGCATTGATTCTTTTGGAAAGTGCCGGTCTTATCACTTTGGAAGAAGGGGTAGGCGTAGAAGCGACTGTCAACCACATTGCAGAAAACCCTATGAATTTCCATATCATAGAACTGGAAGCATCTCAGTTGCCCCGACAGTTAGGAGAGGTAACGGCAGCTGTTATTAATTCCAACTTTGCTATTGAGTATGGCTTTGTTCCTACCACGGACTCTATTCTAATGGAGCCGGGAGATTCACCCTATGTGAATGTGGTCGCCGCCAGAGCTGAGAATAAAGATGATCCTGCGATTGCTCAGTTGATGGAATATTATTATCAGGATGATATCAAAGCATTCATTGAAGAACGATTTCAAGGTTCCATTGTTCCCGGGTGGTAAAAAGATCCGGAAACAGGAGGACGGAAAGGATAAATGAACAATGATTGAGTTCCAGAATATATCAAAAGAATTCAAAACAGAAGCCCAGACAAACCTGGCCTTGGATCAGGTGTCCTTAAAGGTAAATCGGGGAGAAATATATGGGATTATTGGGCACAGTGGTGCAGGCAAAAGCACCTTGATTCGGGTAGCGAACTTGTTAGAAAAGCCGACGGCTGGTGAAGTTGTTTTTAATGGTGAAACCTTAACAAACTTGACCGCAGAAGCATTGCGAAAAAAGCGGCAGGATATGGGGATGATTTTTCAAGGGTTTCATTTGCTGAAAACCGCTACGGTTTATGAAAACATTGCACTGCCATTAAAATTGATCGGATTAAAGGCTGGTGACATTAAAAAGCGTGTTCACCAATATTTATCGGTGGTGGGACTGTTGGAGAAAGAACAGGCCTATCCATCACAGTTGTCTGGTGGTCAACAACAACGAGTGGCCATTGCCAGAGCCTTATCTCATCGTCCAAAGGTGTTGTTATGTGATGAGGCAACCAGCGCTCTGGATCCGGAAACGACAGAGGCTATTTTAGAGTTATTAAACCAGATTAATCGGGATTTTGGGATTACTATTTTGCTTATTACCCATGAAATGGCGGTAGTTCAGCGAATCTGTGATCGGGTAGCCGTAATGGAAGCTGGAAAGATTGTAGAAGAAGGAAGTTTACTTCAAGTGATTTCATCGCCAAAGCATCCCACGACACAAAAATTTATCAACAGTCAATTTCCCTCAGGTGCCGAAACGCTTATAGAAGGCTCTTGGGTTGAAGGTCATTTGATTGTCGAGTTATCCTTTGTTGGAAATGTTGCGGACAAACCAGTGTTAGCAGAAGTCGCAAAAAAGTTTGATGTTTATCCAAATATTCTTTCTGGCAATATGGTTCCTTTGAAAAAAGATCATTATGGAAAGCTTTTGGTTGAATTGCAGGGTAATAAGATAGAAACAGAAAAATGTTTGCGTTATCTGCAAGAGAAGGGCATTCGCACTGAAATTCTTAAAGGAGTTGGTTCGCATGAAGCTGTTTCTTGATCAATGGGCACCAATAATGGTAAAAGCCAGCCTTGAGACTTTTCAAATGGTAGGAATCGCCATGTTGTTTGCTGTTTTGTTGGGGCTTCCCTTAGGCGTATGCCTCATTTTAACCAAAGATGGTGGTGCTTACGAAAACAAGTATTTTTACAGTGGAATCAACATGGTGATTAATTTTTTTCGTTCCGTCCCTTTTATTATCTTATTGTTTTTTATCCTGCCTTTCACTCGATTACTGGTAGGAACTTCGATTGGGGTCAAAGGTGTGTTGGTTCCTTTAGTCATTCACACAGCACCTTTTGTGGCCCGGTTAATGGAATCAGCTCTTTTAGAAGTAAACGACGGTGTGATTGAAGCTTATGAGTCCATGGGAATTACAACGCCAAAGATCATCTGGCATGTCATGATTCGAGAGGCAAGACCTTCTATTGTGCTAGGGTTGACAACAGCAATCATTTCTCTGATAGGTGCAACGGCCATGGCAGGATTGGTGGGTGCCGGAGGACTGGGAGACTTGGCATATCGCTATGGTCATTTGCGTTATGAAGCAACGGTTATGTACGCCACCGTCGCATTATTAGTTATCCTGGTCCAGTTTATCCAGACCGGTGGGAATAAGATTGCCTCTAACATAAGAAAATAATACAGTGAACAGAGTGAAGAGTAAGAAAGCACAGCCTTTTGGCTGTGCTTTTACGGATGGGTTTCAATGAAATGATCAAGGATATCTTCAATCGAAACAATCCCAACAATGATATCTTTCTCAAGAATAGGCAAGGCAACGATATCATGTTCACGTAAACGTTTAGCGATGGTTACTAAATCCTCATGTGTTTCGCCGTAAACCACGTTTGAGGACATAACCCATTCCACAGGACAACTTTTGTAATGGCCCGGATCCATTAAAAACCGGTAAATATCGGCCTTGACAATCATACCGATTAGATGATTGGCATCATCTATCACCGGAGTGCCATTGATATTTTGTTGCTCCATTATGTCAAGCACTTTGCTCAAAGGATCTATGGGCTTAACAGATATAACGTTTGATTTCATTCGTTGATGGACTTGCATAAGGTCAGCTCCTTTTTATGGTCTAGGGAATAGCACAGGTACCCTAAAGGATATTTGAACGGAATGATCCATTCTTAATTATCGATGATAATAGACTCAAAGCGTCCTTGTTATTGAAAGATGGGTAGTTTTATGGTAACGAGACCACCTTCCTGGCAGTTTCCAGTCTGGATACTACCATGGTATTTGTTGACGATAAGGTCATAAGCGTAGGTAAGGCCAAGCCCTGTTCCTTCTCCTAATTCTTTGGTAGTAAAGAAAGGATTAAAAACTTCTGTACTGTCATGATGTGAAAATCCTTCTCCGCTATCCAACAGTTCGATCACAACACAGTCTGTATTCTGACGGGTTTTAATACTGAGATAGCTGCTATGACCGTCTAAGGCATTTTTTTGATAACGTTTTACTTCGTCAATACTGTTTTGTAGGAGAATCATTAAGATCTGAAAAAAGTCATACTTATTGATAAAGATAAAGGGGTTTTCAGGTGCTAATTTTTTTTCTATATGATCGAAAAGACGCAAATCTGCATCGATATAATAAAACAGTTCTTCGATCATTCCGTTCACATTTTCAGCTTTTGATCCAGCTGGAAATGAAACCCCAGGAGGAATGCTTTCGCAGGGAGAAAGCGGACTGTGACTATCGGTTGGTTGAGACTCATAAAGAAGTTTTTCCTGTCGCAATCGTTCAAAGCCGGAAGAAAAAAGTTCGGAAACAAGTTTTAGGATGAAAGGACAAGAGACATTCCACTTAGCTTTTTCTTTTGTAAAATCAATCCCGATATACCCGATCAATTCTTGACGATAAAAAATAGGGACGGTAATCAGGGATTGGATTCCTTGTTTTAATAAAATTTCTCTTTCGGCACTGGCGGAGGCGTCCATTGACGCTACGTCTTCAATAAAAATAATTTCTCTTTTCAGGAGCTTAACCATCCACCAACGAAAATCATCGGTGGCTAAATGTTGTAACATATTGATCTCAGAAGAAACACCTTCATTGCACCATTCATAAACATTATCCATATAGTTTAGTTGATCACGAAACATAAAAACATACACTCGGGAGGCTTTTGTATAGTGGCCGATCCGCTCCAGACAGTCATCAACCAGATATTCGTTATGAATGGTTAGATCCATCATAATAGAAGAAATGCCGGATAATAAATCCAGTATTTCAGACAACTCATCATCGCATATTTTCTTCATGAAATCATAACTTTCTGACTTCTTTTCCATATAGAATCTCCTTCCAATAAGGAATATAAATTAGCGAAGGTGTCTTTGTCATTACCTTCACAAGTGAATAGGGATTGATAGCATATAATGACAATGTACCATTAATCAAAAAAGGATTCAAGCGGTAAAAGGATTATTTGATACATATCATCCAAAATGTATATAAAAAAATACACATTGATTCAATAGCCTTTTAGGAATTTCTTGTTAGAAAAATAGGAAAAAGATCGGATAGAAGGCTTGTATCTTTTAGTTCTCTCCCATATAATAAGGGGCGCACAAGAATCGACGGGAGGGATTTGATATATGAAATTAAAAGTATGTATCATTGGAAGTGGAAATGGGGCTTTAGCGGCAGCGGCAGATTTAACGCTGCAAGGTCATCAAGTAAACTTTTACGTAAATGATCAATACCGTAACCGGCTGGAATCTTTGTTTTCAGAAAAAACCATTCAATTGGACGGTGTGGGAGCTACAGGAAAAGCGACTCTCAATAAGGTGACTTCAAATATTGATGAAGCGCTGGAAGACGTAGACTTGATTATGCCGGTGTTGCCGGCATACACCATTGCAAAGCTGGCGGAAGAATTGGCAGAACACCTTAAACCGGATGCACGAATTCTACTGGCTCCGGGTAGTACCGGTGGCGCTTTGATCATGGCGAGAAAACTATATGAAAAATTGGGAAATCATCAAATTCGGGTGGCGGAGATTCATTCATTGCCTTATGCGGCCCGAAGCAATGGTGAGCAGAATGAAGCACTGATATTACTGGAGTGTAAGAAATTATACTTTGCAACCTTTCCTTCAAAGTATAACGATGAAATGGCAGAACTGACCAAGCATATTTATCCATCTATTGAGCCGGTAAGAGATGTGCTGGAAAGCTCTTTAAATAACGGAAATCCGGTGTCTCATCCAGCGCCGGTCGTATTAAATGCCGGGAAAATTGAATACTTTAATGGAGAGCATTATCATTACCGGGAAGGGATCACGCCTTCCGTTGCCCGGGTGAATGAACGGGTGGATCAGGAACGACTTTCCATTTGTCAGGCTTTAGGCTATAAAGGAATTCCAGCGGTAGAACGTCTTTATAAAATGGGGTATGCGCCCAAAAGAGAAACCCTTTATGAATGCTATCGAGACAGTAATGCCTTTAATCCGTTAAAAGGACCCAGCAGCCTTCAGGATCGGTATTTGGTAGAAGATACAAAATGTTCTTTGGTGGCACTGGCGAGTCTGGGAGATGCGTTAGGAATTGAAACACCAGTGATGGATTCCGTCATTGTATTGGCGTCAGCGTTGAATGATGAGGATTATTATCAAACTGGGTGCACCGTACAGGATTGGGGACTGGAAGGGAAATCTCTGGGAGAAATAAAAACCTTTTTACAGGAAGGATATAATGGGTAAGTATGTTATAATCAAGGGAAAAGATGCAGGGAGGGTAATGAATGGAACTATCACAAAACATGGTGGATCAGATCATGAACCTTACCGGTGTGATTAATGAAGCCTTTATTCAAATGCAAAAACAGGTAGAAGCAGAGCGGTATGATGAGACGATAATGCTTCTGGAGAATGCAATGAAAGGAATTGAAAGCCTTCAGAAAGCCGTACTACCGATGGCGGCTCAAGTGCCGGAAAATAAGTTTAATGATTCGACCAGGCAATTGATGTCCGAAGTGGGAGGCTTTTTAGAAAGTTATCACCAAAAAAAAGCGGATGAAATGGAGATGCAGATGACAGATCAGGTGATTCCTGCGTTTCAGGTTTGGAAAGAAGAAGTGGAAACGGTGATGGGAGGGATGAAGGAATGGATGTAGCGGCTATGTCAATAGCACTGAACCAGATGAAACTTCAACAGGAAGCCAGTGTATCCGTGCTTAAGATGGCAATGGATGGTGGTTCCTCTCAAATGGAAGGTTTAGAAAAAATGTTGGATGCCAATACAAAAATGTTGGAACAATCGGTAACTCCTCATTTGGGAGGCAATCTGGATATTCAATTATAGGGTTAAGTTTTAGCTGTTTTAGCCGATAATAGTATTGAACGCATTATAACAATAGACAAATTATCAATGGATCATCATAAATCAAGAAGATAAAATACTAAAGAGGTGTTAAAATGGCGATGAATAACCCTTATCCAGAAAACAAACAGATGCAGAATCCTAAAATTTACAAAATGCAAAAACAGGTAAACCTGAACCAAGAGTCCTACCAGGAAAAAACAAAATCAACCGCACAGAATGGGCCCAAACAAGCGAATCCCTACTTGCAATCCCAAGTAATGACAGCATCTCCGCAAGAACTGGTGGTAATGCTCTATGATGGTGCTATCCGGTTTATCAACCAAGCGGTGGCAGCCATTGAAAAAAAGGACATGGAAAAAGCACATCATTTTAATATGCGGGCTCAAAATATTTTTCTTGAACTAATGAACGGTTTGGATCAGGAATATGAAATCTCTGATGAACTGTTCAAAATGTATGAGTTTATTCATTACCACTTGATAGCAGCCAATTCAGAAAAAAGCATCGAAAAACTGAAAGAAACGGTAAACTTAACACGAGAGATGAGAGATACATGGAAACAGGCAATGGAAAGTGTTAAATCCTCTTAAGATTCAGAAAAGAAAAAGAGTGGAGTGGGTGTGGAACCCCTGTTTATGATATAATCATAGGCAGGGGTTGTTTTTATGCTGGATAAGGAAAGCATAGGAGTACCCCTGACGATTAATCCTTTATAAGATGCGAAGTGTCTTTATTCTTGAGATATGAAGGAGTGTGAATAAGGAATGCGATACCATAATTGTCCTGTTTGTGGTCATTTGGTGATGGATCAGCCGGAAGGAGAGCTTCTCTGTCTGGAATGCGCCAAAGAGTCAGGAGATCCTTATAAAAGAGTAAGAGATTATGTCTATGACCATCCGGGAGCAACTGTACTGGAGGCTGAAGAAGCTACAGGGGTGAGCCGGTCCTTGATTATGCGTTATGTGCGGGAAGGTCGCATCTCGCTGTTGGAAAAGCGAAGTATGATGAGGGTTTGTAAAACCTGTGGTGTTGCGGTAGATTATGGGGATTATTGTTTTGAATGCAAAAAGAAAAAGCTTGAAATAGAGCTTAACCAAAAAGGGAACGCCACCAAAAGCCAGGTGAGCAGCTTTGGGCGGCGCCGTCGTCGATAAAATGATCTTGTTTACTGATTAAACATTAAAGCGGAAATTGATAATATCCCCATCTTTTACAAGGTATTCTTTTCCTTCTAAACGGACTTTTCCAAGCTCCTTGAGTTTAACGGTGGAAGGGTTTTCTTTAAAATCTTCAAAAGCGGTTACTTCAGCACGAATAAATCCTTTTTCAATATCAGTATGAATTTTACCGGCGGCTTTTTTGGCAATGGTTTCTTTTCGGATAGGCCATGCCCGGACTTCGTCTTCTCCACTGGTTAAAAAAGAAATAAGGCCCAGCAAATCGTAGGCTGCCCGTGCTACCCGGTGGATACCAGGCTCATGGATACCCAGTTCATCCATAAACATTTCCCGATCCTCATCTTCCAACTGACTAATTTCCTGTTCGGATTTAGCGCTAAGAGCAATTAATGGTAAGTGACGATCTTTACAATAACTTTCCAGCGTATCCTGTGCCGGGTATTTTCCCTCGGAAAGTTGATTTTCGTCAATATTGACAACGATCATCATTGGTTTTTCTGATAAAAACCCAAAGGTTTTTAATAATTCTTGTTCTTCTTCTTCCAGGTTTAGTTCGTGAATCAGCTTTCCATTTTCAAGAGCTTCCTGGCACTTTTCTAGCACTTCTTTTTCAGCCAGATGTTCTTTCGTCACTTTTTTTCCGCTTTGAATCCGCTGGATCCGGTTTTCGATAACCCCCAGATCAGAAAAAAGAAGTTCCATATTAATGGTTTCAATATCACGCATAGGGTCGTTAGAACCTTCTGGATGCAGTACTTGATCATTTTCAAAAACCCTTACCAAGTGAATCAATGCATCTACTTTTCGAATGGTGTCCAGAAACTGGTTACCCACCCCTTTGCCTGTACTAGCTCCTTGAACCAGTCCAGGTACATCTGTTAGCTCTATCGTAGCCGGAGTGATTTTTTTTGGCTGGTAGTGAGTGGCTAAAAAGTCAATGCGTTCATCGGGTATTTTAACAATGCCAGTGTGCGCTTCCACCTTCCCTGTAGCAAAACCGGCCGTTTCTTCTTCGGCACCGGTCAGTAAGTTAAATAAGGTGGTTTTTCCTGTTGTGGGCAGTCCCACGATTCCAATTTTCATTTTCTATTCCTCCTGATTTCCTTCATTTTTAATGAGGCATAGACAATAATGCCTCGGTTATATTTTTTGTTGTTCATTTTTTACGGTTATTTTACGGTTAACGGTTATTTTACGGTTAAAGGAAGCGAGCTAAGGTAAAGTAGCTGATGGCTGATTAATGGCAATATAGGTTTTGACAAAATGCTGATACAAGCCTTGTATTTCCTGTATTTCTTTTACGTGGGCAGAAGGAAAGGCCTGTTGGTCCACCTGGCTAATCGGTAGAACTCCTGGTGAAGTACCGGTTAAAAACAGGCCATCGGCACTTTCCATTAATTTTCGGGTAATAGGCTTTTCTGTGCAAGAATACCCTAGTCGGCCAAGTAAGGATAAAACCGTTTTGCGAGTCACTCCTTCCAATACTTTCTGGGAAGGTGATGTGTAAAACTGGCCATTTTTCACAACGAAAAAATTAGAGCGGCTGCCCTCTGTGATTTCATCAGCTCCATTGATCAGTAAAGCTTCATAAGCACCTGCCGCTTGGATGGCTTTTTGGATAGGTTCCCTAAACTTTGTAGCAATTACCTTGGCTTTGGGGTTCTCTCTTTCAGCCGCAATCCTTATAACAGGAACCCCTTGTTCGAGTTGCCGCTTGGATGGATAATAACTGGTAATAAAGAAAAGGTATAAGGTTAGCGGCTTTTCATCCAGATGGTTCATCAACACTTTTATGTTATGATCACTGACGTGGTTCTTTTGGATCAGTTTGTGCAACTGGTCATGGATTTTTGCTGGTTCGAAAGAGATATCATATCCCAGTAAAGAAAGGGACTGCTGCATCCGATCTAGATGAGCTTCCCAGAAAAGAGGAACGCCGTTAATCACTCGAATAACTTCGTATACCGAAGGGGTGATAATTACTTTTTCCGGATCAAACTGATCGGTAGAATAGGCAAAGCCGTTTCGTAAAAAAAAGTCTTTTTCAATTTCTCGCTGCATCAGCATTACCTCCCAAAGTATCGACTAAGTACTAAAGTATCGACTTAGTACTTAGGTTACAGAATGATTTTATTAGTTACTCCTGATTCTAAACTAATATTGTATCATTGTTCATAAATATTGAAAAGAAGGTAAACTTTTTTGAATTTTATCCGATACTATTTATAACAGGTTAATTGTGTGCTTTTTCAGAAGGGGAAGGATTCAAAGAACCAAATACGCACCATTCCAGGGAGGGAGTAATATGAAAATAGATGGTATTGCTACGGATCGTGTACAGTCAGCACAGATGGCTGAGCGTGTACAGTTAAGGCAGGGAAGCCAGGGGTCGGTGGCTGAAACAGAAAACAACGAAAAAAGAAGAGAAAATAGAGTCACTCAGCAAGAAAGAATGGAAAAACAAATGGAAAAAGGTGACAGAGTTGAAAATCTTCAGGATGCTCTGGATCAGGCCAATAAAAGTTTTGAGCCGCTAAACCGACATTTTGAGTTTTCTTCCCATGATAAGCTGAATAGAGTTATGGTAAAAGTGATTAATACAAAAACGGATGAAGTGATTCGGGAAATTCCACCGGAAAAACTGGTGGATATGGTAGCGAATATGTTGGAAGTAGCAGGAATCTTGGTAGATGAACGTGGCTAGGGACTGTCTTGATCTTTAAGGACAGCGTAATAGAAAGGAGTAGAGGAAAATGATGGATCGAATGCGGTTCGGTGGATTGAACTCCGGAATCGATACCCATGATATGATTGATCAGATGATGAAGGTAGAACGAATGAGAGTGGATCGCTTTCATCAGCGAAGCCAGACCATTCAATGGCGTCAGGAAGCGGCTCATGATATGAACAAACGGATAGCTCAGTTTGTTTTAGACAGCAGGCAAAGCTTTGGGTTAAACCAGGTAAGTTACAGTGGTCAAATCAGAACCTCTGATGTGAATCAATTTGATTGGATTAAAAGTGCCCAGTCCTCTAATGAATCTGTTGTAAGAGCACGAGCTAATGCCAACGCCATTGAAGGAAATCATACAGTGGAAGTAAAACAAAGAGCTGAGGTAGGGAGCATTACTTCAAAAGATATGGCGGCAATTACCTCGGAAGACGGAAGAACCTTTCAATTTGAAGATGGAGTGGAAGAGAAAACCTTAAGCATTCAAGTGGGAGACACCACCAAAGAGTTTACGGTGAAGTCCGGAGACCGAGTTTCCACGTTAGCGGCTGATATTCGGAATGCCACAGATGAAGATGGCAATAGCCTTGGCTTAAATGCCTCTTATGATGCTAACTTTGGAAGAATGATGATTACCACCCGGGAAACCGGATTGGAGCAGTCTTTTACAATCCTTGAAGATGGTCTGGGAGCTAATATGTTTGAAGCTTTTGATGCGGAAGGGAAAATAGAAAGAGAAGGTCAGGATGCCATCATTGAGTTTAATGGAGAAGAAATTAAACATCACAGCAACAATATTGAGATTTTTGGCATTCACTTGGATGTTCAGGGTGGCGCACCTTTGAATGAAGTCACCACCGTCAGCGTTCAAACCGATGTGGACGGTATGGTAGAGAAAATTAGAGATTTTGTGGATGAATATAATAAATTGCTGGATGATGTGAACGAACAGCTTAAGCAAGAAGAGTATCGGGACTATCGACCATTGACAGACGAAGAAAAAAGAGCGATGTCTGATAGTGAAGTTGAGATGTGGGAAGAACGGGCGAAAAGTGGTCTGTTAAGAAATGATGAATCCATGACCCGTATGATGCAAAATCTCCGTTTAGGCATGTATCAGGAAGTGGAAGGAGCCACAGGTGCTTTTAATCAGATTACACAGATTGGTATTACTACTGGGAATTACCAGGACGGTGGAAAACTTGTCATCGATGAAGACCGGTTACGAGATGCGATTAACGAAGACGCAGAAGGAGTGGTAAATCTTTTGTTCAAAACCTCCAATGCGGAAGATCCGGCACAGCGAAAAGCAGAAAGCGGTCTTTTTCAACGTATGAGCGATGAAATGGTAGCGGGAATGCAGGATAATGTTCGCCGATTAGGGGTAGGCGATCATGCTGATACTTTGCGTTCTGTGCAGGGGAATATGTTAGTAGATTTTGTTACAAAAAATAGCAGTTTGAGTGTATCGGATCGAGATATTCTATCGATTAATCAACGAATCGAACGTGAAGAACGCAGACTAGCTCGAAGAGAAGAACAACTATGGGCTCAGTTTACGGCGATGGAAAAAGCAATGGGGCAAATGAACAATCAGGCAGACTGGTTGCAGCAACAGTTAATGCAGTTTTAGGAGGTATGTATGAATAGTGGAATTTCTCTAAAGAATGCTATTAATCTATTGATAGAAAAGCAGGAGATCCTATCGGATCTCCTGAATTTAACTGTGAAACAAAAGGAAATGCTGAAAATTTCTGATGAAGCTTTCAATCAGGAAGCTTTTTTAATTTGCGTGGAAGAGCGTAACCGAATGATGGAATCTATCGATGATTTGGACAAGCTTTTTTTGGAGCAAATACAGAAACTAAAGGATAAAACCGGGTATTTATACTTGGATCAAGTGCCAAAAGGTATTTTTGAAGCGGAGGAAGTAAAGAAGTTACAAGAAACAACTCAAGAAATTCAAGAAAAACTCCAACAAGTGTCGGCCATCGATAATGAAAATAGGGAAACCATGAAAACTTTTATGGAAACACTTAAAGGGGAGATTCAACAGATTCAAAAAGGGAAAAAAGCGATTCATGGTTATGCCAATACCAAGCAAAAACAGCCTTCCTTATTTATGGACAAAAAAGAAAAAAAGGATCATCGTGTCTAATGAGAATAGACGCACAGCGATATGGTTGTATGGTATAATGGAAACGGAACAGAAGGTCTGTGGTTGCAAGTCCATGCCAGTCGCAGGCAAAAGGACCCACGTAACACAGCCAAAAGTGTTGTGGAGCATGGTGCGGCTTAGGAGTAAGTCCTGCCGGGCAATAATGCTCGAGAGAAGTGGCGTGACGGCGAACCCGGAGCAAACCTTCCAGCAGGCGAGTGTGGGGGCAAAGACCAGGTCAGCTTCTGTTCTATAAAAGTCGTTTAGGCGGCTTTTATTTAGTTTTTGCACTTGACTTTTTAGAATGTGGAAAACTATTTTTGTTACTTCGGTTTTCCCCATTTTCTCCACATAAACGAACCTGCTGATTCCAAGTTATCAACAGAGTTACCCACATTATCCACAGGAAAGAAGTGTTTTTATCCACAATCCACAGACTTATCCACAGCTTGGTAACGAAAAATGGAAAAAGAGATAAAACAGAGTGAATAATTGCTGGTTTGATCAAAAAAGAATAGGGTATAAAGTAAGATACATACTTCATGGAAAATCATGAAGCAGCAGCCAGGAGAGACATTAGAAAGAAAACATGTTGGAAAGGGGCTGGAAATATGAAAGTAATCGTAACAGGCAGAAACTTTGACATAACAAATTCTCTGCGAGACACCATTGAATCGAAACTGGATAAGTTAGAAAAGTATTTCAACAAGGAGGCGGAAGCACAGGTTACACTTTCAGTAGAAAAAGAAAGGCAAATTATGGAGGTGACCATTCCCCTAAGCGGCTCCGTACTGAGGGCTGAAGAATCTACAAAAGATATGTATAACACCGTTGATCGAGTGGTAGATAAGTTGGATAGCCAGTTAAGAAAGCATAAAACAAAATTAGAGAAAAATCGCATTAATAATTATGAGACCATTCGGTTTGAAAATATTCCAGCTCAGGAAAAACAGGAGGAAGAAGAAGCTCGGATTGTAAAAACCAAGCGATTTGCGGTTAAGCCGATGAGTCATGAAGAAGCGGTTTTGCAAATGGAATTGGTAGGCCACAACTTCTATGTCTATGCAAATGATGAAACAAGCGAAGTGAATGTAGTGTATAAACGGAAAGATGGAAATTATGGGCTTATTGAGCCGGAATTTGAGTAAAGAAGCAAAAAAATATCAACCTGTCGGATTACTATCCGGTAGGTTGTTTTTTTTTGTGGTTTTTCTGATATAATGATAGTCATGATAAAAAGAATTATTGTTGGAGTGCTTAAGTGAGGAAAGGGAAGCTAATCGTGAGGATGTGATTTCGTGTTCATTGAAGCATTAGTTTTAGGAACGGTAGTTGCTTTCTTTCGGGGAGGCACGGTGAAAAACATGAGATTAATGCATATACGGATGCCGGTGTTGTTGATTGCTGCCTTTTTGTTACAACTGGTGTTGTCTTTTATGATGTTAGCCGGTAGTACCTGGTTTATTCATCACCGAATGCTTCTTTATGCATTGAGCTATGGGATGTTGTTTATTGCCTTGTTTTTTAATCTGGGGCATAAAGTGGTGTGGTTCATTATAGCGGGAAGCATCATGAATTTTGCCGTTATCTTTCTGAGTAATGGCACCATCTTAATTTCAGCGGATGCGTTGCAACAAGCTGGATTTTTGAATCGTCTTTCTTTGATCGAAGCAGGAAGGCTTCCCCACTACACCTTGATAGAAGAAACGACTACGCTTATGTCTTTTTTTGCAAAACGGTTTACCCCACCTTCCTTCTATCCGGTGGCACAAATTTTTTCGCCGGGAGATCTGTTTATTTCACTGGGATTGTTTTTTTGGATACAGCATCTATTTTTGGGAGTGGGGCATTATCAGCGGGCACGAATGCTACAGGTTGATCATCATGGAAAATTTCTTAAAAGGTAAATAATTAATGAGGTGAATGAGTTGAAAGCATTATTTGAAAAAGTTTTTGGAAGTTACAGTGAACGGGAACTAAAAAGGATGGACAAACAGGTAAAAGCCATTGAGGCATTGGAAGATACCTATGGTGAATTAACGGATGAAGCTTTACAAAAACAGACATCCCTATTGAAGGAAAAATTAGAGCAGGGAAAAACCTTGGACGATATTCTTCCGGAAGCTTTTGCAACGGTTCGGGAAGCAGCTTTTCGGGTACTGGGAATGAAACATTACCGTGTACAACTTTATGGCGGTATTGTGTTGCATCAGGGTAGGATCGCCGAGATGAAAACAGGAGAAGGAAAGACATTGGTAGCAACACTGCCGGTGTATCTAAACGCTTTGACAGGAAAGGGTGTCCATGTGGTCACCGTCAATGATTACCTGGCAAAACGTGACCGTGAATGGATGGGAAAAATCTATGAGTTTCTAGGCTTAACTACAGGTGTTAATGTCCATGGGTTAAAGCCGGAAGAAAAAAAAGAAATCTATGCGGCGGACATCACTTACGGAACGAATAATGAATTTGGATTTGATTATCTTCGGGACAATATGGTAATCCAAAAGGAAAACATGGTACAGCGAGAACTTAACTATGTGATTGTGGATGAGGTAGACTCCATTCTGATTGATGAAGCCAGAACCCCTTTGATTATTTCTGGTCAAGGCGAAAAATCAACACAAATGTATTCTTTAGTGAATCGATTTGTAAAAACTTTGAAGAATGAAACCCATTATAGCGTTGACGAGAAAGCCAACTCCGTAGCATTAACAGAAGAAGGGGTAGAGCGGGCAGAAAAAGATTTCTCGATTGAAAACCTTTCTGATCCGGAAAATATGGAGCTGTCCCATCATGTTAATCAGGCATTGAAAGCAAATGCGTTAATGAAACGAGATAAAGATTATGTCGTAAAAGATGGCGAAGTCATTATTGTAGACGACTTTACAGGAAGGCTTATGTTCGGTCGTCGTTATAGCGATGGGCTTCATCAGGCGATTGAAGCAAAAGAAGGAATTGATGTTCAAAGAGAATCAAAAACCCTGGCGACGATTACATTTCAGAACTACTTTCGAATGTACGAAAAAATCTCCGGCATGACCGGTACAGCAAAAACAGAAGAAGAAGAGTTTAAGTCTATTTATGGGATGGATGTAGTAGAAATTCCTACCAATAAACCCATTGCAAGAGAAGATCATCCGGATGCTATTTACAAAACCGTCAATGGGAAGTATCAGGCAGTTGCAGAAGAAATAGAGGAAAAGCATCAAAAAGGGCAACCGATTCTAGTAGGAACCATTTCTATTGAACATTCCGAGCTGTTTTCCACGCTCTTAAAGAAAAAAGGCATTTCGCACGAAGTGTTAAATGCGAAACATCATGAGCGGGAAGCTGACATTGTTGCTCAGGCAGGCCGTAAAGGTGCGGTTACGATTGCTACCAATATGGCAGGACGTGGGACCGATATTTTGCTGGGCGGTAATCCGGAGTTTATGGCAAAAAAAGACTTAAAAGCCAAAGGCTTTGATGAAAATATGTTAAGCATGGTGACAGCCTTAACCATTCCGGAAGATGAAGAAGTGCAAGAAGCAGCGAGAGAATACGAAGGATTATATGAAAAATACAAGCAAGAAACAGATATAGAACAGCGGCAAGTCATTGAGGCCGGAGGCCTGCACATTATTGGCACGGAACGGCATGAATCACGTCGGATTGATAATCAGCTGCGTGGTCGTGCCGGACGTCAGGGAGACCCAGGATCCAGCAGGTTTTTTATCTCTCTGGAAGATGATTTAATGCGTCTTTTCGGTGGTGAACGAATGCAGTCTATGGTAGAAAAGCTGGGAATGGAAGAAGATGTTGCCATTGAACATGCCATGCTTTCAAAATCCATTGAAAATGCACAGAAAAAAGTAGAAGGAAGAAACTTTGGCATTCGTAAGCATGTGTTACAGTATGACGATGTGATGAATAAACAGCGTGAAGTTATGTATAATGAACGGCGTAAAGTCCTGGATGGTGAGAGTTTACGAGACCAGGTGATGGCCATGGTAGAAACCATTATTGATACCAGCATTGAACTATATACAGCCAACAGTCAGTACCCGGAGGAGTGGGACCTGGATGCCCTGGAAAAACGGTTGCAGCAGAAATTTGGTTTGAAGGATTTCTTCCCTCAGGAGGATGTGGAAAGCCTTACCAAAGAAAGTTTGAAGGAATCTATTGTTGAGAAATGCAAAACTCATTATGAGGTCAAAGAATCAGAAATTGAAGAAGAACGAATGAGGGAAATTGAACGCATCATTATGCTACGGGTAGTAGATACCAAATGGATGGATCATATTGATGCGATGGATCAGTTAAAGCAAGGGATTTCCCTTCGTGCTATCGGGCAGGTAGATCCAGTGAGAGCCTATCAGACGGAAGGGTTTGATATGTTCCAGGAAATGATCCAAAACATTCAGGAAGATACAGTGAAATACTTATTTCATCTGGAAAAAGACAGTCAGGTAGAGAGAAAAGCGGTAGTGAGAGTGAATCCACCAGTTGGTGCTAACGGAGCTCCTGCCGGCGGTGGTAAACCTCAGCCGGTAAAAAGTGAAAAAACTCCAGGAAGAAACGATCCTTGCTCTTGTGGCAGTGGGAAAAAATATAAAAAATGTTGTGGGGCGTGAAAAGTTGGAAAGTAGAAAGTAGAAAGTAGAAAGAAAAAACAAATCAACCTGTGCCCTATAGGGTATTAACCGCGAAGGCGCAAAGGGCACGAAGAAAAGCCAACGTCAAGCAAAAAGATTATGCACATGATTCGGCTAATTGTTGAAAGATAGCATAGTTGCAGGTCACAGATTGCAAATTGCGGAATAAAGGCACAGGCGGGGAGGGCAGGTCGTTTACTCCGTGACTTTCGGGGAAAATGAGCTCCGTCCCCACTGTGACAAGAAAGGGCTGAAAGACAGATGCTTAATTTAGACAATTATCGTCAGGAAGTGATGGAACTGGAGGAGAAGATTAAAGAAATGGGGACTTCTCTTTGACGTATCTGTATTGGAAAAACAAATAGAAGAACTGGAACTTAAAATGAGTGAACCAGGGTTTTGGGATGATCAGGAACGCGCTCAGGAAATGTTGAAAAAGAGCAAGCAGCTAAAAGACAAGGTGGAAGAATACCATTCTCTGGAAAGTCAGCATGAAGAACTAACAACCATGATGTATTTTTTAGAAGAAGGAGAAAGTGAGTTCGAGAAGGAATTTACGAAAGGCTTGGAAAAAGTAAAAGAGAAATTAGAAATGATGGAGCTACGCACTTTGTTGAATGAAGAATATGATCATCTGAACTGTGTGGTGGCGATTCATGCAGGAACAGGCGGATTGGATGCTCAGGACTGGGCTGAAATGCTCTACCGGATGTATACCAGATGGTCAGAATCTAAGGGATTTGGACTGGAGATATTTGATCAGCAATCAGATCCGGAAGGCGGGATAAAAAGTGTTGCCTTTCTTGTCAAAGGTGAAAATGCGTACGGATATCTGAAAGCTGAAAAAGGAGTTCATCGCCTGGTGAGAATATCTCCCTTCGATTCTTCCGGAAAGCGACACACCTCCTTTGCTTCTGTGGATATAACGCCGGAAATTGATGATACGGTGGAAGTGGAGATAAAGTCTACGGACCTTCGTATTGACACCTATCGTTCCAGTGGTGCTGGTGGGCAACATGTCAACAAAACAGATTCGGCTGTGAGGATTACTCATTTACCAACGGGCCTGGTGGTACAGTGTCAAAACCAGCGTTCTCAGCATAGCAACCGAGAGGCGGCAATGAAAGTCTTAAAAGGAAAGCTGTTGGAGTTGAAAAGAGAAGAAAATAAAGAAAGAATTGACGAACTGCAGGGAGAGTATAACCAGATTGCCTGGGGGAGCCAGATTCGTTCCTATGTTTTCCATCCATATAATATGGTGAAAGACCATCGAACCAACGTAGAAGTAGGGAATGTTCAAGGTGTCATGGATGGAGATTTGGATCGTTTTATTTATGGATACTTGCAGCAAAAGGCGGTTGGCAAGTAATTGAAAAACAGCTGTTGAGAAGTAGTTGAAAAGCAACTAAAAGTTCAAAAGGTGAAAAGCCAAAAAGGGTGCTGATGACTAGAAAGTCATCAGCACCCTTTTTACGATAATCACATCATAATATCCATCAGCATCCCTCTAATATCATCCAGCCGTTTCATTACAGAAATACGATCTGCTTCCTGGTTGATAAATTCTTTGGTCAGATGATCCAATTCCCGATCCACATTTTTAACAATGGCATACACCCGGTGCCGTCCACGCCGATCCAAAAAGTTTTGTTTCGAAAACTGATGGGAATTCTTGGTAGCTACATCAAGAAATTCACGAACCAGTTTTTTATAATGTAGGACATCATCTAAATAGAGCCTTTCAGAAATTTTATCAGCTTGTTTGCTAATTTTTCCATAAAGACCCTGAAGATGATCTCTTACCTCATCAGATTTTACACGACTTAGCTTATCCATAAAATTCGCCTGATCAGGTTTGAGTACCTGAGGCGCTGATTCTTGTTTTTGTGCCGGCTCTGGCGACAAGATACCTTCTACTCTATTTAACATGATTATCACTCCAACATCAGAAAAATGACATACAACAATAACATACGATGAGACTACTTTTCACTATAACTATCGGCATTTATAAAGATTTCTTAAATCATATCATAGAATTCAAAAAAGCAACATCCCTCTTTCGATGATTATCCATAAGCGACGGATTTTAGGAGTGGGTCATGGGAGAAAAAAAGGGTATTAACAAAATAAGAAAGCCACCCTTTGACCATCAGTCGTGTTCTGATAAAGGGAGCAAAAAGGGGAGAGCTTTTATATAATGGGGAGGGTGTGATGGGATGAAATCAATTAAAATGAAAATGGTCTGTATACTAACGGTGGTGATTTTACTTTTCAGTGTTACCTTATCTTTTATCTCTATTAATACGGCTAGTAACGCTGTATTGGGAGAAGCGGTTCAAGGGCTTCAGACCCAGGCTCAGGAGGCGGCTGTCATTGCCGAAGTAAGTATCGATGGACAATTTGTGTTTCTGGAAGGATTAGGAAAAATTCAGCGCTTAAGTGATCCTTTAGCAGACTTAGATGAAAAAATGACTATTTTATTAGCAGAGGCAGAAGAGAGTCCCTTTATTCGAATAGGGGTAGCGGACCTTAATGGCAATCTTTATTTATCGGATAGCTATGGAATCGGTGGAAATATTGTCGATATTTCTGAAAGAGAATATTATCATGAATCCTTGGAAGGAAAAAGAGCTATGATGCCACCAGCCGTTAGTGTAAACCCAGATGATGAAGGCGGTGTGGTGATGGTATATTCGGTACCGCTGTATCATCGAAATCGTATCGTAGGAGCCATTGTCGCTGTTGGAGACGGAAATTTTTTAAGTTATATCGTAGATGGTATCGGATATGGTGAAGCGGGCTATGGCTATGTGATAGATGAAAACGGGACTGTAATTGCTCACCATAACCGGGAAATGGTCATCGATCAGTTTAATCCTATTCGTTCAGCAGAGGAAGACGAATCCTTAAGACCTGTAGCGCAGTTGTTTGAAACCATATTGGCAGAACGACAGGGCCATGGACAATATTTTTTTAATCAGATTGATGTTCATGCAGGCTTTGAAGAAATACCCGGTACAGACTGGATCATAGCAACCGTCGCAGAAGAAAATGAAATCTTACAAGGAGTCTCCAGACTTCGAAACACCTTGATGATAACCATGATCGTGATGATAGCCATAGGGGTTGTTGTGTCAATTTTGGTTGGAAATTCTTTCTCGAATCCGATCATAGAAATCCAAAAGGTAGTTGACCGCTTGGCTAAATACGATTTAAGTATTGAGAAAGACAGCAAAATGCAACGATACCAGAAACAAAAAGATGAAATAGGACAAATGACAGCATCCTTGGCGGTAATGCAGGAAAATCTCACAAAGCTGGTAAAAGAGATAGCAGGTCAGGCTGATAATGTGGCCGCATCTTCGGAAGAACTGACTTCTACCAGCTTAGAAGCATCGACAGCAGCAGCGGAAGTGGCGAAGACGATTGAAGAAATTGCGGAAGGTGCTTCAGATCAGGCAAAAGAAACTGAAAAAGGTGCTGAACATGTCAAGACTCTTGGCATCACGATGGAAAAAAATCAGGAATATATGAAACAGCTCAATGAGTCGGCGGACCTTGTAGATCACTATAAATCTGAAGGATTGGAAAAAATGAATCATCTGATTGGTAAATCCGGTGAAACAAAAAAAGGAATTAAAGAAATACACGCTGTCATGAACGAGACACAGGAAAGCACCTCGCAAATTGAGCAAGCCAGCGTAATGATAAAAAGCATTGCGGAGCAAACAAATCTTCTGGCACTTAATGCAGCCATTGAAGCCGCCAGAGCAGGAGAAGCCGGCAAAGGATTTGCTGTTGTAGCCGATGAAATACGAAAGCTGGCAGAGCAGTCCAATCATTTTACGGATGAAATTGCAAAAGTTATTTCTAACCTTACAGAAAAGGTAGAAAAAGCGGCATCTAATGTACAAACCGTAGGATCGGTAATCGAAGAGCAAAATACCAGCGTTGAAGATACGACAGAGAAATTTCATGGCATTGCCGAAGCGATTGAGAGCATGCAAAATATTTTAAGGAGTCTCAATGAATCAGGTCAGGAGATGGAAGAAAAGAAAAATGAAATCATTTCAATGATCGAAAACCTGGCAGCCATATCAGAAGAAAATGCGGCTGGCACTCAACAAGCTTCCGCTTCCGTAGAAGAACAAACAGCGGCTATGGATGAAATAGCAAATACCAGTGAAGATCTGGCAAAACTGGCTCAGGAACTTCAAGAAGCGAGTGCTCAATTCACCTTTTAGGAAGAATATCCACAGGATAAGAAAGCGTAAAGATAAACAAAAAGGGAAGCGGCGGAAAAATCCGTCGCTTTTCTGATGAATGCTTACTTTCATAACGGTTCTAAAGGTTTTTGGCTTTGTAGTCGATAATATAGCAGAGAGAAAAGATTGGAAGGAGTAGTAAGCGATGATCTCATCCTTTTTTGATAAAATATCGGTTCCGGTAAAAAGCTTAACCTATGAAAAACCTCAGACACCACAGACCATTACAGGTGAACTAATGAAAAAAAATGGTCGGGAAGTGCAAGTGAGGATTTCAGACAGCCGCATCGTAAAAGCCATGCTTCGGCAGGAAATACAGGAAAAACCTGGAGAGATGGTTAGTATTGATCGGAAGAATATTGAAGAAATGGAAGTCAAAAAGGCAGCAAATAAACAAATGGCTGAAACAGAAGGTCAAAAAGGCAAAGAAGAAACGGACAAAGTCCTTGAAAGATTTCAAATCAAAGCAAATCAAGAATCAAGAGAAGCCTTGGAGACGTTACAAAATCATGGGGTGGAAATAACCCGTGGAAATATCATGACCTTTATGACATCGAAACAATTGCTAAGTAAGGTGATGGAAGATTTTAACCCCCAGAAGGCATTAGCGTTAATAGAAAAGAACATCGATTTAGATCGCTCTTCATTGCAGGAATTAGCTCAGCTTCTTAAAGAAACGCCGGAGAAAGCGGAAAATTTTTCTTTTTTAAAGTGGTTAGGATTAAAAAAAGAAATGACCACAGAAGAAGCAGAGAAAGTTGCTCGCAAGCTTTATGGTAGCAAAATGGGAAAAGACGTTACAGATACGATCAAGGCGTTAGATCGTATGGGGATGAATGTGACAAAAAGCAGGATTGATTCAGTGCAGCAAATAATGGATAAAGTATATGCCCTTAGAGAGCTTCGGGAAGAGATTTTGCTGGAACCTTTGAAAGGGAAAATGGAACCAACGCTGGATACCTTATACAAGTTAAACAAAGGCTTGGCGACAGGTGGATTGCCGAAAGCATCGGAAGAGGGAGAGAAGCAAATGACATCCTATCATCGGCAACATCCTTCTTCCTTAGCGGTAACATCCGCATCAACCCTTTCGGCAGCTGATTTGGAACGAATGGAGGAAGACATCGCCCGTCAGCTTCGTGCAGAAGGATTGGAAGTAAATGAAGAGCGGATGGTTACGGCGAAATCCTTTCTAAAGAATAATGTTCCGGTGACGGCAGAAAATATTCAGCGAATGGAAGCACTAAAGGAAGCGGTTAAAACGGTAACAGACAAATTGGATCCGGAGAAAGTAGCAGCTATGCAAAAGGCGGGCATTAATGCTGAAAAAACCGATGTCACCGAAATTGCCAGATGGTTGCAGGAATATGAAAACCGATCTGATGAAAAGAATGGTGAAACCTCAAGAAGTACGGATAGCGAATCTCGCACTGGTGAAGAACCCCTTCAGAAAATGAACGGAAAGGAAAAGGAAGCAATCTTAAAAAAGCTGGAGCAACAGATGGAAAAGTTGGGAAAGCTGGATGAAAAGCAACTTTTGAAGCTGGTAAGACAGGGTGGGGATTTAAAGTTAAGCCATTTGGCACCAATAGCGGAGAAAGTAACCATCACCAATTTAAGCCAAGCAGATCAGCAAGTGCTGAAAATGGCGGAGCTTCTCGGCAGACTCAACGACTTCAGTTTGGAAGCGGCCGCTCATCATCAGCGCCAACAGGCGCCGATGACGTTGGAAAGCCTGGTGCAGAGTCAACAATTGGTTGCTGACCATCCGGAGAAGGCTCTGCCACCGGAAAGCCGAACACCGGAGGGAGCAGAAAAAGCTCAACAAGTGATGGAGACTTACCTGGTACAACGAGGGGCCAGTGCTCATGCACTTCAACAGCATACAGACTTTGAAGCGGCAAGAGCCCTTAGTTTGCAGCAGTTGCCTCTGACGGAAGAACGGATCGCCCAGCTTTATGAATTAAGAGGTGCGGTGGAAAATATGCAGCAAAATATGACGGTGGAAGATGTTCAGAAGCTGCAGCGAATGGATTCATTTGCTCTGGATCAGGTTACCCTGAATCAGGCAGTTTCCGCAGAATATGGTGGGAAAATGACGGCAAGTCTGGGGCAGCTAATGGAGCGGATGGAAGTGGTGAATACCTTGCAGCAAATTCAGCCGGAAACCCTAGCCTTTCATGAAAAGCAAAACCTGCCCATGACGGCAGTGGCTCTGGAATTGACCCAGCAGTGGATAAAGGGAGAAATAACCGAAGCAACCTATCGGAAAGAAATGAATGAAATGCTCGCTGACATGAAACCGGCCACAGAAAAAACAACCGAATTAGCTGGTCAAAAGGGAAATGAAGGCCAGCAGATAAACCAGTCATCGGAGAAACTGCCTGACAAGCTGCCAGAAGGGATCACTAAGCCCCGGGAAGTGCCGGCGGGAATGGATACCCTTATCAGCCGGCACCTGCAGGAGATGATGCCGCACCTAGGAAGAGAAAGCGAAGAAATGATCTTGGCAAAACAGGCAGCCAGAGCCTTAATGGTGAATGAAATGCCTTTGAGTCGGGAAAACCTTCAACAGATGATGCAGATCCTCAAACAACAGGAAATTATCCAGACCAACAGCTCGCAAGTGGTGAGAGAAGCACCGGAAGATATCGACCGGCAGACAAGCATCAGTCAACTGAGCCAGATGATCCGGCAGATGGGAGAAGTATCAGAAAAATCGGAAGCCAGGTCAGTTATGATACCCGGAGAAACTGACCCCGGAACAAGCCGAAACCATGAATTACAGCCGAGGAACATAACGCCAGAGCAAATGGAGCGGCTTAACCAGAATATGACGGTTCTGAAAGCTCTGGCATCGGATGAAAGCCGACAGGACAGCGTATTGTCCCTTATGGTTAAAAACGCAATGCCGGTTAATTTAGAAGAAGTGAGACAGACCGGTTTGTTTTTACAGAACAAAAACCAGATAGGTCAGTTATTGGGAGAATTGACAGAAAGATTGCTTCAATACTCAGATAAGCCGGAGCATCCGGTAAGGCAAGCGGCTTTACAACTCCAGGAGCTAATGCAGCAGGCAGGTGACTCACTCAGGAAAGGACAGCCGCCAGCACCGGATTTATATCGACAGATAGGGAATGTACTGCAGGGAGCGGAACAAGAAATGGCATCAATGAGTTCTGGTGATCGAGAAAGCTTCGGCAGATCAGCCGAGCAGCTAATGAATGCCCTGCAACTGCAAAGTCAACTAAATAGGGAAGATGCGGTATACCAGTTGCCCTTTATGATGAATGGCGAAGCCAAAAACTTACAAATGTTTTTTATGAATGATCAAAAAGGGAAAAAAATTGATCCGAAGGATATGTCCGTACTGTTTAACTTTGAAACTTCTCACTTAGGAAACTTGAATATATTTGTTGGCGTTAAATACAAAAAGATTGTCATGAAAATGGGTGTGGAAAAAGAAGAAGATCGTCAGTGGATGGAAAGTTTCTCTGAAAAACTACATGAAACCATGGAAGAATTGGGTTATGAAATAAAAGATTTTTCTTTTCGTGTCGAGGAAGAACAGCACACCTTATCCTTGGCTGATGAAGTGCAGAAATTTCGTGGGTTGAGAAGTAGTCTTCTGGATTTACAAATCTAGAGAACAACTGACCTCACGGTGACGCTATGAGGGGGTATAGCCTTGGACGAAAAAACAAAAAGAAAGCGTGCGGTAGCCCTGGGTTATGACCTTCAAAAGGACTTTGCTCCTAAAGTCATGGCAAGGGGACAAGGGCTTGTTGCTGACAATATGATACAAAAGGCTCAGGAAAATGATGTGGTCGTCTACGAAGATGAGAGGCTGGTGAAAGAATTGCTTCAGTTTGAAATTGGGACAGAGATACCGGAGGAGTTATACGAAATTGTAGCTCAGGTACTGGTATTTGTAGAATCTGTGGATCAAGAAAAAGGGAAATTCAGTGACTTGAAAAAATGAGAAACAAATAAAAACAGGTTCAAAGGAGAAGAGTCAAAAGTCATGAATCGCAAAGGACGCGAAGAGTGCGAAGAAAAGCCTAAAGTATCATTGGAAATATGACGATAACACAGGTGAACGTCCTAAGAGCAATCGGGACGGCATAAAAGAAAGAATCGGCAACAGGCCAGGGAGGGCATTGTGCCGCCGTCAATACCATGGAGGGTTCAGACAATAAAAAATAAGAGAGTGGAGGGAATCACCCATGAGAATTAATCATAACATCCCGGCATTAAATGCCCATCGAATTTTAAGTCGAAACAACAATTCAGCATCTGAAACAATGGAAAGACTGTCTTCTGGACGCAGAATTAATCGTGCAAAAGACGACGCGGCTGGTATGGCCATTAGTGAAAAAATGAAAACCCAGATTCGTGGTCTTCGAAAAGCCAGCCAGAATACTTTAGACGGTATTTCGCTGATCCAGACGGCGGAAGGAGCTATGAACGAAGTGCATTCCATGTTGCAACGAATGCGCGAGCTTGCGGTGCAATCAGCCAATGGAACCACCACAGATGATGACCGAGAAGCCATTCAATCAGAAATAGACCAGTTAACTTCAGAAGTAAACCGTATTGCTAACGGTACAGAATTTAATACTCGAAACCTGCTGAGAGGAAATGAAGGTCCAAATTCCAATACAACCGTACACCGTATGAGTACGGGAGAAGCAGCAACGATTGTGTCACCTCATCAAATAAAAGGTGATGCGGATTTATCCAGCGAAGACATGACCATTACCATTGATGGAGAAGAACGAGTGATACGTCTTGCCAGTATCGATGGAAGTAGTTCGGAAGAAGAACAAAAAGACAAAATGGTAGAAGTTATTAATGAT
Source organism: Tindallia californiensis (assembly GCF_900107405.1). NCBI lineage: Bacteria > Bacillati > Bacillota > Clostridia > Peptostreptococcales > Tindalliaceae > Tindallia > Tindallia californiensis. The sequence goes on along the minus strand of NZ_FNPV01000003.1, from coordinate 129,078 downwards.
GCCATTGGAGACTTAGGAAATGCTATTTTGACTAGTAGTGGCAATATAGAAATTAGAAGCACCTCGGTAGGTGGTAATAGCAATATAGAGATTGAAGGGACAAAACTGGCCCTGCATGGTTTTGGGTTGATGAGTGAAGAAGATTATAATGATAGTGATCTAAAAGCACAGCCAATCACAGCTCGTGGTAAAGCGGAAGTAGATACCGGATATGCAGAAGGAAGTATTCTGTTTGATGAGATACCGGAAGCTGGATCAACTCTAACCATTGGTGGCACAAAAATTGAGTTTTTTGACAGTTCCGTAGAGCCTTATACAGGTTCATACCGACCAATTGATATCAGCGATGGAGATGGTAACCCAAGAGATTTGGAAGAGATTATTGATATTATTACAGGCATGGATTTTGCAGGAATTGATAGTATTGAAAGAGATCGAATCAGTACACCGGTTAATTTTGAGGTGATAACACCAAGTGATAATACAGCTGGTAGTGAAGTAGAAGGAGTTTACTCCTTCGAACTACTAAGCCAGCCGGTAGCAGGGGAAACCATTACTATTGGAGGCGTGGAATTTACTTTTACCAATGATGATTCCGGAGTGGAAATTGGTGCTGATCTAGACGCTACAATAGCAAATTTAGAAACGGCTATTGGTGACGAAGGAACATTCACTGCAACTGATATAGGAAACCCCATTACTATAACCGAAACTACCGCTTCAGGGACAGACATTACCGTTGAAAGCACAGTAGGGACCTATGTTGATCGTATTGTGTTTACGGCTACAGAAGAAGGATTTGCTGGGCAATCTATATTCCTGGAAGGCACTCCGAAGGAGTTTGTCGCTAACTTACAAATTGGACCAAATCAGGGACAGGGATTCCGTCTTTCCGTTGGAGATATTCGAGCGGTACAGCTTAATATCAGTTCTGAAACACCGGATGGAAATACCGGAGTCAGAGGTGCTTCCTATCGACAGGTAAAAGGGGTTACGGATGGACTTTCTGAAGGCATGGTTGAGCATTCTCTTAACGTTTCGGATGAAGAAAGCGCTACCGCTGCCATCACCGTGTACAATAACGCTATCATTCAAGTAGCTCAGCTTCGTGGGGAACTGGGAGCTATCCAGAATCGATTGGAATATACCTCTGCCAACTTAGATAATACGATGGAAAATATGACAGCGGCTCTTTCGAGAATAGAAGACGCGGATATGGCTCTGGAAATGAGCGAATACACGAAAATGAACGTGATGATGCAGGCAGGAACCTCCATGCTTGCTCAGGCAAACCAGCAACCGCAAATGGTACTGCAGTTGTTACAAGGATAGGGATAGAAGCAGTTGGAAAAGCAGCCTGCACCCTATAGGGTGTTAAAAGTTAAAAGTTAAGAGATTAGAGTTAAAAAGCAGGTTATAGAAAAGCAGGTTATAGGAGATAAGGGAACAGGTTAGAGGTAAAAGATAAGGAAAAGATCAGGTAACGGAAAAGCAGGGTATAAGTTAAAAGGGAACAGGTTAGAGGTAAAAGATAAGGGAAAGGCGCATGGGGGCTCCGTCTCCACTGAGCCAGATGTTAGGGGGTAGGCTATGACAGAGCAAGAAGTATTAGCGGAAAAGGTTGAAAATGCAAGTCCGGTTCAGTTAGTAGTAATGATGTTGGAAGGATTGGATGGAGCCTTTGATCGAGGCATCAATGCGATAGAAACGAAAGAAGAAGAAGCGCTTGAAAGAGCGGTTGATAAAGCCAGAGCTATTTTAACCGAATTGCTAGCAACTTTATGGGGAGATTCGGAAGTGGCTATTTCTTCTCGGCAAGTATATATTTACCTCAATAAATTGGTAACCGATGCTGGAAACCGGAGCATCAAAGAACCATTAGAAGAAGCAAAAAAAGTCTTAGAGCCTATATTAGAAGGATGGCAGCATTTAGAGAAAAACCCATCACTTACCGAAGAAACTTTCAGTCAAAAAGGACCATCTATTGTTGCTGGAATGACTTATGGAAAAGGAACCCTTAATGAAAGTCTTATGGATGGCGATGATCGATTAGGGAAAGGCTAGAAAAGCAGGGTATAGGTTACAGGGTAAAGTGGATAGTTAATAGATAAGAGTTAAAAGGAGTGGCCGCGGCTACTCCTTTTATAGTTACAAATCATAGATAGGTTTTTACTGAAGGATGTAGCATCTGATGATAGAGTAGATGAGTGGTGGAATGGTAACATCCTTTACTTTTTTTGGAGAAGTTACTTATGCTGTCATAAGGATTAATTAAAAAGGCCCGTAGTCAATAAGAACAGCTATTGAAACTAGGAAGATGCCTATAACTGTCCAAATAAGAAAAAGAGGAAGCATCCATTTAGCCCACTTTTCCCAACTGATTCCAGCAATAGCCAGTGCTGCCATAAAATATCCAGAGGTAGGCGAAATTACATTTGTAAAACCATCTCCAAACTGAAAAGCAAGTACGGCTGTCTGTCGAGTTATTCCTACAACATCAGCCATAGGAGCCATGATAGGCATAGATACTGCTGCTTGTCCACTACCTGATGGGACAAAAATATTTATCAGCGTTTGGACGAAAAACATACCAACTCCGCTAAGGACGGTAGGCAAGCCTTCTACTAAGTTAGCTAAAGTATATATAGTAGTATCTAGAATATTACCATTTTCCATGACAACCATTATTGTTGTAGCAAGACCAATGATGAGTGCTCCATACACTAAGCTTTGGGCACCCTTAATGAACTCTTCAGCAATTTGATTAGGTTTATGTCCACCGACAAGACCTGCTGTAATACCAATGATGAGAAATAGAGCTGTTAACTCATTGATGTAAAAACCCCATAAGCCTACTCCGAGTGCAAGAAAAGCAATGCCAATAATCAGTACTGTGAAAACAGCTTTATGACGTGCTGTCATTTCCTTCAAATCATTAAGGTCTAACTTATGTTGTCGCTTTAAGTCTTCTTCATAAGTGGGACTACTGGTGGGATCTTTTTGTACTTTGGAAGCGTGACGATAAACATAGATTATAGAGACTCCGAGAATTAAAACATAGGCAATTAAGCGAAATGTAAATCCTGAAAACAAGGGAAGTCCTGAGATACCCTGAGCAATGCCTATCGTAAAAGGATTAGCGAAGGCTCCGGCGAAACCTGCTCCGGCTCCAAGTAGAATCATTGCTGTTCCAGTGATTGAATCAAAACCAAGTGCTAAAGCCAGAGCTATGACAATAGGATAAAAAGGAAGTACTTCTTCGGCAACTCCTAACATAGAACCTGCTAAAGAAAATACAAACATGATAATGGGTATGATTAATTTTTCTTTTCCTGCCATAGATTTAACTACTGTTCCGATTCCTGCATCAATGGTTCCGGTGGATTGGATAATTCCAAAAGACCCACCGATCATTAATACAAAGAAAATAATAAGACCAGCTTGAACCATACCCTGGGGAATTGATTCAAATAATCCAAAGGGTGTAACAGGTGTTTGTTCTACATATTCAAAGCTATCAACGACAACCACTATTCTGCCTGTTTCGGGGTCTTCTACGCGTTGGAACTCTCCAGCAGGAACAATATAGGTCATAATAACAGCAATGACAATAACCATAAACAACAGTACATATGTGTGAGGTATCTTGATTTTATTCATAAAAACCCTCCTATTCGATCGTTGATGGTATAAGATGATGAAAAAAGCTTACAGACAAAATTTTTCTATGAGACTATAATATATTTGGGTAGCCTGCCAAATTTGATCGATGGAACAAAACTCATTATTAGAGTGAGCTTGAGTAATATCCCCTGGTCCTAAAACGATAACAGAAGTATCGAGATTGTTACTTAGCTGAGCTCCATCGCTCCAGCCGGGGAAAGCTACAGGTTCAGATTCAACTTTGGTGATGTTTTCAGCAATGCGAAGAGTTTCTATAACAAAAGGATCGTCTGGTGATATGCTATGGGGCATATTGTAAAGGGCGGCTGTTGCTTCATCCATTCTTTTGATTAAAAAACTTCCGCCACTAATTTTAGAGATCGCCTTAGTGGCGATTTGTTCGATTTCTTCGTAAAGCTCTAAAATACTTTCACTAGGGAGCCATCTTCTATCAATTTGAAGGACACAATGATCTGGAACGATATTCGGATCATTTCCTCCTTTTAAGACTCCTGGATTTATAGTGGCGGAGCCCAGCAATGGATAGGTTTTATTTTTTAGCTTTGGTTCTAGTTCATTTCGAAGTAAGGTAAGAAATTCATTAGCGAGATAAATAGCATTAACTCCATTATGTGGTGTACTTCCGTGTGTAGCGAGACCCTGGAAAGCAATTTCAATCCATTCCATTCCTTTATGAGCAATTGCAGTTTTAAGATTAGTGGGTTCTCCAATAACAGCAAGTGTAGGTGTTATAGCTTTAGTTCGAACAATTCTTTCTGTTCCTTTACAGCATTGCTCCTCATCAATAACTCCAGCAAAAACGACTCCTTCTTTTAAGGGTATTCCCTTTCTTTTTATGGCAATGATGGCGCTAATCATTGCAGCGAGAGCACCTTTCATATCTACTGAACCACGCCCGTAAAGTCTTCCGTTTTTTATAAATGGTTTGAAAGGGTCATACTCCATATTAAAGCCTGGTACGGTATCGATATGTCCATTAAACATGAAATAATGATCACTATTACTACCTGGAAGAAACCCGTAAATGTTTGGTCTGTGGGGCTCTATTTCTTCTAACTCTGTCATGATTTTTTCAGCTTGAAATACATCTTTGATAAAGTGAGCGATGTTAAACTCCTGTCCTTGATTTTCTTTATGACTTTGGATACTAATTAGTTTTTCTGCTAAGGAAATGACCTCGCTTTTGTTAATCCATTGATCCATCACTATGCACCTCCTAATAACGTTTCGATAGGTTTAAGAATGTCAACGCGTTAGACATTAAAATATCACAATGTAATATCATTGTGACCTTAATCAGCATTATATACTATAGGTTGATAAATATCAACCTATTATTTGCGGAATTGATGATTTATTCTAAATAATTCAATTGAACTACAAACATAGGTTTTTACCAATAGATAAAAGCAAGAATGCTTTCGGCGAGAGAAGTTAGTTTGTATTTGTTCACAGAATAGTAAATTTCTTTCCCGCTTTTTCTAGATACCAAAACACCCGCTCGTTTCATGATTTGTAAATGATGCGAGATAGTAGGTCTAGAAATTTTACAGTTACTAGAGATTTCATTGACATTTAACTCCTTATTTCCCAAAAGGAATAAAATTTCTACTCTTGTTTCATCGGATAAGGCTTTCATAACCTCAGTGTCGATTGTATTTTCGTTAATTCCTGACATATAAACACTCCAGTATATGTATATTCTAGTAAGGTCCAAGTTGAACCGTAATAGACAATATAATTAGTAAAACACCGATGATTGTCCAATATAAAAATAAAGGCAGAACCCATTTTGCCCATTTTTTCCAACTGATTCTTCCGATAGCAAGGGCTGCCATGAAATAGCCGGAAGTAGGGCTTATAATGTTAGAAAATCCATCTCCGAACTGATATGCAAGCACCACTGTTTGACGTGAGAGTGAGGTTAAATCCCCTATAGGTTTCATGATCGGAATAACGGCTGCAGCTTGCCCGCTTCCTGATGGAATAAAAAGGTTGATAAAGCTTTGAACAACAAACATTCCTATGCCTACTCCAATCTTTCCAAAGCCTTCAATGCTAGAAGCGAGATGAAAAATTAAAGAGTCTAAAATATAGCCGTTTTTCATAATCACTGTAATGCTTCTTGCAAGACCGATAATGAGAGCGCCATACATGATATTTGAAGATCCTTTTATAAATTCAGTAGCTATTACTGACGAATCTAGTTTGGCAACAATTCCTGACAAAATTCCCATAACAATAAAAAGTGCAGCCATTTTTGTGGTATTAAACTCGCCAAAAGTAACAATATAGATTAAAAAAAGTACCGAAAGGAAAATAATAGTAAGTACTCTCTTATGCGTATTTTCTAAGGAAGGAATCCTATTAAAATCAAGCTTCTGATTTCTTAACTGATCTTCTGCATAAGTTATGCTGGCAGTAGGATTCGTTTCTATTTTCTTAACGTACCTGAGGACGTAGCATATAGAGGGTATCAAAAGTAGAAGATACGTTAAAAAACGAAAGTGATACCCAGAAAACAGAGGTAAATCAGCAAGTATTTGGGCAACTCCAGTAGTGAATGGATTCAAGATGCCTGCAGCAAAACCTGCACCTGTTCCTAAAAGTACCATAGCCACACCTGTGAAAGAATCATATCCTAGCGTTAGAGCAATAGTAATAAATAAAGGATAAAATGGCAAAGCTTCTTCTGCCGTTCCTAAAAAAGTGCCACAGAGAGAAAAAATAATCATGATAAAAACAATTAAACGCTTTCCTTTTTTTTGATTTAGATTAGCTACGTGAGCAATAAATACGGTGAGAGTACCAGTTTTATTAATAATGCTATAGGCACCACCAACAATAAAAACAAAGAAAATAATATCAGCAGCATCTAGCATGCCTTCAAGAATACCTTCAAACATGCCGAAAGGTGATACGGGTTTCTGTTCAGTTACTTTATATGAATGTTCAAGAACATAGGTGATTCCTGTGTTTTCATCGGTACTACGCTCAAAGCTACCAGCAGGTACAAAATAGGTTAGTATGGTGACGAAAATAATGATATAAAAGAAAAGCACGTAAGAATGAGGAAACTTGATTCTTTTCATTGGAGAACCTCCCTGCAACATTAAACAGTGGTGAAGATCAAAGAATAAAAGATTTTGTCAATGTTTTTGTTGAAGCGCTTTCGTAAGGGATACGTTGAATTTTGAATGGTACATATAATTATATCTTACTTGTTTGAAATGTCAAAAGGGATCATAGGACTAAGCTTAGATTCAGACTTGATATGTAGCTTAATAGCTACTTATGATATACTAATAAGTAAAAATACTTGCCAAAGAAAGGAATAGAACATCCCTCTAGATGGCGAAACAAAGGAGTTTTTCGATGGATTTAATCAAACAACTTTCTGGTGAATTTAATCTTAAAAGTACTCAGGTTTCTCAAATTTTGGCATTATTGGAGGAAGGCAACACGATTCCTTTTATTGCCAGATATCGAAAAGAAATGACTGGTGGACTTAGTGATGAAATCTTGCGGGATTTCCATGAGAGGCTTACTTATCTTCAGAACTTAGAACAACGACGGGAAGAGGTACATCGGTTGATTACCGGTTTGGAAGAAATGACACCAGCGCTAGAAGAAAAACTGGCAAAGGCAAAGTCTTTACAGGATATTGAAGATATCTACAGACCTTATCGACCTAAAAGGAGAACCAGAGCTACTGTTGCCCGAGAAAAAGGTCTGGAGCCTTTAGCTGAGTGGCTGGTTTCAGAAAGAATCCCTACTACTCCTCCATTGAGGGAAGCGGAGAATCATCTGAATCCGGAAAAGGAAATCAACACAGCAGAAGAAGCGCTTCGGGGTGCTATGGATATTGTAGCGGAAGAGTTATCGGACGATGGGGATCTTCGGAAAAAGTTAAGGCGATTGTTATGGGAGAAGGCGGATTTTATTACAAAAGCTAAAGATCCAGAGGCGGAAACTGTTTATGAAATGTATTATGATTATACAGAGCCGGTTAAAAAAATTCCGGATCATCGGATTTTGGCGGCTAATCGGGGAGAAAAAGAAGAGGCACTTAAAATCCAACTGGCCGCACCAGAGCTAGAAATGGTGGCTCAGTTGGAAAAAACCTTATGCTGCTCTGAAAAAGACCCTCGAAATGAAACCTATCAAGAAATTGCAGCAGATACCTGGAAAAGGTTGTTACAACCATCGCTGGAGCGAGAATTACGAGCTGAACTGACGGAACGGGCAGAAGCGGCGGCAATTCAGTTGTTTGGAAAAAATATGAGCGGCCTTTTAATGCAGCCGCCTGTAGCTGGACAACGGGTACTAGGTATTGATCCGGCCTATCGGACTGGCTGCAAACTGGCGGTAGTAGATGAGACTGGAAAATTACTGGATACAGCCACTATTTTTCCGGTACCGCCACAAAATGAATTTGTTAAATCAGCCGAGGTCATCAAAGAATTTGTGAAAAAACATGATGTAAGCGTGATAGCGATAGGAAACGGTACCGGATCCCGGGAAACAGAGCAGTTTGTTGCTTCTCTTATACCGGATTTTTCTCATGAAGTAGCCTATGTTATCGTCAGTGAAGCAGGCGCTTCTGTATATTCGGCCTCTAAACTGGCAACCAAAGAGTTTCCGGAACTGGACGTTTCATTACGTGGAGCGGTTTCTATTGCCCGGAGGCTTCAGGATCCTCTGGCAGAGCTGGTAAAAATAGAACCGAAGGCCATAGGCGTCGGCCAGTATCAGCATGATGTCAATCAAAAACAACTTGGTGAAAGATTATCCGGAGTGGTGGAAGACTGCGTAAACCGGGTAGGCGTAGATGTTAATACAGCATCACCTTCCTTGTTGCAATATGTAGCAGGGATCAGTAAAGCGGTGGCGGAAAATATGGTCATCTATCGAAATGAAATTGGTTCTTTTCAAGAACGAAAGCAGCTCTTAAAGGTTTCTCGGTTGGGACCCGCTGCTTATCAGCAATGTGCTGGTTTTATGAGAATAAGAGGAGGGAAAAACCCTCTTGAAAAAACAGGCGTGCATCCGGAATCCTATGAAGCGGCAAAAAAACTGTTGGAAAAAACCGGACTATCGGTACAGGATCTTACAGCGGAGGGGCAACGGGTTTTGGAAGAAAAACTGTCGGGGCTTCACTTGGAAAGACTGGCGGAAGAATTGGAAATTGGCATTCCGACATTGGAAGATATGGTAAAGGAACTAAAAAAGCCAGGACGAGATCCTAGGGAAGAATTACCTAAACCAGTTTTCAGAACTGATGTGATGAAGATGGAAGATTTAGAGCCTGAAATGGAGCTGACGGGAACGGTTCGCAACGTTATCGACTTTGGTGCCTTTGTGGATATAGGAGTAAAGCAAGATGGGCTGGTTCATATTTCTCAGCTTCGCAATGGATTTGTAAAGCATCCGCTGGATGTGGTGGCTGTCGGTGATGTAGTACGGGTGAAAGTATTGGAGGTAGACGTAAAAAAACAACGCATCGGTTTAACGATGAAGGGAGTTCCTCAGGAATAAACCTTGTCAATTGTTTTGCGATAACGTATAATAAATTTATAATCTTCAGGGCAGGGTGAAACTCCCGACCGGCGGTATAGTCCGCGAGTCGATCACTTAGATCGATTGATCCGGTGTGATTCCGGAGCCGACAGTATAGTCTGGATGCGAGAAGATGGTATGGATAGATTGTTCAAACCTGGCGCCTGAAGAAATTTGGGCGTCTTTTTTATCCTTTGATTGTCAGTTCTTGTACTCTTTAGAGTACTTGAAGGTAATGATCAGCCATCAACTACCAATTATCTTTACGGGGGTTCTTATGGAAAAAACCATTGAAATTGTAGGAAGCAGTAAAAGAAGATCAAAAAATAAAATGACAACCAGGCATCTCACTAGAATAGCCGTTTTAGCGGTTATTGCGTATATTCTAATGTTTCTGGAATTTGGGCTTCCCATTTTTCCTGGGTTTTTAATGTTGGATTTTAGTGATCTGCCAGCCTTGATAGGTGCTTTTGCCATGGGACCTATGGCGGGGGTAATGATCCAATTTGTGAAAGCTTTACTTCACTTTATCACAAAAAGCTGGTCTGGAGGCGTAGGAGAATTAGCGAATTTTATTATCGGCGTATTTTATGTGGTGCCGGCAGCCTTGATTTATCATTACAAAAAGGATCGGAAACATGCCGTTATAGGAGTGGCGGTAGGAACACTGATTATGGCTGTCTTAGGAGCGGTTGCTAACTATTTTGTGTTAATACCAATGTATTCACAGTTTATGCCCATTGATGCGATTATTGAGATGGGAAATGTTGCTAATAGCCGTATTGTAGACGTACGAAGCTTGGTGATTTATGGGGTGACGCCTTTTAATATTTTTAAGGGAACTATGATTGCTGTGTTCACCTTACTGTTATATAAAAAAATATCACCACTGCTGAAAATGTAAATTCAGGAAACGGAAGATGAATAGAAAACAGGACAGATGCCTGTGCTTGATGAAGGGAAGAAGTCATACAGATGATATGCGTGAAAGTGAATAACCAACGAGAAACAGAAGCCTTAGCTGAAAAGCTGGCAAGCAACCTTGAACCGGGAGATATTATCGGCCTTAGGGGCGATTTAGGTGCAGGAAAGACTACGTTTACAAAAGCCTTAGGGGCTGCTCTTGGAGTAAAGGAAGATATTACGAGTCCCACCTTTACCCTGTTACAGGAGTATGAGGGCAATGTGCCCGTCTATCATTTTGATGTCTATCGAATGAATGACCCTCAGGAATTCAATGATCTGGGAGCAGAAGAATACTTTGATGGAGATGGCATTTCTGTGGTGGAGTGGGCGGATATGGTGGAAGCTTATTTGCCGGATAAGCGGTTGCAAATTGAGATAAGATGGCTGGACAGCGACCAACGAAAGATTTGCTTTATCCCATTAGGTGATTTTAATGAACTTAAGCTGAAAGGGCTGGTAGCATCATGAAATGTTTGGCAATGGAAAGTAGCTCGATGGTTGCAGCCGTAGCATTAATGGAAAAAAACCGGCTGGTAGGAGAAATACGTACACATTATAAGAAAACTCACTCAGAAAGGCTTTTACCCATGATGGATCAGCTGTTAACCTCCTGCGAATCAACCCTTCGGGAGGTTGATTTTTTTGCGGCGAATATAGGGCCGGGATCTTTTACAGGTATCCGGATTGGAACAGGAACAGTGAAAGGCCTTGCTCATGCCTTACAAAAGCCGGTGGTTGCTGTCAATAGTTTGGAAGCGCTTGCAGCACAAAATGCTCATTATGCTGGTTGGTGTATTCCGATGATTGATGCTCAGAAAAATCTGGTTTACACAGCGGCTTACGAGTTTCAAAACGGTGAGTGGGTGACCCATCAGCCGCCAGATGTTTTTCATCTTTTAGAGTGGATGGAAATACTTAAAAAAAGGAATCACTCTTTTTTATTTTCTGGCGATGCTGTGGAAATTCATGGACAACGAATAAAATCCTGTCTGGGACAACAGGCAGCATTCGCTGACTCTTTGCATAACTCGCCATCGGCTGCTTCGGTAGCCTTGTGTGCGATGAAGAAAGCGGAGAAAAATCAATTTATTTCGTCGGCAGAAATGAGGCCTCTGTATTTAAGAACATCTCAGGCAGAACGGGCTTGGAAACAGAAACAGGAAGAGCTGAAAGGAATACAGGGATGAATTCTCATGAAATAGTGGTAAGGCAACTGGAAATAGAAGATATACCGGGGATCATTGAGATAGAAAAAGCGTGTTTTCCTACGCCTTGGACCCATCACGCTTTTCGGGCAGAAATGAGAAACAAACTGGCCGTGTATCAAGTGGTAGAAACAGAAGGGAAAATTGCTGCTTATGGGGGTATGTGGCTTATTATGGAAGAAGCTCATATTACGAACGTGGCCGTACACCCTTCCTTTCGGAGGCGAGGCTTGGGACGAAAAGTGATGGAAGCGCTTGTGGCAGAAGCGAAAAAAAAGTTTTCTCAAAGAATGACATTGGAAGTTCGAAAAAGCAACACCATAGCCTTAGAGCTGTACAAAAGCATGGATTTTGTTATTTCTGGCATCAGACCTGGCTATTATCATGATAATGGAGAAGACGCCATCATTATGTGGAAAGAGTTAACAATAGCAGACTTTTTATTATAATAGTCGTATTGGAGTGTAAGAGAGAAGTTGAGGTGCATCCCTGTGACACTGAAAGATGATCAGATTGTAAAAAAAATACTACAGGGTGAAACAGTATTCTTTGAAGAATTGGTATCTCGTTATCGGAAGCCGGTTTTTTCCATTTGTTATCGAATGGTTCGGCAACGGGAAGAATCGGAAGATTTGGCTCAGGAAGTATTTGTGAAAGCGTATCGTCACTTAAAACAATATAATCCGGAGCGAAAGTTTTCTTCCTGGATCTTAAAAATCGCTACCAATACGACTATTGATGCCTTGCGAAAAAAAAGACTGGAAACCATTCCTTTAGAAGAAGAAATTGAAACCCATCGAGAAGATGCCAGTGCGGAAAAAACGTTTTTGCAGCAGGAAGCCAGCCAGGAAATCGAAACGGCGATTGATCGGCTGCCTCAAGAATACCGCATTGTTGTTTTGTTGTATCATCAACAAGGAAAATCGTATCAAGACATTGCAGAAATCCTTGATATCCCCTTATCGATGGTAAAAAACCGCTTGTTTCGAGCCAGAAAAATTTTAAAAACGGAATTAAAAAAGTTGAAGGAGGAAATGATATGGACAACCAACCATTCGACCAAAACCCCATAGATGAACCTTTGGATGAGTTAGATGAATTAATGTGCCAACTTCCGCTATTAGATCCTTCAACGGACTTTAATCGACAGGTAATGAGTAGGATTGATTTAAATCTTTACCACAAAGAAAGGAAGGTGCTTCAAAAACACCATAGCGGTCATTTGCTGGTGATGATGGGAATGTTAATCATGATTCATGCGTTAACGATTGAAACAATTCAATGGCTGAGTCACCTGGTGGCGGCACGTTTACCACAGTTTACGGCGATGCATACAGCCATAAGGATTTACGAAACGATTATTGTGAGAATGATTCAGTACGTTCTGGCGCCCTGCCTGTTGGTGGTAGACCTGATATCCAGGCTTAGTCAGGATCATCAGCTATGGTATGCTTTTGGTGTGGTAAATCTGTTGTTATTATTGTTGCTGGTACATTTCTCTATTCAGAAAATGATGAAGGGTCCGCGGGAGGGAAGGCTATGAAAAAGTTTAGTTGGAAGACCATAAGCTTATTGGTATTTCTCACAGGGCTTCTCCTTCTTCCTGCCAATGCGGCAACAGAAACCATTGAACTAGGTCAACAAATTCAGTTTTTTAGTTCTGTTACGGTGGATCATAACGAAATAGTGAATGGAGATGTGGTTACTTTTTTTGGTCATACGGAAATTCGTGGACAGGTTAAAGGCGATGTTGTTGGTATTTTCAGCTCCATTGCCTTACAGGAAGGGCATGTGCAGGGAGACGTGGTATCTATTTTTCAATCCGTTGCATTAACCAGAGCCTCCGCTCAGGGGGATGTTATCTCCATTTTGGGAGGTGTGGAAGGAAAGGACCACTCTCATATTAGCGGAGATGCTATTGCCATTATGGGAAGCGGGTTACGACTGGAAGATACCACGGTTGAGGGAAGTCATATCGATGTCTTAGGGGGAATGCCTTTTCAGTTCAGTGGGATTGGGTTACTGGCTGCTTTATTGGCAATCATTTTTCTTATCAAACAGATCGTTGCTTTTATCTTAGGTGTGATTGCTATTCTTGTTTTTCCGGAGAGATTCGAGCGCATGGCCGAAGCTTCCTTCGATGAGGTAGGAAGGAAGACGTTGATAGGGCTGCTGGTTAATGCAGGAGCCTGGATTCTTATTCTAATTCTTGCGATATCAGTAGTGGGAGCACCCCTTATATCCGTAGTTATTCCAACCTTTATGTTGATGGAATTTGGCGCAAATACCACCGTTAAAATTGCTTTTGGTCGAAAAATAGCCAGAAGCCTTCATAAAGAATGGGGAAGTATGATTGAATTATTGATAGGAACACTTTTGTTTATACTGTTGGAAATAACGGTGATTGGAAAAGTCTTTACATTCTTATTTAAGTTAATGGGACTGGGACAGATCGTTGATTCCCGATTTGGAGATACTAACATTTCAAAAGGAAAAGGAGGAATGAGCATTGCACCTGGCGAAGGATAAAAGGCTTATATACCCACCGAAAGGCTGGATAACCCTGGGGATTGAAACCAGTTGTGATGAAACGGCAGTAAGCCTTGTGCAGGATGGAAGAAAGGTGTTGTCCAATATGATTGCGTCACAGATTCCGGAACATCGGAAATTTGGAGGCGTTGTGCCGGAGGTAGCCTCCAGATATCATTTGGAATGTATTCACCAGGTAGTGGAAGAGGCTCTGACAAAATCAGGAAAAACGTTGAAGGATATTCATCAGATAGCCGTAACCTATGGCCCGGGATTAGTAGGGGCTTTGCTGGTAGGAGTAGCTTATGGGAAGGCGATGGCCTACGCTCTGGAAGTGCCTCTTAACGGAGTTCATCATATTGAAGGACATTTGCAGGCGAATTTTATACAATACCCGGAATTGGAACCACCCTTACTGGCTTTAATTGTATCTGGTGGTCATACACATCTTATCAAAATGGAAACATACGGTCACTATGAAATTCTTGGAAAAACAAGAGATGATGCGGCAGGTGAAGCCTTTGACAAAATTTCAAGAGCTCTAGGGTTAGGCTATCCCGGCGGACCGTTTATCGATGAACAAGCCCAAAAGGGGAATCCGGAGGCAATCCTATTTCCAAGGGCATTGATGGAAGAGGATCATTATGATTTTAGTTTTAGTGGATTGAAATCAGCTGTTTTAAATTACTTAAACAGTTGTCGGATGAAAAACATAGAAGTTTCGATACCGGATGTGGCGGCCAGTTTTCAAAAAGCCGTAGTGGATGTGCTGGTAAAGAAAACTATGGCTTGTGCGAAAGATCAAGGATTATCTCAGATTCTGTTGTCTGGTGGTGTGGCGGCCAACAGTCTTTTAAGAAACAGCTTGCAAGAAGCTTGCAAGCTGCAAGGAAAGACCTTTTATGTACCAGAGATGTCCCTTTGTACCGACAATGCGGCAATGATTGCCTGTGCAGGATACCATGATTACTGCCTAGGTTACCGCTCTGGATGGGATCTGAACGCAAAAGCCAGCATTCCTATAGGCGAAAGACGTTAATCTTTTTTAGGAAGGATTAATCCAATAAGGACTCCCATTCCTTGTAAAGGGAATCTCTTGTAGCTTCCAGCTCCTGCCTTTTCTGGTGGAGCTTTTTGCTTTTCTCCGGATTTTGAAACACTTCCGGTAAACACATTGCTTCTTCTGTTTCTACAATAGCCGCCTCTACGGTTTCCAAGTCCTGTTCTAATTGGTCTAATGCCTTTTGATGAGATTTTGCCTGCATTCGCCGTTCTCGCTCTTTTTTTTTCTCCTGCTTACTTTGGGTTTTGGTGATGGCCGGCGATGGTAAAAGGTCTTCTTCGAGTTCCAATTGCTTTTTTTTCCTTAAATACTGATCGTAGTTCCCGAGATAAGTAGTGGCACCGGAAGGTGTCAGTTCTAATATTTTCGTAGCGATCTGATTCATAAAATAGCGATCGTGAGAGATGAAAAAGATGGTACCATCATATTGATTCAAAGCTACCTCTAAATTTTCTCTGGCAGGGATATCCAAATGGTTGGTGGGCTCATCTAACAGGAGTAAATTATGTGGAGAAAGCATGATTTTAAGCAAAGAAAGTCGGGCTTTTTCCCCACCGCTAAGAAGGTGTATTGGTTTGAAAACATCATCACCAAAAAAAAGTAAAGAGCCCAAACAGGTTCGTAAAAAAGAATCTTTTTGCTGAGGAAAACTCTCCTGCATCTCTTCCAGTACGGTCAGTTTTTCGTTGAGCTGCGTAAGTTCCTGGTGATAATAAGCCGGCTTTACCTGATGGCCGAACTGGATCGTTCCCCGAGTTGCTTCGGTGAGGTTCATCGCGATTCGAAACAAGGTGGTTTTTCCGATGCCGTTTGGTCCCACCAAAGCCATTCTGTCACCACGTTCCAGAGTAAAAGAAATATCTTGGAACAATGGGGAGTGACCGGGCCATTGTTTGCTCACCTCTTCAGCCGTTAGTACGTGGCGGCCGCTGCTTCTTTGTATTTGAAATTGTAGGGAAGAGAGCACCGGGGTGGCATGTTTTTTTGATTCGACTTCCATTTTGGATAACTTTTTTTCTCGACTGGCAGCACGTTTTGCCAGTTTCTCTGTTCCATGTTGCTTTAATTTGCGCACCAGATCTTCTTGCTGACGAACCTCTTTCATTTGACGAGTTCGTCGACGTTCCATAGATTCCAATAGAGCCGCTTTCTTTTTTAATGCAAGGCTATAGCTTCCGGTAAAGTCCATCAAATGGGTTTGATCAAGCTCCAATGTTCGGTCTGTTACCTGATCCAAAAAATAACGGTCATGTGAAATGATTAACAATGAGGAAGGGTGGGTTTTCAAAAATCCTTCTAACCATTGGACCGAATCAATGTCTAAATGATTGGTAGGTTCATCCAGTAAAATCAGGTTGGGCTTGCTCAATAATAGACGTGCTAAGGCTAATCTGGTTTTTTGGCCACCGCTGAGAAGCGATGCTTTCTGATAAAAGTCGTCACCATAAAAACCAAGGCCATTCAGAACCCCCCGAACTTCACTTCTGAAACCATAGCCATTTTGTGCTTCGAAATCTTCTGTAAGCAGGCTATACTCTTGCATAAGGAGTTCTAATTCTCTGCTTTTATGAGGGTCTGTTCCAAGGTTGCTCATTGTCGCCTCCATTTCACGCAGCTGAGACTCCATTTGTATTAGAGGCGTAAAAATAGAGATCAAATGATCAAAAACAGTTTCTTCAGGTTTGAAATGCAGCAGTTGATCTTGGCGTCCTAACTGAATATGATTGGGAATATGGATATTTCCACTATCAAAGGGTATTTCGCCAGCAATCATTTGAAAAAGTGTGGATTTGCCAGCACCGTTGGCTCCCACTAAACCGACTTTTTCTTTTTGCTGTATGGAAAAAGACACCTGATCCAGAATAAGATCAGTGCCAAAACTTTTGACTAGTTGATTGACAGATAAGATAATCATTTTTTGCTCCTTTTTGATGGATAAAAGTTAGTATTGGCAGAATTTTTGATTTGTTAAAAAAAAAACGTTTTTTTATGACTCCATTTATATTATAATAGACTATGAACATCCTGTCATCCCGAGATAAAGAGGTGAAAAAGTTGAAAAAAGATCACAAAGATGTGTCAATGGCCGTTATCAGAAGACTTCCAAAGTATCATAGACGGCTGAAAGAATTAATGGAAAAAGATGTGACAAGGATATCGTCTAAAGAGCTCAGCGGAATGATTGGGTTTACAGCTTCTCAAATTCGTCAGGACTTAAATTGTTTTGGTGGGTTCGGGCAACAGGGTTATGGGTACGATGTATCAGAACTTTACACGGAAATCAGCCGAATTTTAGGCTTGACAGAACACTATAACACCGTCATTGTTGGAGCTGGAAACTTAGGACAGGCAATCGCTAATTACTCGAACTTTGAAAAAAAGGGGTTTCATGTGTTGGCGCTGTTTGAAAAAAATCCAAGACTTATTGGATTGAAAATCCGAGACGTTCCGGTGCTGGACATTGATGAGCTAGAAGAATTTGCAAAAAACAAAAGCGTAGACATTGGTGTTATCTGTACAAACTCTGAAAATGCACAAGATGTAGCTGATCAGTTGGTTAAGTTGCCTGTCAAGGCGGTATGGAACTTTGCGCCGGTGGATATTATTCTTCCGGAAAACATTGTTCAGGAGAATGTTCATTTAAGCGATAGTCTGTTTGTTATTTCATATTTGCTGAAAATGCAAAGAGATGAACAACAAAATCCTTAATCTCCATTATGTTCTTGCTCGAATATCTCTGTATATTCGAGCTTTTTAGTGTGCTTAAAGAAATTTCTCGCAGACCTTCATTCGTGGTATAATATGATGAAAATCATACAGAGGGTCAGGGGTATCGTGATGAGAAATTATTATGTTCAAATTTATGAGTATATAGAAAAGCTGCTACATGCATTAATCATAGAAGATAAAAAAAGAAACTTTTCTGGAAAAAAATCTTTGCAAATACTGGACTTGATGTTAATGAGTTATATGGGCAAAGGAAAAGGGAGCAGTATTCAAAAGCTCATAACCGAAACTGGACTGAAACGGAACGATATCACGTCTGCTGTAAAGCGTTTGACTGAGCGAAAAATGATTTACAAAGCAGATTCTGATGAGGATAAACGAATCAAAGAACTGGTTTTAACAGAACAAGGAGAAGCCTTATTGCTGGAATATCGAAAACAGGAGCAAAGGGAGCTCTTTGAATTGTTAGATGAATTTACCTTCAATGAAGAAAAAGCAATTCTTAAATTTTTAGTTAAGGTGGATATGAAATATCGTGAAAAACAAAAAGGACAATAGATCATTAAAAACTCGGAGGTTGTCTAATGAAAGTGATTTTTTTAATTGGAAGCAGTGGGACTGGTAAAAGCTATCAAGCAATGAGTCTGGCAAGTCAACGGGATATTCGATATCTTATTGATGATGGGCTGCTCATCAGAGAAAATAAAATTCTAGCAGGAAAATCAGCAAAGCGAGAAGCATCACGATTGGGGGCTGTTAGGAGAGCTTTGTTTATGGATCGGCAGCATCGGCAGAAAGTAATAGAAACCCTGGAAAAAGAAAAGCCTGAATCGATTATGGTGTTGGGCACTTCTCGGAAAATGGTGGATATTATCAGCGAGCATCTATCTCTTGGTGAACCGGAGACTGTCCTATGGTTAGAGGATTTAGTAAGCCGTGAAGAGATAGAACTTGCAAAAAAGATAAGAAGGCAGGAAGGGAAGCATGTCATTCCCGTTCCTGCCCTGCAATTAAAGAAAGATTTTTCAGGATACTTCCTTAATCCTATTAAGGCTCTCCGGAGTCTTGGAAAAGAGAGCGGATCACCGGAGCATTACAAGTCAGTTGTACGACCTACCTTCAGCTATAAGGGGAATTATACAATATCCGACGGAGTGATCCGAAGTTTGGTGCATTATAGTTTCAACCAGTTTTCGGAAGTACAGCCCGTAGGTAGAACCTTTGTTCAAAATTCGGCCACGGGGCTGGAAATTCAATTGGAGGTTAGGGTTGTTTATGGAGTCTCCATTCCTAAAACCTTACAAAAACTCCAACAAAGTATTATCGATGAAGTAGAAGGCATGACTTCGCTGCATATAGATCAGGTGATGATTCATGTGCGAAAATTTCAATCATGATTCGTTTTTTTACGCCGTTGCTTAAACTGCTGACAGGCTTCGCCTGTAGATTCAAATACTAGCTGAGAAGGCAGCTTGGAAGTTTTGAACCCAAAGAAAGTGCAAGCTCTGGGATGTTTAGGATTCCATGTGATCTTAAAGTAGCGACAATTAAGACAATTAACCCTTTTCATAGGAAACCTCCATAAATGCTGAACAAATGTTTTTTAATAAAGTGGATTTCGCTTTAGAAACTGTCCCCAACCTTTTTCGCCCACAAATTTTTCGTTATCGTAAATTAATTTTCCGCGAGAGAATGTCTTGATAGGATACCCGGAAAATTCAACACCGTCCCAAATAGTGTGATCGACATTAGAATGCATTTTTTCGGGTTTTACTACAAAGGTTTTTTCTGGGTCATAAACGACCAGATCGGCATCGCTGCCGATGGCAATCGTGCCCTTTTGAGGTGCACAGCCAAAAAGATGCGCTGGGTTACTGGAACACACTTCCACTACTTTGTTGAAAGATAGTCTACCTTTATTCGCTTCACTAAGCATATAAGGATACATATTTTCGATTCCCATAACGCCATTAGGAATTTTTGTATAATCTTCTAAGCCGGCCGCCTTTTCATGGGACTGGAAAGGGCTATGGTCCGTAGCAACAATTGAAATATCCCCACGTTTAATGCCGTCCCATAAAGCATCCTGACTTTCTGGTCCTTTAATAGGTGGCGAACAAACATAGTTTTGAGCCCCTTCATATTTATAAACTTCATTGGTGAAGTAGAGATAATGTGGGCATGTTTCTGCCAGAATATCATAACCTTCATTGCGTGCTCTTGATATTTCGTCTAAACCTTCTTTGCAAGCTAAATGTGGGATATATAAAGGTGTGTTGAAGGAAGTAGCCCAGTAAACAGCACGTTTCACAGCTTCTGTTTCAACGTATTCCTGACGACTTTGGTAATGGTACCATGGATGCCCTTTTCCTTCGGCTAAAAATTCCTCCGTATGCATATTAATAATATAAGGGTTTTCAGCATGTACCGCCATCCGAGCACCTAACTCCTTGGCTAGGATCATGGCTTTGACAAAAGTGCCGTCATCTGTCATAAGATGCTCCTTGCTGTAAATCATAAAAATTTTGAATTGATTGACTCCAAAATCCACAGCTTCTTTAAATTCTTTCAGTATTTCAGGGGTGACATTGGTAAGAGAAACATTAAAGGAATAATCAATATAAGACCCTTTTTCGAAAAGGTCATTTCTTTTGCGAATGGTTTCCATCATGCTTTCTCCCGGTTGTTGAATAACATAGTCAAAAATGGTGGTTGTTCCACCGCAGGCAGCTGCACAAGTACCGGATGCACAGTCATCAGCAGCCTGAATATTATTTAACGGCATTCCAAGATGCGTATTACTATCAATGGCGCCAGGGAGAATCAGTTTTCCGGACGCATCGACGATTTCTGCATCTGAGTGTCTGAGAACCTTGCCGATTAAAACTACCTTGCCATCCTTTATGCCCACGTCGGCTGCATAAGTGTCTTTAGCGGTCACAATTGTTCCGTTCTTGATGATTAAATCCATCAGAAGAACCTCCTTAGTGTTTTATAAAGTTTGATAAAAATTGGTTTTACATATTATATCATACACTTTCAAAAAGTGTCTTAAACAGATAGAGTTGTGGCTTGAAAAATTAAGTTGTCAGGGAATCGTATTTTTCATATAATAGAAATGCAGGCAAAAGGAGGGGAAGGTTTTTGAAAGCAAATAAACTGACAGCCATTATTGCGTCGGTGCTGTTTATCAGTTTTTTAATAAATGGATTCTTATACCGGGAAGTACAAAAACAAGAACATCATTTAGAAGTTGTCCGCCAGATGACATCTGAAAATATTGAACGGATCACCAGGCATAGCATCAGACAGATGGATTTACTGTTAGAAAGCGAATCGCCGGAATCATTAATGAGGCTACAGTGGGGACTGGAAGAACTAGCTTCTGCCTTCCAGCAATGGGTGATGCTGAATGAAAGAGAGGATCAACCGAATAAGCGCCTTCAGGAAGGGCTTGAAGGAATAGAGGCTTTACGAAATGTCATCATGAATCATTTAGACCGCCAATATCAAAATCAGAAGGAACAGCTTAGTTACTACGACAGGGAAATGTTGGAAAAAATGCAGGATCAATTACAGCGTTTTCTAATGATTTACCATAACATCGAAGGACGGCTGGACAAGTTGGTGGATCCGAGCCGATCGGATGGAGGACTTGGGCAGATTTCGGAGCAAATACAGGAAATAGCGGTTCTTTATCGCCATAGCGCTACCCCGAACTACCATCCGGAATATATGGAGATAGAAGAAGCTGTTGAAATAGCATGGGATGCTATGGCTTTTCTGGAACCTGTTGAAATTGTTCCGGAACAGGAAACGGTCTTCATTCGGAATGGAATTCATGCTTATAGAATGATTTTGCGACAAGAGAATGGAAAGGAAAGTAGAATTGAAATTGATGCTCAAAATGGACGCATCAGAGGATTTCAGACATTAATGCCTTCGCCGGGAGAGGTTCACCTTACGATGGAAGAAGCAATGGAAACAGCCCTTCGCTATATAGACTATGAAGGCGAGTTTAGTAAAGAAGTTTACTTTCAACCGGTTAATGGAACGACAGAAGAACCTTTTTATGCCTTCTTATTTGCTCCATTAAGGGATGACATTGAGATTATCAGTGATGCCTATCGTGTTCAGGTGTCGGCTGTGGATGGTCGGTTACTACAATTACAAAATGGCTACTGCCGTACCCAAGTGCCAACCACACCGGTGGTTATCACGCGACAGGACATTAGAAAGCAGTGGACAAGTGAGCTTGGGATGATGACATATAACGGTTTAAGTGTTGTAAGGTCTTTTGATACCCACTACGCCCCAAAATTAGTGCATAGTTTTCGGGTGACAAAAGGTGGTCAACGAACCATGGTGTACTTTGACGTAATGAATGGAAACTTGATCCATGAGTCTATTCATATCTACGATCCGATGCTTTTATAGCAAAACCTAAAACAACACATGATTACCTGACATGATTACCTGGTACCAGAAAAGAGAAGGGAAGATGCCTAATGTTGGGCACCATTATCAATAGTGTGGCTATTCTTATTGGCGGCACCGTAGGATTGTTATTACGAAAAGGCATTTCTGAAAGATTTAAGCAAACTGTGATGCAGGGGCTGGGCTTATCTGTTTTTGTGATCGGTGTATCAGGAGCGCTGAAAACAGAAAACATGCTGGTAGTCATTTTTTCCATTGTCTTTGGTGGTATTATGGGGGAAGCCTTAGAAATTGAGGAGAAACTAGAGGTGCTGGGGCGATGGATGGAAAAAAGAGTGGGAAAAGGAGAAGGCTTAGTGGCAAAAGGGTTTGTGACGACTAGCTTGATTTATTGTGTAGGAGCAATGGCTATTGTCGGAGCTCTTGAAAGTGGGATGACAGGAAATCACGAGACCCTATATGCAAAATCTCTGTTAGATGGAGTATCTTCTGTGATTTTTGCATCAACCCTGGGGCTAGGAGTATTGCTTTCATCTGTGAGTGTGTTTATTTACCAAGGCTTAATTACTATCGCCGCTGGGAGTCTGGCAGATTTGCTGACCGAGGCGGTTGTCATAGAAATGTCGGCGGTAGGCGGTTTGCTTATCATCGGAATTTCGATGAATATTTTAGAAATTAAAAAAGTACCTGTAGGTAATCTGCTTCCAGCCGTCTTTATCCCTGTTTTTTATCCGTTGGTGCAACCTGCTGCCCAATATTTTCTACAAATAATAGAAGTTTTTTTATAGGAAAGGCCCTTTTGGTTCCAGACTCCTTGTCGATAAGAGACAAGGAGTTTTTTGGTTATCTAAACAAAAAGAAAGGAAATGGAAGAAAAATGAAGTAAAACAAAGTTATATGAATTTATTTTAGAAAAAAGAGGAAAAATAATTAGTATTTGCCAAAAAATAACCTTGCATCCTTATTCGGTTTTCTATATGATAGTAGTGTGTTAGCACTCGATGACGGTGAGTGCTAACAATACAATGTCAATAATTATCTTGAAATAGGAAAAGGAGGAAGTATCAGGTATGGAAATTAAACCATTAGGAGATCGAGTTGTTATTAAGAAACTAGAGGCAGAAGAAAAAACAAAAAGCGGTATCGTTTTACCGGGAAGTGCTAAAGAGCAGCCACAAATGGCAGAAGTAATGGCAGTAGGACCAGGTGGCATGGTAGAAGGTAAAGAAGTGAAAATGGAATTAAAAAAAGGTGACAAAGTTATTTTTTCAAAGTACTCCGGAACAGAAGTGAAACTTGACGGTGAAGAAGTTACTATTTTAAGACAAAGTGAAGTATTAGCGATTGTTGAGTAAATTGATCATATCGAGATATTAAAATCATCAAGGAGGGTATTAAAACATGGCAAAAGATATTAAATTTAGTGAAAATGCACGACGCGCTTTGGAAAGTGGTGTGAACCAGCTGGCGGACACCATTAAAATTACATTAGGTCCAAAAGGAAGAAACGTTGTTATAGATAAAAAATTTGGTTCTCCTCTGATTACTAACGATGGAGTGACAATAGCAAGAGAAATAGAGCTGGAAGATGCGTTTGAAAACATGGGAGCGCAATTGGTGAAAGAGGTAGCGACCAAAACCAATGATGTTGCCGGAGACGGTACAACAACCGCCACTTTGTTAGCTCAAGCAATTGTTCGGGAAGGACTTAAAAATGTTGCGGCTGGTGCTAATCCAATGATTTTGAAAAAAGGTATTTATAAAGCGGTTGAAAAATCAGTGGAAGAACTGAAAAATATTTCCTTACCAGTCGAAGGAAAAGAGTCGATTGCTCAGGTTGGAGCTATTTCAGCGGCGGATGAAGAAATTGGTTCCTTAATTGCCGATGCAATGGATAAGGTTGGTAAAGATGGTGTTATTACCGTTGAAGAATCTAAATCAATGGGAACTACCTTAGACATGGTTGAAGGAATGCAGTTTGATCGTGGGTACCTTTCTCCTTACATGGTAACCGATTCTGAAAAAATGGAAGCTGTATACAGTGATCCGTATATTCTTATTACAGACAAGAAAATCTCTAATGTACAAGAAATACTACCATTGTTAGAAAAAATTGTTCAACAAGGAAGAAAACTGGTTATTATCGCTGAAGATATCGAAGGGGAAGCGCTTGCTACGTTAGTGGTGAACAAGCTAAGAGGAACTTTTGAGTGCGTAGCGGTTAAAGCACCAGGTTTTGGAGACAGAAGAAAAGCGATGCTAGAAGACATTGCGGCATTAACTGGAGGACAAGTTATTTCTGAAGAACTTGGCTTTGAGTTGAAAAATGCTGATATTGATATGTTAGGTTCAGCAAGAACTGTTAAAGTTGACAAAGAAAACACGACTGTTGTTGAAGGTAATGGAGATCAAGCGAAAATTCAAGAAAGAATCTCTCAAATCAAAACACAAATTGAAGATACCACATCAGATTTTGATAAAGAAAAATTACAAGAAAGATTAGCGAAATTATCTGGTGGAGTTGCTGTAATTCAAGTAGGTGCTGCGACTGAAACAGAGCTGAAAGAAAGAAAACTTCGTATCGAAGATGCGTTAAATGCAACTCGTGCAGCTGTGGAAGAAGGTATTGTTGCCGGTGGTGGTACGGCTCTTGTAAATGTAGTACCAGCCTTGGGCGAACTAGTAGACACCCTGGAAGGCGACGAAAAAACTGGTGCGGCAATTGTGAAGCGAGCATTAGAAGAGCCACTACGACAAATTGCTGAAAATGCAGGCCTTGAAGGTTCTGTTATTGTTGAGAAAGTAATGCATTCTGAGAAAAACCACGGTTTTGATGCATTGAACGAAAAATATGTTGATATGATTCAGGCAGGTATTGTAGATCCGATGAAAGTAACAAGAAGTGCATTGCAAAATGCAGGATCCATTTCAGCGATGCTACTAACAACAGAAAGTGCTGTTGTAGATATTAAAGAAGAAGAACCAGCTGCTGGCGGTATGGGCGGCATGGGAGGAGGCATGGGCGGCGGAATGCCCATGATGTAATCCTCCTGTAAAAGGAATAGCAAGTGATAGGGCAGTCATGAAAATGACTGTCCTTTTATCAAAAAAATATTATTTTTTAACTTGCAAAACATTCACTCTTTTGCTATAATGATACTACAAGGAGAGCTACTCCTTCCTTGAATCCTCTCGCAGACGCATTGGTTATGCAGGTACTGAGTTTGGAAGTGTGAAAGAAAAGTTTGGAAGAAGTGGATTTCCAAAGTAGTTGAGTAGTTGAGTAGTTGAGTAGTTGAGTAGTTGAGTAGTTGAGTAGTTGAGTAGTT